>JAVBQI010000001.1:0-12867 GCA_031549145.1 Thermoguttaceae bacterium | reverse complement strand
TGTGTCGGCGAGAAAATGTGGTGTCCGGGCGACAGACCGCCGCATTTCGCCTGATCGACCGGGCCATATCATTTTAGCGGCCCGACCCGAAAAAAACAGAGGCGAAAATCAAAAACGGGCGTCCGAAAATAAAAGCCGGAAAGGAGCCGTACTCGGCGCATTGACGGTGTGTTGACGTTCCGTCTCAACACACCGTCAATGCGCTTCGCTCCTTTCCGGCTTTTATTTCGAAAGACTACGCCCTAAGGCGTCTCGACCCCGAGCAGTTCGCTGACCCCGAGAAAACTGTCTCCTTGAGCGGAAGACAAACGAATCGCGATCAGCTTCAATTCCGGCTGTTCCTTATCCCGGGCGAAGAAATAACGACCGATTCCGGACGGCTTCTCGCCGCTTGCCCCGATCAACAACCATTGTCCGGGCAAGAGGTTGACGGAGGTTTTCAGTTGGTCGAAAACCCATTTGGGGCGCCCGACTTCGGGAATGAGATTGCCGTGGGCGACCCGAACGGTTTGCTTCGGCTCACCGTATTGAATTTGCGGGGAAATATCGAAACGAACCCCGTTTCCGTCCGGTTGGGGGACGGCCGCGAGTTCGAGGAGGCATTGAGCCTTCGGGAAGGTTTTCCCGCAAACTCCGCCGTCGTTCCAAAAGATCGCGATTTCCGGGATTTCATCTCCGGCGTTGATTTCCCAGCGTTTTCCGGGCAAAAACGAATACTGCCGTCGGCTGACCAGCGGTTCGATCAGCAGTTCTTCGGCGCTCATGCCCGGCATGCCGGAAACGGTTTTCGGTTCGACCGGGGAGTTTCCGGAGGATTCTTCAAGCCGAACTTTGTCGATTTCCAAAAGTCGTGCCAAGCTCCGGGACATCATCTTCCCTTGGACACCGACCCGAAATCCTTCTTCGGACAATCGGCGGCGCAAGGCGACGGGAAGGACCTGTTCGCAAGTGCTTGGGTCCTGCCAAAGGGCCTGGAGCAAGTCCCTTTGTTCAAACCGAACGCGAATTTGGAAAAGATCGACGAAAACGGTGTTCGGATCGTTCTGCATCGGTTTGAGAGGGCCGTTTTTCCCGACGATTTCCGGATGCGGAAGCGGATCGATCATCGAGCAGGACAGGTTCGTGCAAAGCAAGGCCGCACCGAGAACGGCAAACGAAAAAAACGACCTCCTGTTCCAATTTTTCGAGAAAAACATCGACGAATAACGACCGCAACAGTGATTTTGACCGGGAAATAACGGAAAAGACCGCGAATCGTAGTTTTTTTCGGCCCGGCTGTCAAGAGCGAAATCGACCGCGGCTCCACGGCAAACGACTTGCGTGTCATTTCGAGCGAAGCGAGAAATCTCACCCTCGCGAATGGGAATGAATTCCGACTCTTTGGGCAAGGGTGAGATTTCTCCTTGCGCGTTGCTCCAGTCGAAATGACGAGAATAGCGTTTACCTGAAATCGCAGTCAAATTTTCGCTCTTCTCGGTTTGGGAGCACGGGCCGTAGAGCGCGAGCATTATGCAATTTACTTTTTGGCCGTCGTGTTTGTACCGTTCAATTCTTGCAGGGCTCTATTCAGGAACCGGCCTGTGAGCGATTCGTGACACTTCGCGATTGCTTCCGGCGTCCCCTGCACGAGCACCCGCCCCCCCTCTTCCGCCGGGCCGGGGCCGAGGTCGATGATGTAATCGGCGGCACGCATCATCTGCAAATTGTGCTCGACCACGATCAGCGAATGTCCCGTCTCGATCAGCGCATCGAAACAATCGAGCAATTGGACGATGTCCGCGAAATGCAGCCCCGTCGTCGGCTCGTCTAAAAGGAAAAGGCAACGTCCCTTTTTGACGTGCGAAAGATAGGCGGCGAGCTTGAGCCGCTGCGATTCCCCGCCGGAAAGCGTGTTGGCCGGTTGCCCGAGCCGGATGTAATCCAACCCGACGTCCATAAGCCGCTTCAGTTTTCGTTGGACTTTCGATTGCCCCCGGAAAAATCCGAACGCTTCCCGGGCCGTCATTTCAAGAACCTCGGCGATATTCTTGCCCCGATACATGATTTCGAGCACGTCCCGCTTGTATCGCTTGCCTTGGCATTGTGGGCATTTGAGGTACATATCGGCCATAAACTGCATATCGATCGCGATCATCCCGTCCCCTTTGCAGGTGTCGCAGCGGCCGCCGTCGACGTTGAAGCTGAAGTGCCCCGCTCCGAAATTTTTCGTTTTCGCTTCGAGCGTTTCGGCGAAGACCGTTCGGATCTCGTCGAAAATCTTCAAATACGTAACCGGATTGGAGCGGGGCGAACGGCCGATCGAACTCTGGTCGACCATCACCACATCGTCGATCTGTCCGGTCCCGAGAATTTGCGTGTAGGGAAGTCCCGGAGGGACACTTTCCTTGCCAAGTTTTCGGCACAAGGCCGGGTACAAAGTTTCCTGGATCAGCGAACTTTTCCCCGCCCCGCTCACCCCGGTAATCAGGCAAAGAATGCCCATCGGAAAGGTAACGTCGATGTTTTTCAGGTTGTGCCCACTCGCCCCGAAAAGTTCGAGGAAACCATGCTCGGTCGTTCGTCGCTTGGAATGTCCGCCGCCGGTGCGTTTGCCGGAAAGGTAACTGCCGGTCAGGCTGGTTTTCGATTCGAGAATTTCCTGAAGCGTCCCCTCGAAGACGACCGATCCGCCCCCCGAGCCCGCTTCCGGTCCGATTTCGACGATCCGGTCCGCTCCTTTCAGAATCGCTTCCTCATGTTCGACGACGACGACGGTGTTGCCCCGGTCCCGCAAGCCGAGAATCGAACTCATCAACCGGTCGGTGTCGCAAGGGTGCAAGCCGATCGACGGTTCGTCCAAAACGTAAAGCATGTTGACCAACGAAGAACCGAGCGCGGAGGTCAACCCGATCCGGCGTTGCTCCCCGCCGCTCAAAGTGCGCATCGTCCGCTCCAACGTCAAATAACCGAGCCCGACCTCCTGCAAATAGCGAAGCCGGTTACGCGTCTGGGCGATCGCCGTGTGCCCGACCTCCGTTTCCCAATCGTCCCAGGGGTGATTTTCGAACCGCTCGAGCGACTCGGAAATCGGCATTGCGCAGATTTCCGCGATGTTGCAGCCCGAAAGCCCCGGGATTGGAGTTGACTGAGACGAATTTCCGTTTGAAGGACGGTCGGCCGGTTCGCGAATTTCGATCCGCACGGCCAGAGCCTCGGGCCTGAGCCGGGTCCCTTCGCAGGCGGGGCAGGTTTTGTAACTGCGCCAACGGCTGAGAAAGACGCGAATGTGCATCTTGTATTTTTGTTTTTGCAATTTCTCGAAAAATTGGCTCAACCCCTCGTATTTATCCTTTTCCTTGTCTTTTTCGCTGCCGTACAAAAGCGTTTTCCGCTGGGCGAGGTTCAACTGCTCGAACGGCACATCGACCGGAATTCCCAGTTCCTCGGAACGGCTCAGCAGTTCGTTCAGCTTCGATTTGTAGGAGGGCGTATTCCAAGGAGCGACCGCTCCCTCGCGAATCGTGCGGGCCTTGTTCGGTACGATCAAATCGAGGTCGAATGTAACGAGATTGCCGAACCCTTCGCAGACCGGGCAGGCCCCGTAAGGGCTGTTAAAACTGAACAATTTCGGTTCAAGCCGGGGATATTCGATTCCGCAATCTTCGCAAGAAAGCGTCCGGGAAAAACCGATCAGGTCCCAAGGTTGCCCATCGATTTCGATCGAAGAGCGGTCCGCTTCGAAATGATCGCCGCTCGCCCCCGTTTCGAGTAGCACGAAAAGTCGTTCCCCGCCGAACTGCAGGGCCGTTTCGAGCGAATCGCGGATGCGCTGCGGCTCCGATTTTCCCAAAACAAGCCGGTCGACGAAAAACAACAGCGGCGGTGGCCCGGGCGGCTGATCGTCCCCGGCGGCCGGAGTTTCGCAAGGAGTGCAACAACCGACCTCGGCGAGGCCGTCGCTCGAAACGAAAACAGAAACGGCCTTGCTGTCGTCGAGGGCGATGTCGTCCTCGGTTTCCTCGTCTTCGACGATTGTCGGCGGTTCGGCGAGCAGTTCGGCGTCGCCGTTTTCTTCCGCTTCCGAATCGGGATCGAAAAAATCGGCGTCTGAAAAAAGGTCTTTTTCCCGTTCCGGCTCGGGCGGTTTTTCCTCGGTCAAACCGAGCCGTTGCCGTAACGATTCATACTCTTCGGGAGCAATTCCCGCTTCGTCGAGCCGGAAACTTCTGCCGTTGACGATCCCCCGTAAGAAACCGGCTTCGCGGCATTCGGCTTGAAACTCCGCGAGCGATTGCCGGAAATTATCCCGGGGCGATTCGAATGCGATAATGATTTTGAGCAGTTCGGCGGAAGGGTACTGCTTTTCCAAGTATTCCAAAATACTTTCCGGGGAATCCCGGCGAACTTCCCGGCCGCATTTTCGGCAGTACAGCTTGCCGATTTTCGAGAAGAGGAGCCGGAGGTAATCGACGGTTTCGGTTGCGGTCCCGATCGTGCTGCGAGAAAAATGGTTTTGCGTTTTGGCCGTAACCGCGGCGGCGGGCAGTATCCCTTCGATCTGATCGGCGTCCGGTTTTTCCAGTTTTTCGAGGAATTGCCGGGTATAGGCCGAAAAACTTTCGATGTAGCGGCGCTGCCCTTCGGCGTAAAGCGTGTCGATCGCGAGAGAGCTTTTTCCGGACCCGCTCACCCCGCACAAGACGACCAGCTTTTCGTAGGGAATATCGAGGTCGATCGACTTGAGATTATGAACCCGAACGCCGCGCAGTTGAATTTCCGACATAATAAGAGGAGACGGTAAACGAAAAGCCGAGGGGATTAAATCCTTGATTATAGCATTTCGATACGCCCGGCTCCAGTCCTCGAAAAACTTTCCCGGGACGAGGTTATACTCAAGCCGGTTTAAAATTCCCGTCTTCAATACTGTAGCGGCCCAACGAGGCCGCGGTTTGACAGGGGGCGAAGCCTACCGCCCTACCGGCTACGGTATACGTTTACTTTTCGAGGATGCCGACCCAGGAATCGGCGAAACCGAGGTTTTCTCCTTGCAGCCGGATCGTGCAGGTCTTTCCCTCGGCCAGCATTTCTCGCGGAACGCTCAGGGAAAGAACGCCGGTTGATTCGTTGCCCATTGACGCCATTCGCCGGTACTTGAGGGTAACGCCGTTTTCCTTGCGTTCCCAAAACCGGTCGGACACGTCGATCGAAAAGTCCAACAGCGGCTTGTCTTCGAAAATCAGTCGCACTTTCAACGGTCGGTTCGGGACGAAACCGACCCCAAACAGCCAATCAAAAGTATATCGGTCGGCCGCCCCGCTCTGGTTTTGCGAAAGGTCGTTTGTTTTTTCGACCGGACGGGTTTCCCAGACGATTTCGTTAGCCGCGTTGAAAAACATGTGCCGCATTATCGCCGCGCCGACGAAATAGGAAGTACCGGAATGTTGGGCCGGGGAGGAGATCGTCTTGCTCCAACCGTTCAAGCCCGAGGCGATCGCCCCGCGCAGCCGCTCTTCCTCGGCCCTTCCCTCAAGAGTGATCGTGCCTTGCGGCCGAAATTTTTCCGAAAGGGCGTACCCGATCAATTGATCGAGCAGGTAGGCCCCTTCCGGCGTTTCCGCGAGCAGGTCCAAACCGTGCGTCAAAAGAACCTTGCAGCCGTTTTCCGCGACACCTTCCCCGGCATAAAGAAAATACCCTTCCCGCCCTTCGCCGACGGCGAGATATTCCGGTTTTTCGGTCGGCTCGCGGCCGGGATCGATCGGTCTCCCTTTTTTAATCAGCCGGAACCAGAGCGGGCCGATCAGCCCGTTGTGCGGAAAATCCCCGAACGCCGGGTGCTCGGCAAAGGCGGTCCCGGTTTGGTCGCCCAACCACCACCAATTGAGCTGGACGTTCGGTGGGCCTTCCGCCGGCCCGAGGAGGAGGATTTTCTTCCCACGAGGAATCGCATTTTTGAAAACCTCGCCCGTCGTCCTCGCGATCACGAGTTCCGCCGCCCCGCTTTCCGGGCTGTCGCTTGGGATCAGCCCGTCGTATCGTTGTTGCAGTTGCTCGTACAGCCCGGGGGCGACCGCGACGCCGCTGAGCCGGGGCTTTGTCCGTTTCGGGAAAACCCAGAATTCCCAATCGTTGACGACCGCCGTGTTCGCCAACCGGACGTTCAAGCTCAAGTGTAGCGGTCGGTCCGTTTCGGGAACGGCCCAGCCGATCCGGCCGATTTCCCGGACATCGCCCGTCGGGACGGCAAGGTCGGCGATCTTCCCTTCGGCGAGAATTTTTTCCCCGTCCCGGATCGACCAAAGCAGTGCGGCCTTTTCAAAATCCTCGAACCCGAAATGCGAAATCCAAAGCGCGGCCCCGAAGGTTTCTCCGGGAACGTAAATCGGGTGCTCCCGTTCCGGTTTTATCAGCAAGGCCGTCGGCCCGTTCGAGCGGGCGATGTACTCGGGCGTCGCCCCGCCCGGTTTCGGTTCCCAAAACGCATTGTACATCCCCTGCCCGGTAAAGAGGTCGGTCTTCCCGTATTTGACGATCACATCGACGATCGTCCAATACGAATAGCCGTCGCAGCTCGGATCGAGCCGCGCCGATTCGAGGCCGAGCTTCTGGTAATACCGCTGCAAGGCGTGCCCGCCGTCGAGACAGGCGTCTCCCCAACGGCGGTCCAAGCCGCATTCTTGCAGCTGTTTTTCGTAAGGTCCCAGCGGCCGGGGCGGGAGAATCGCTCCCGTAAACCGCGAGGATATTCGCGGATCGAACTTGTGACCAAGATTCATATATTCGTGGGCGATAAACGGCAGCTCGCTCACAAACGAACCGGGCTCCCAGATCGCGATCGGCCCGGTCAGAAAATCGGAGTTTTCCGCCGTGTTGTTGCCGCCGTCGTTGTGCAGTACCAAACCGTTCGGGTCGAGTTCCTTGACCATCTGTTTCAACTCGATATCGAGCGGTGTCCCGAGATGCCCCTCGTTCCCCATCGAATAACAGGCGTGAGAAACATAGCGGCGGTAATGATCGATCACTTCCCGGAGGTCCCGTTTCGGATCGAAATCGAACAGTTCCGTCGTGTGGTGCCCTTGATAAGGATAGTACGGCATTTCCGATTGGACCATGATCCCCAGCTCATCGGCCGCCTCGTAATATTCGGGAATCTCGCAATGCGTGTGATGCCGGACGTAAGCGAACCCGCTTTTCCGTGCGATCCCCAAATTCTTCCGATGCGTCTCCCGGTCGATCGGCGAGATAAACGTCAGCGGATAAATGTAATCGTCCCCATACCCCCGGAGGAAATACGGTTTGCCGTTCAGGTAAAACCGGCCCCCCCGAACTTCCAGATTCTTGATTCCGAAGCGTTCGATCCAACCGTGGGCGATCTTTTCGGGATTTTGTGTGTCGAGCAATTGAAATTCGGCCCGATACAGATGCGGGAACTCCGGCGACCAGGCCTTGAAATCCCCGATTTCGAGTTGCCGCTCGGCAACCGTCGTCGTTCCCGGGCCTAATGTGATTCGGAAACTTTCGTGCTGCGGCTTGCCGGTCGTTTGGTTCGGCCGGTCGAGGTCCAAAGGCTGAAGATCGACCCGAACGACGACCTCTTTGCCCTCATCTTCGGGCCGATGCCCGACCGTCAACCGGAAACCGGCTTGCTTGCTTTCGACGCTGCCGCCGCATTCGACGTTGTCCAAAGAAATCGCGGGCGAGGCCTCGATTTCAATATCGCGATAGATTCCGCCCCAGGTATGACAGGCGGAAACGACGCCGCTGCGACTGGGAACGTCGTTGCGGATCAGGGCGACGATCGTCGCCTCTTCGCCCGGTCGGACCAGATCGCTCATTTCGTATTTGAAGGTGCCGCAATGTTGGGCGAAGTGGGCGAGCGGTTGGCCGTTGACCCAAAACCAGCCTTGGGCGCGGACGCCGCCGATTTTCAAATCGATCCGTTGGTTTTGCCAATCGTCCGGAATCCGGATTTTTTTGCGGTACCAGGCCGAGCCAATATAAATATTTTTGAGCGGTCGGGGAATGCAATCCCAATAACAGACCCAAGGGGTGCTCATTCCCGGCTCGCCGAGCCCTTCGGATTCCCAGTTGCCGGGGACGGGCATTGTTCGTCGACCGGGCCATTCTTTTTCGGGCGAGCACCAATTCTCGGCGATTCCAACCGCCGTCGGATCGGCGGCGAATTCCCAATCCCCGCGAAGGGAGATCACCGACCGATTCGGCGAAGGGAAGACCGGGTTGACGACGGCGGGCGACCCGGCCCGGCCGAAGGGGGCATCTTCCGGGCGATGCCGCGGCTCGCGGGTATCCGCAGTTTCCGGAGAAATCGCCCCGGGAGCGGATAGGCACAAGGGACATTCGGGATCCGCGCAGCGAATCACGTGCTGCCCTTGAGCGGTGAGAAACGTCAAGAAAAAAATCGCCGGTAGGATCGCAAGAGTGTAACGGAATACCATATTGAAAGAGTTTGGTAAAAGTCCTAACTAGCCCCAAGCGTTAGCGTGGGGTGATAATTTGGCGGCTCAGCAATCTTACTGAGTTCCGGATTACTGATAGAATTGCAAAACTTGATTTCGCAACATCTCTATCGTGACAATATCTCGACGATGCGTTGGCCTGGATAATCTTTTCGACGGGGAAATTGTCCGCGATAATATTCGTTCCAATAACTTATCATGCGAGCTTGTGTTTGTTTCCAAAAAACAGGATTTTCAGAAGTAAATTCGATGTAAAGATCAACGTTGTTTCGAACATGTTTTTCAAGCGTTTCAAATATCTCTATCACGTATTCGCCGGCAAGCTGAAATGTGAAAGGAATGATAAATAAATCACTTTGCTCGATCACCTGCTCTAGTCTTTTTTGCCTCAGAAGACCATTGCAATGACGCAGATAAATGCAATGAAGAATCGTTCTCTGAGTGCTTGAAAGAGCGGCCTCTGCGTCCGGCATGGGTTCATCGAAATATATTCTGTAAATATTCGTTAGTGATTCATTTTTCCAAAAGATGTTTGATCTGATGGAAACCGGAATGTCACTATCATATATGGGCAGGATTTCGATCACTTTTTCAACTTCGCTCCTTAGCGCGCGAGGAAACGAAGATCGGATGTTGTTGATCGTGAGATGGATCACGGTGTTCATTCTCCGCTCGGGGCTGGTATTGTTTTTCACTCCAACGTCGGGTAGACGACTTCGCCGCGGAGTTGGGCTTCGCCTCCCTCTTTTTCGTAAACGCCGTAAAACGGAGAGACGCAGTCCAACCAAAGCGCGATCTTGTGCATCTCCTCCGGCGAAAGGGCGACATCGTAATGTCCCGCCTGTAAGAGTCGGTACAATTCCGAAGCCCTCGCCCCGAACTTGCCCGGGGCCGTCCGGAGCGGTTCCTTGAAATCGTAAAAACCGTACTTCGGAACCAGTTCGTTGAACGAGGCGTACCATTTGTTCCGGATCGGCTCTTTCGCGAGGTTCGGGACGTTTGCCGTTCCCTTCGCGATTTCCTGGGCGTGACAATCGACGCAATGCTTTTCCAGAATCGGCTGCACCAGGAGCGGATAACTGAACGGGTTCGCTTCGGGCACGTCCGACTTGATCGTCGAAGGGTTCCGGACGAACGCTTTCGGCATCACGCTCGTTCGCGGCGGGGCCTGGTGCTTCGGTTCGTGACAGCCGTTGCACACGAGCGTTTCTCCTTCTTTCAAATAGGTCGCACTCCGCATCGATTGGACCGCGAGCCCGTTTTCGTCAAGGGCCTGAAACAGAATCTCTTTTTGGGCCGGGACCGTAAAGTGGGCGCTCCCGTCCTCTTCGACCGGGACCGTCCCGAGAACGTAACGGCAAAGAACGACCGAGTCCAAACTCGAAGGCTCGCGGAATCCGGTCTCGTGCGGCGGGGCGCCCGAGGGAACGCTCATCGGAATGATTTGAATGACCCGGAGCTCCTTGATTTTCGTTCCCTGCGGCCAAGGTCGCAAACTTTGGTACACATCGACGACCGAAACGGTCGCTTCCGGTTGGTCCCCGGAGCGATTCGGGGTGACGAACGGTTGGTGCACGATCTCTTCGTTTTCGAGCAGTTGCGGCGGCGCGGCGGGAATCGATCGCCCGACGAGCGGGATCGGCGAGACCGAGCCGATGCTCGCATCCCGGTACAACAGTTCCTTATTGCCGAACGCATCGACCAGATAAATGCCGTAATCCCCTCGAATGTAGCGTCCCCCCTCGCTTCCGAGCCCCGGCGGCATCGCGAAATCTGCGACGGCCAAATAATACTTTTCCGAAAGCGGCCAAGGCGTGCCGTAAACTTGCGTACCTCCCTGCGATTCTGGGAAGCCGACGTCGGGGCTGATCCGCTTGATCGGGCCCATCGCATCGTCGTCCTCGACCTGCGGATCAATCAGCACGAGCGAGCCGAACGCCTGCCCATGGTGCGGGGCGGCCGTCCCGACGAAACGATTGGAATCCGGAATCGCCCGGCAATCGAGTTCCATATCCGGTCGGGCATGTCGGGGAGCGAAATTTCCGTGTACCGCCCGGGCGTCCCGGCCGTCGAGTGTCGTAACCCAGGGTTGGTGCGAAGTGCACCCCCCCCGGTCGACGTAATCCCAGCGGGTGTACAAAATCCGGCCGTCTTTCGTTACGCTCGGGTTCCATTCGTTTGTTTCGTGATAACTGAGGCAGCGCATTTGCGTCCCGTCCGGGTTCATATCGAAAAGCGTAAACGTCGGGCATTCCCGGCCGCATCGCAAATAACCGTTGCGGCGCTCGGAAATGAACGCGAGCCGGCCGTTCGGCAAAAAGCAGGGATCGAAATCGTTCCAGGTTCCGTCGGTCAGTTGCCGCAAATCGCTCCCGTCGGCGTTGACCGAAAAAACGTGAAAACTCCGCCCTTCGTGCCAATGTCCCCGGGCCGGATCGACATGCAACCGTTGTGCGGTTTCCCCTTTGCATTCGACGTAGGCGAACGCGATTTTTTTGCCGTCGAACGAAAGTTCCGGTGTCGCGAACGCTCCGCCGTCGAGCCGCGTCCCGCGCAGCCGACCGTTTTGAACGCTCGAATCGCCGAGCAAATCGCGGACCGCCGGATCGGCCCCGTTTTTCGCGAACGGGTTCGAGAGCACGTACAGCCCGCCGCCGGGCAAAAGGTTGATACCGTAATACTGGTCGCACATGTGGTTGTAGGTCGCCCGATGTTTTTTGACGAACAGGATTTCGTTGAAATCGAGCAGCGGGTTGGCGAAAACGATTTCGCGCCGCAGCTTGCAGAGTTCGAGATACAAGCCGAAACGGTCCTTGAACCGTTCCGTCGGGACGGCGGCCGCCTTTTCGCGGAGCGCGGCGAGCCGTTTTTCCTTGCCCGAAAAATCCCCCGCTCCGGCTGCCGCTTTGAGATCGGCGAGAACGGCGGTCGTCCGGCGGAGGACGACATCGAGCGGGTCGCGGTCGCCCGGCAAAATCAGCGAATCGGCTTGAAAGGTTTCCGGAGCGACTTTGTCAAAATACGCCTTGTTTTTCAGGTTTTGCATCAGGAACGCATACTGCTGGACAAGCTCGTCGTCCGAATCAAGCTGGTGGTCGAACGCGTCCAAAAGCTGTTCAAGAGGGGAAATCGGGTCGCCGCGAAATTGAACGCCCTTGCAAAGGAGCTTCAGTTCACCGATCGAGGACCAAGCGTTGCCGTTGATTTCTGAGATCGCCCGGATTTTGAAATAGCGGCCTTTGACCGGAGAATCGAACAGGACTGTGCTCGGTTCGGACGACGGCGGGAAAGTCCCGACGGCGACCGGCTTGCCGGAATCCTGCGAATCGTTCCCGAGAAAGACCTCGTACTTCGCGATGATGCCGTTCGGGTTGTCCCGCCGCGGGGTGTAAACGAACCCTTCGATCGGGTATTCGCCTTTGAGATCGGCGGTCAATTCGTGCGGCGGCTTCGGCAAGGCGGCGGAAAACTGCGTGTGCCAAAGCGTTTGCGGGTCACCGTCCATTGCCCGAAAGGCTTCGAAGTTCGGCTCTTCGCTGTCGGCCGAAACGCTCACCCGAACCGTTTTGACGGATTCCTCCGCGAAAAGACCGGTAAGACAACACAAGGATAATGCAAACGAAACGACGAGAAATTTCGCGGAAGGCATTTTGAAATCTCCTGAAACGAAGGAAAGCGGGAAAGCAACGCTCCCCACATTCTAAATGTCTGCAATTCCAAGGTCAACCATATTACGGGGATTGTAAAGTCGAAATTTTTCGATTTTCAATCAACCGACAACGGCCGAGATGTCATTTTGAGCAAAGCGAGAAATCTCATCCTCGCCAAGAAAGTCAGGGTTTCGACCCACTCGCGAGGGTGAGATTTCTCCTTACGCTGCGCTTCAGTCGAAATGACATGCAAACAGCCGTTGACAAGGTCCGCAAGTTGCGCTTCGCTGCACTTGCGGCTCTTTTTCAGCGTTACTCATTTTACCAACCGGGAATAAGCCGGATAATCGTCAAACTTTACCTTGTTGGCATTTTGGGAATTCTTTTAAAGATATTTTCGGGCGAGGGGAACTCGGTCGATTCTTCCGATAGGGGAACCGTCGTTTGCGCCCAAGGTGTTTCAATGGTTGCAAAAACCAAAGGAAAAGGAAAGTGAAACGCCGACACGAATTGAATGATTGAAATGGTCGAAAGGAACTCTCGATCATTTTCGGAACCTCTCCCTACTGTCGCCCATTTTTGTATGAAAACCGACTTTTTCGCAATCCTCGTTTTGGCTTTTGCCGTCCTGTGTCCCGGACGCGCCGGGGCTCAGGAAAACGGGGTCCCTCTCATTCCGACCCGGCACGACCATTTCGCGATTCCTTTCGAGATCAAAGCCGACGGCAGCGACGAAGTTCCCAAAGAGATCGAATTGATTT
>JAVBQI010000127.1:0-16910 GCA_031549145.1 Thermoguttaceae bacterium | reverse complement strand
GGTCCGATGCAACATTTTCAGCGAAGCAATCTGTTGGTCCGTCAGCCGATATTCTTCCATGATTTTCTCTCCTGTGAGAGAAAGAATATAACAACTTGGTCAAAATCGATCAACCGGAATTTTTAACCGGCTTCGGTATATAAAAATCCGAAATTTTGAACGAAATGTCATGGATAGTGAGTTCACTTGTCCATGGAACGTCAAGTTTTTTACAGACAATGTCATTATAGGTTACGGACTTTATTCAGGCGAAGAGCGAGTATATGGGCTCGGGGAAGTTGAGTTTGGTTCGATTATTAGCATAATACAACAGGTGCAACTGGAATGTGCTCTTCGTGGTTGGTTTCTTAGGGGTGGCTGGGCCGATGGCAATCTTTTTATCGATGACAAAACAGCTTTTGGTTCAGCATTAATTGAAGCACATCATCTTGAATCTGAGACAGCGATTTTTCCTCGAATAGTTTTGTCTGACAGAATGAAAAACAGAATAAACATTCACCTTTCCTACTATGGTTATAACGATTACGCGCCACAGCTGAACTCTCTTTTCATCGACTCAAGTCTTTCAATCGCAGTAAATTACTTAGATGTACTGCTGCATTATAATAATTTGGGCGGGATCGATAATCCTGATAATTTACAAATTATACTACTTGAGCACAAAAATAAAGTTTTGGAAAAATTGAAAAAACACAAAAACAACAATAAGATTTACAAAAAATATGAATGGGTTGCAGCATACCATAATTACTTTTGTGATTCGATCCAAGATTTACCTGTAGTTGCAAATCATCCATACGAGCAAGACTATATTCTTGTTCCAATGCGTAGGCATTTGTCGGAAGAAATATATATTTTTGATAATTCAATTCCGAACTTTGGATTACGTAAAATAGAAAAAGATGATATGGAACCAAGTCACAATAAAGCGGAAAATGAAATTTGGAAATTTCACAAAAATAATCCAACACCAGAATGGCGTCATTAAGTGGATCAGATATAATAATTGAGTTCGCCACTTTCCCGGCAATGCCGGGTTTTTGTTTTTACAATCAGTTAACGCACGTATAAAGTCTCGGAATCGTCGTTATTCTTTTAGCAGAAAGATATCGACAAATTTTAGTCCCAAGTCAGTGTCGTCCGTAAAGGACGCTACGTTGGGACTACGTGCGAAGGAAAGTCTTGCGTCATCTTCGGGTGGCGTATTGCTTTGCGCACGTAGTGCGTGGAGGTCGGCTGCTACCGGCATGAGTACTTCGCATCCGAGACTGCGTGGCGTCCCCTTTTTTATGGAGGCATCCATGCGACGCGACTTCGATCCTTGCGATCCGTTCTGCCGTATTGTCCAGGCCGTCAAGGAGCTGAAATCGCTTCACGACTTCTACGAACAAGCCTTCGAGGTCGGCGGCTTCGGCCCTTGGGAACAACTCGACGACAACTTGCTCTACTTCACTCCGGCCTGGTGTCGTCTGTTCGGTCTGAAAGAAGCCCCCTCCTCGCTGGAAGGATATTTACGACTGATCGACGACGAAACGGATCGGCAGCGGGTTCGAACTGGCAGGCAAAACCTGACGCTCATGGTTCACGGCACTCAATGGTCCGACACGTTCCGCATGGCGGGCCGGACCGTTTCGAGTGCCTGCTTCACCATGAAATCCGGGCGGTTGGTCGGCGTCGATTTTTTGAATGCGCGGCAATCCACGGATTCGGTCGCCCAAGAAATAAAAAAGCCTTGAAACCATGCGATTTCAAGGCTTTTTCGAAGCGGAGGGCACGGGAGTCGAACCCGCAACCCCTTACGAGGCACCTCATTTCCAATGAGGCCGCTAGCCATTCGCTTACCCTCCGAACTTTTTCCCACAAAATGAAGGAAAATCTCACGAAATTGTAAGGGATCGCCGAAATTTAACAAGTCCCCGGTTCGAAATCGATCGTTTTACGGCTCCGTCGGGTTGATGATTCGTTTGCCGTATTGGCGGACTTCTTGCTGCCAATCGTCCGGAACGGTCGCGATGCAAACGTTCGGCTTGTTTCCCAGCCGGTAGGATGTAAAAATGACCTCACGGCTTCGAGGGTCCCAGCCCGGCTCGGGGTGCAGCCCGGTGCCATAAGTCCGATGCCCTTGCGTCAAAAGCCGGGGGCGGGCGGTCTTGCCCTCGAACAGCATCAGCATCCCGTGCCAATTGTCGGCGATGATCCAGTTGCCGTCCGGCGAGCCGGAGCAGTGCCACCAATTTCGTTTCGCGAGTTCTTCCGGCGTTGAAGCGTCCCACCAAGCGCCTTCGCCGACGATCCGGACCTCGCCCGTATGCGGATTGAGCACCTTGACGTGGGCATCTTCCTGCGGTTTCGGGTTGACGCCGCCGCAAAATGTGATCTGGTCGTCGACCCACCACATTTCGTGAGTCACCAACTCCCCGGGCCGTTCGCGATACGGAGCCCACGGGATGCCGTCGCGAATATCGACGACCCAAATCCGGATCGGAGCGCTCGCGAAACTGAGCAGGTACGGGTTGGTGATGCTCCATTGAATATGATAAACCGGGCCCGCCGGCGTTCCCTCGGGCATGCCGCAGAGACGCTTCGTCTCCCCGGTCGCCGTATCGATGATAAAAACGGCCCCCCTGTCGGGAGCCGGCGGATCGGGTCCGCCGAGGGAGAGATACGCCCCGTCGCAGCTTTCGTTGAGCGAGCAGGTGCCGGCGTCGATCTTGCAGATTTCCCGTTCCCGGGCCAGCACTTCGGACCGCTTCGAGCGAGGGTCTTGCGAAGGGCGGATTTCCAGCGAAATTTCGAGCACCCGGTTGCCGGCCATTCCGAAAATCGTCGGCTGTAATTTCGCGCAGGTGAGCCGTTGCAGCAACGTCCCGTCGGCCGCGCGGAGACGGATCAGTTCCTGCGTTTCGGTCAAAAATCCCATGCCGCCTTTGGGTGAGCTCTGGGACATGAAAACGATCACCTTGCCGTCCTGCGTCCAGGAGCGTTCATGAAAGTAGAGCGAGGAACTTTCGAGCGTCCCGTCCGTCAAGAATGTCAGTTTCGCCCCGGTTTGTTCGTCGGTCAAATGCTTCGATTGCGGCGGCAGCACTTCGAGCGGGTACGGCTCGCCGAACTGCTGGGCGGCGAACACGGGAACGGTTAAAAGTAACAAGAACAGCGGGCTTAGCAATGGTTTCATGGTCGTGAAAATTTGGGGTGATGGTGTGTCGCGGTTTACTGGTCTTGTAATCTCTTCCGCAGCTGCCGGGCTGTTGCTCCGGGGTCGATGGCTTCGAGGATTGTCGAGCCGACGGCGATTCGGCGGAAACCGCATTCGAGGACGGTGTCCAGGTTTTCCGAGGTGATCCCGCCGATCGCGAAGGCCGGGATCCGGATTTCTTCCGCGACGGCGCGGAGCAGGGCGGGACCGGGAAATTCCTGGAACGATTTCGTCGAGGACGGAAAAACCGGCCCGACGCCGATGTAATTCGCCCCTTCGAGGACCGCCCGGCGGGCCTGTTCGACCGAATGCGTCGAAAGCCCGATCAGTGCCTCGTTGCCGAGCAGATCGCGGGCCTCCCGGATTCGCAGTTCTTCCTGCCCGATGTGCAAGCCGTCGGCCTTCGTCAGCCGGGCGAGGTCGGCGCGATCGTTCATGATAAAGAGCGTTTTCGATCCGGCGGTCAGTTCCCGCAAAATCCGGCCCCGCTCCAACAGCAGCCGGTCTTCGGCCCGTTTGTCCCGGAGCTGGATCAAGCCGACCCCGGCCTCGACCAGCGAACGGATCAGTTGCGTAAACTCCCCTTCGTTGTGCCGGCAATCGACCAGCACGTAAAGCGAAGCCCCTTCGAGCCGCTGCCGGGAATCGGCTTCGGACGCGACGACTTTGTGCAGCGTATAACAGCGGTATCGCAGTTGTTCGAGCCGTTTCGCGAGCGGGACCGAAACGATTTTGGAAAACTCTTCCAGACTTCGGAGTGATTCCTGAAGCCGGGCGAAATTCGAAGCGATCACCTCCCCGAGCCCTTGCCGCCGGTACTCATTGTCCCCTTCGATCGCGGTTCCGACGTCGGTGTCCGTTTCCCGCGAAAAGAGTCGGTCGCGGTCCGGCAACTCTCGCAGCAGGCCGCTCATTTCGTGCCGGAACTCTTTGAGCAACCGCGTCAAATACGGATCGTCGAGAACGAACCGGACGTAATCTTCGAGAACGCGAATCGCTTCCCGCCCGCGATTGGCGGCCGCATCCAAAATCCGGAACAGCCGGTTGCGTTCGACCTCCGAGCCTGTTCCGTCCCCATTCGTTTTTCCGGACGAAGAAAAGAAGGGCGAACTTTTGGAAGCCCCGGTTTCCGTTTCGGAAAACCGGGAAGTCGGCGACACCGAGCTCTCGGAATCTTCGAACGGCAACCGGTCCGGCAGCGACGCCGGTTCGTCTGTTGCGTCGGTTTCTTCCGCTTTGTTTGTTTCGCCGATTTCGACGACGTTGTCTGTTTCGTCGGTCTTGTTTGTTGTGTCGATGTTGCCGACTTCGTCGACAGCATCTACGTCGTTAGCCTTTTCCGCTTCTTCCCCGGTCCGGTCTTCTTTCGGAATCGGGGGAAGCTCCGTTTTCGGCGGTTGTTCGGGCCGCGTTTCCGATTGGCGTTCGGGCCGCGTTTCCGCCGGTCGCTCGAAAGGAAAGTCCGGCCCACGGTTGTAGAGCGAGTCGATTTTTTCGAGCAGAGTTTTAGGATCGAGCCCTTGCTGTCGGATCCAATCGCCGACGCCGAGGTCGTCTTCCGCGAGCACAACGACGAATAGCAGGTGCTCGCTCGCGAGGAGAAAGCCCGAATCGGCGAACCCGAGCTCGTAATTCGGCTTGACCCGAACGACCATCCCTCCGGCGCCGAGCACAAGGGACGTGTCGAGCGGCGCGGCCTGCTTCCGGACCCGGCCCAACATCGCGAAAAGAGCGAGCTCGAATTCCGGCTGCACTTTCGAGAGACGGACCGATTCTTCGTTGAGGAACCACGAAATCGCATCACCTTCTTTCGGCTTGGCGAAACGCAGGCCCCGTCGAAACGGCGAAATCGTATCCGGAGCCGTTTTCGCGAAGGGGGCGAAGTGATCCTTCTTTTCGTGCGGATGTTCCGTGAGATGTCGTTCCGGTTCGGGAGTCGGATCGTAACCAGCCGGATAACCGCCCGGAGAGCCGGCCGAAACGTTGACGGTTTCGTTTCTCGACGCATGAGCGGACTGATAGTAACCGGGCGGAATGCCGTAATCTCCGGCCGGGTACATCGGGGCGCTGATCGGCATTTGCAGCGTGCCGGCCAGCCCTTCGTACAGGCCGAATTTCAGGCGAAAGTCTTCGAGCGGGATGTTCGCTTCCTCCAACCATTGAAAGGCGCGGCATTCGGTTTCCTCGAAAAGCGCAAGCAACACCGCGGCGACCGAAATCCCCTTGGGCCGGGAAATCCGGTCGGCTTCCGTTAATATCCGAAACGCGCCTTCCGTCAGATCAATTCGCATAATGAGGGGGCGAGGGCGGGGAATCTTTTCCTGCTCCCATTTTTTCCTTTTTTCTGATCTTCAAAAAAATTCGAACAACGCAGTCAGAGCCGCGACCGTGAGGGAGCGGTTTCGCGGGACAACCGCTTCCTTACGGGCGCGGCTCCGATTCGCTTTTTTATCTGAAGATCATCAAATATAAGCCGCGAACATTTCGCGGGTTGTTTCCAAGCTCTTCTTGAACACTTCGCCCGATTTCATGGTGTTGGGCGTTCCCTGTTCGGGCGCCTGCTCCAAAACGATGTGCGGCTTCGCCTTGAACCGCCGGGCGACATAATTGGCGATCCAAGGGTAATCGATGTCCCCGTCGCCGAACAGTTCGGTCCAAACGCCGTCCTTCGATTGCCGAAGATGAAACTCGACGACCCGATCGCCGTACAGCCGGGCATGATCGTAAGCCGCGACGGCGGAGTTACCCGCTGCCCGGTACGACCAATGCACGTCGAAACAGATTCCCATGTTTTCCGGTTCCGTCCCGCACAAAAGATGGTGAAACTCCCGGGCCGCGAACTGCAGTTCGGTCGTATGATAATGAAAGCAGAGTGAGAGGCCCATTTTTCGCAATTCGGAACCGAGCGAATTGAAGTTTTCCGACTGATACACCAGCTCGGCGTCGGTTTTGCCCTCTTTTGCCGCCGGGTTGATCACGACGACTTTGGTCCCGAATTCGGCGGCCTTTTTGACCGAGGCGAGAATCCGTTCCAATTCGGCGGCGAGCGTTCCCTTTTCGTGCAGGTTGGCGCCCATGTAGATCGACCGCATTTCCATTTTCTGCTTTTGCAGGGCGGTCCCATAAAATTCGGAATCCTGAGCCGAGTTGATCATCGGCTCAAGCCCGTCGGCGCCGCTTTTTTTCATTTCGGCGAGGCATTTGTCGATCTCCTTGACGAAATCGATGCCGTCCCGATTGTAAAACGCCGCGACCGTATACTGGTTGAGCGCGACATGCAGCCGCGGTTTGCTGTCGGCGGCGAAAACCTCTTTCCCCAGGAAAGAAGCGGTCGCGATCGTCCCGGCGACGGCCGCCGTATTTTTGAGAAATTCCCGTCGTTGCATTGGTTTATCTCCTGAATGTGTAAAAATTATCGAACAACGAAATCGGAGCCGCGATCGTAAGGGAGTGGTTTTTTGGGGCAACCGCTCCCTTACGGTCGCGGCTCCGATTCGATTTTTTATTTGTAGCCTCGATTAAGTCCCTCACAACACTTCGGTCAGACCCGGCATTGCGATCGGGTAACGGCCTTCGGCGTCCGGCATCACCGGGGCGGGGTCGTCCCATTTCAGGTTTTCAAGCCCCGGAGCGAGTTCGCGGGTCGAGGACATCGCCTGGTCCCAAGTGATGAGCTGTCCCGATTCGGCGGCCATTCGACCGAGAATGCCAACCATTGCCGCATTCGCCGAGCGTTCCGTCTCGTTGTGCTTCTTGTCGTTGCGGATCGCGTCGAACAGAATGTCGTGCTCCGTCTGGTATTGGTTGTTGAATTCCCCGGTGTGCTCCCAAATCACGTTCTCGTCCGTCTGATTCAAACTCTTGAAAATCTTGGGGCGGGAAATTCCTTCGCCCAGCACGGCCGAGCCTTTGCTCCCGTGCAGCACGATCCCGAAAAAGCCCCAAGTGTTGTCCTGATGCCGACCCTGGGCCTGCAAACGGGTACCGTTCGGGAACGTGTACTCGACCGAAAAGTGATCGAACTGTTGGTCCGGGAACTGCCGGACCTGCCGCCCGCCATGCCCTTGGGCTGAAACAGGCCAGCCCCCCATCACCCAGCAGGAAACGTCCAGATTGTGGATCAGCCAATCGAGCAAAAACGTCCCGTTCATCCAGGTAAAGCAGCTGTAATTGTTGATCTGATGGGCCAATTCGCTCCAACCTTCGGGCTTCGGGGAAAAACCGACCGGACCATGTTCGCGGTAGGCCCAGCAGGTGATGCAATCGCCGATCAGCTTTTTCTCTTGAATCTGCTCAATGCAATTTTGCAGGGCGTAAGAATGTCGGCTCATCAAACCGCCGGCAATCTTGAGATTTTTTTGCTCCGCTTTCTTTCCGGCGGCGAGAATTTTGCGGACGCCCGGCGAATCGGCTCCGAACGATTTTTCCATAAAAACGTGGGCTCCCTTGTCGACGGCGTATTCGACGTGTATCGGCCGAAACGCCGGTCCGGTGCAAAGCAGGACCAAACCGCCGGGCCCGACCGCTTCGATCGCGTGTTTGTAACCGTCAAGGCCGATAAAGCGGCGATCTTCCGGGACATCGACCTCTTTTTCGAAGGAATCGGACAGATTCCGGAAGCTCCCTTCCAAGCGATGCGGGAACACATCGGCCATTGCCCAGAGTTTTTTCGGACCCTTGGTCGAAAGGGCGTTGGCGGCCGCTCCGGTCCCGCGGCCGCCGCAGCCGATCAGGGCGATTTTAATGGTGTTTTCCTCGGCGGCGTGCACCCGGGGGACACCCCCCGAAGCCGCGGTTAGACCGGCGGCCAAAAGACTGCTTTTTTTCAAAAAACTTCGGCGGGATTCCGTGGGGCGAGATGTTTTTTTCATAAGAAATTTCCTGGGATGGGGACAAGGAAACAGAATAGGATCTGTAACAAAACAACCTTTACAATCGCACGTTTTTTAACCACGGAATACGCGGAATGAACGGAAATGCAAAATTCCGTGTTTTTCCGTCTTTCCGTGTGTTCCGTGTTAAAAAACAAGCAATAAATGCTCGGCTTTTTGTACAATAGTAAAAGTTATTCTGATACGGCTCCATAGTAAGAACATATTTTCGGAAGTATATCGGTTTTTTCTTGGAAAAACAATCGTCGGAAAGAAGATATTGCATTGCTTCGGTCGCGATTATCGAAACGGAAACAAACGCGCACAAAATTGGTGGGGAAACACTTGACGATACGCAAGATGGGCGGTATGCTTAGGGATCGTCATTGTCGGGGGAAGGTTTTCTTGCGTGATCTCGTCGTTCAGCGGGATTCTAGGGGAATCTTTCCGTTCCGGCAATCCTCCCCCATTTGTTTTGACGCACCGTACGGAAAGAGAAAGCCTATGAATCCCAGCGAAGTGCTGCGGATCGTTGACGCGATACATCGCGACAAACGAATCGATAAAGAAATCGTTTTCTCCGGAGTCGAAGCGGCCATTTTAACGGCCGCCCGAAAACAGTACGGGGACGAAGCCGACCTTCAGGTTCATATCGATCGGACGACCGGGGAAATCGCGGGGACGTTCGAGGGGGTGTCGATTGATCCCGCCGAAATGGCCGAGCGGATCGGAGCCCAAAGTGCAAAGCAGGTGATGATCCAAAAAATTCGCGAAGCCGAACGGGACGCGATTTACGAAGAATACCACGCCCTGATCGACCAGATGATCAGCGGAGTCATTCAAAAAAACGACGGCGGAGTAACGACGGTCGCGATTCCTAACGTCGAGGCGATTTTGCCCCGGGGGGAAAAAATTCCCGGCGAAACCTATCGGGTTAACGATCGGATTCGTGCCGTGATCGTCGAGGTCAAGAAATCCGCGACACGGGTCAAAGTGATCCTGAGCCGGACCCGGACGACGTTGGTGCAGCATCTCTTCGAGCAGGAAATTCCGGAAATTACCGACGGAGTGATCGAAATCAAGGAGGTCGCCCGCGAGCCGGGATACCGGACGAAAATCGCCGTGCACAGCGGCGACCAGCGGGTCGATTGCGTTGGGGCCTGCGTCGGAATTCGCGGGAGCCGGATCAAGAATATCATTGAAGAGCTCGCCAACGAACGGATCGATATCGTTCGCTGGAGCGACGATATGCAGGTTTTGATCCCGAATGCCTTGCAGCCGGCCGAAGTCGAGGAGGTGATTCTCTGTTCGATGCTCGGTCGGGCCGTCGTGCTGGTTCGCCCCGACCAACGCTCGCTCGCGATCGGTCGGAAGGGACAAAACGTCCGGCTCGCGAGCCGGCTTTGCGGCTGGGACGTCGAAATCATGACCCGGGACGAGTTGGACGAACAGCTTTCCAAGGTTTTGACCGGATTCGCCGAAATCGAAGGGGTAACCCCGGAATTGGCCGACCGGCTCGTCGGAGAAGGATTCCTTTCGTTCGACGATCTCTCGATCATCGAACCGAGCGATTTGGCCGAAATGGGCGAAATTACGGAAGAGGAAGCGATCAAGATCACGGAAAAAGCCGAAATCCTGGCTGAAGAAGAAGAGAAAAACGCCAAAAAAATCAATTACGAGAATTTTGAAGCCGAAGAATAGGTTGAATGATGAGTTATGAATGGGAGACGACGGAGTTGCTTTCGGAAAGCCGATTCGTCTTTACTCAATTCGTAATTCTTAGTTTTTCATAAACAACGGGGGCGCTTTTTATGTAACAACGTTTAACGGTTTTTGAATCCCACGGAAAGAAGCTGAATTGTCTATTCGTATTTACGCCTTAGCGAAGCAACTGAAGGTTGAGAGTAAAGTTCTCTTCGATGTCTGTAAAAAGCTCGGAATCGAAGGGAAAGCGTCCGCTCTTGCCAGTCTGACGGAAGAAGAAGCCGAACAGGTCAAAATCGGTTTTCAATCGGAAACGCAATCCGCGAAAACCCCGACTTCGGCCGAAGCGAGCGTCGGCCCGTTGCAGCGTCCGAGTACCTCGCCCCTGACCGGAAAAATCCGGGTTCTGACTTCGGGGAAAGCGGCCAAACCCAAAACGGAAGTCGCCGAAGAAGACATTCCGCTCAAAGACGAACAGCCTCTCGCGCAGCCTTCCGCCGCGGTTTCTCAACCTTCCGATGCCTTTCCCGCGACCGCGGAAACCGACGGATCGGCGGACTCTTCGACGCCAATCGCGGAAAAAACGGAATCGCCCGAACCGGGCGAAGCGCCGCCGCCTCCGGAACAGCCGATTCGTTCGAGTTTCGCCCGCCCCCCGATTCGTTCGATCGTCGACAGCAAGATTCCGACCTTGGATTCGAAACGTAAACCGCCGATCGACACTTCCGCCCGGGAAGGGGGCTCAAGGACCGGCGGTCCCGCCTCGAAACCGGGTGCGCCGGCGATTCGGCTCGCCCCGCTCCCGAAACCGGCGCTGAAGCCGACGAAATCGGCTAACGAACCTGCTCCGCAAAAACCGGACCTCAAGCTCCCTAAGGAGGCGATTCGGGCCGCGGCGATGGGGACATCGCGTCCTTTGGACGAACATATCCGAAAACACGAGGAAAAACGGCTTTTCGGACAGGACAAAACAGGCAAAGGCGCTCCCAAAAAGAAAGGGAAAGAGCCGGATGCTTCGCCCACGCTTTCCGAGGAAGAACTCAAAAAACGAGGCGGCAAAAAAATCCGCGGCCGGGACGGCAAGATTATCGAAACGACCGAGGAGGCCGCCCGCGTCTCGAAATGGAAGGCGAAGCCCGGGGGCGCGAATCGCAAATTTCGGGAAGCGGCGGACGGAGAAGACGGCGGCTACATTCCCCGGCAGCTTCGGCGTCAAAGACGCGGCTCGCACGTTACCAGCACGGCCGTTCCGCGAAAAAGCGATCTCGTCGTTCAACTGCCTTGCACCGTCAAGCAGTATGCTGAAATGACCGGTCTTTCCGTTGCGAATGTGATTCGAAAATTGATGGAATTCGGCACACCCATGATGATCAACTCCCACTTGGATAAGGAAACCGCGGACCTGCTCGCCGTCGAGTTCGGGCTCAAGGTCGATGTTCGCGAAGAAGTTTCGCTTGAAGATCGCCTGGTCAATACGCTTTACGAACGGGAAGATTCCGAGGACGAATTGCAACCCCGGCCTCCGGTCGTAACGGTCCTCGGGCATGTCGATCACGGCAAAACGTCCTTGTTGGACCGCATCCTGAAACTGGATGTCGTTTCCGGGGAAAAAGGGGGGATCACCCAACACATTCGGGCGTATCGGATTGCGACCGAGCACGGCGACATCACTTTCGTCGATACTCCGGGGCACGAAGCGTTTACGGAAATGCGGGCACGCGGGGCCAACTGCACGGACATCGCCGTGCTCGTGGTCGCGGCCGACGACGGGGTGATGCCGCAGACGGAGGAAGCGATTTCCCACGCGAAGGCGGCCGGTGTTCCGATCGTCGTCGCTCTCAATAAAATGGACCTGCCCGGGGCGAATCCGGACCGCGCGATTCAAGGGCTCGCCGCCAACGAGCTCCTCCCGAGCGAATGGGGCGGGGACGTCGAAATCGTCCGTTGCAGCGCCTTGACGGGTATGGGGATGGACGAATTGATGCAAACGCTCTTGACCGTCGCCGAACTGCACGAATTGAAGGCGAATCCGAACCGGCCGGCGACCGGAGTCGTGCTCGAAGCCGAGTTGCAGGCCGGGCAAGGGGTCGTCTGCAAAGCGCTCGTTCAAAACGGAACCTTGCGGCCGGGGGACGTTGTTCTGTGCGGCGGAGCCTACGGTCGGGTCAAGGCGATGTACGATACGTTGGACTCGAAAAAAACGATCGAAGAAGCGACCCCGAGCACTCCCGTCAATTTGGTCGGGTTGGATGTCGCCCCGGTCGCCGGGAGCCAATTCTGCGTTCTTGAAGATATTTCCCAGGCCCGGCAAATCGCCGAAACCCGGGCGGACGAGATACGCAAAAGGGATTTGGCGGAGGTCCAATCGCACGTAACCTTGGAAAATCTGTTCCAACGAATCAACCAGGCGAACGCGGTTCAAACGCTCAACATTATCATCCGAGCGGACGTCCGCGGTTCGATCGAGGCGATCCGGAAGGAATTGGGCAAGTTGGATCATCCGGAAGTCAAGATCAAGATTCTGCTCGCGACCGTCGGCGGGATCACCGAAGCGGACGTGCAGTTGGCCGACGCTTCGGATGCGATCATCGTCGGTTTCAACGTCGTGCCGGACGAAAACGCGAGGGCCTTGGCCGATAAAAAGAAAATTCAAATTCGGCGATACGACATCATTTACAATCTCTCGAACGATATCAGGGCGGCCCTCGAAGGGATGCTCAAACCGCTCGAACAGGTCAAGGAACTGGGTCGAGCTCTGGTGCAACGGGTTTACTCGATCAGCCGGCTCGGGACGATCGCCGGTTGCCGGGTCCTGAGCGGCAACATCGAACGGGATTCGAAAATCCGAATCATCCGCGACAGTCGGATCATCGGCGAATACAATCTCGATTCGCTTCGCCGGGAAAAAGACGACGCCAAGGATGTTCGGGAAGGGTACGAATGTGGTATGAAACTCAAAGGTTTCAACGACCTCAAGGAAGGAGACATTCTCGAAGCCTACAAAATCGAGGAAATCGCCCGAACCTTTTAGAGCTGAAGCCTTTCACGCATCCGTATACGACTAATACTAGCCCCAAGCGTAAGCGCGGGGTGATATTTGGCGGTCAGCTGTCAGCGGCTTAGCAGCTTAGAAGACGGTTTTTGAAGCCGCTAAGTTGCTAAGTCGCTAAATTGCACGCTCAATCACCCCGCGCTGACGCTTGGGGCTGGTAAGGAACGACTCTCCAATCATTATTCCAACATGTCTTCCCGCCGTACATTAAAAGCCGCCGAAGCGATCCGCGAGGTCGTCGGAATGTCGATCCTCGCCGATTTGCAAGACCCGCGAATCAAGGACGTAACCGTAACCCGGGTCGAGGTTTCCGGCGATATGCGGTACGCGAAGGTCTATGTCTCCGTGATGGGGGACGAGGCCAAGCAAAATTTGAGTCTGCGGGGACTGCAAAGCGCCGCCGGTTACCTGCAATCGAAGTGTGCCAAAAGAATCGATACCCGGTATACACCGCAGTTGCAATTTATCCTCGATCAAGGAACCAAGCATTCCCTCCTGATTTCCAAGATTCTCGACGAAGTCCTGCCGAAAGAGAAAAAGGAAGAAGAGGAAGAAATTGAAGAAGAGGAAGCCGGCGACGAAGCATGAGTTTTGCGTTCGTCCTGTTCTTTCCCGGTCAAAAATTCTTAATTCATAATTCTTAATTCATAATTTCCAATCGCATGGCCGCTCCGAATCGCACGACCAAAATTCAATCGTTGTTCAAACTGCTGCAAAAGCGGTACAAACACGCCCCCCCAACGCCGGAACGCTCGGTTCTTGAGCATTTGATTTTCGCCGCCTGTTTGGAAAACGCGACATTCGAGCAGGCCGAAAACGCGTTCGCCGTTCTCGAACACCATTACATCGATTGGAACGAGGTCCGGGTTTCGACGCCGCAGGAACTGGCCTACACCTTTCCGCAGCTTCCCGATCCGCTTGCGGCCGGGGACCGCATCCGAAAAGCGTTGCAAGCCGTTTTTGAAACGACCTACGTTTTTGATTTGGAGGATTTACGAAAAAAGAATCTTTCCCAAGCGGTCGATTACCTGGAATCGACTGCGGTGTGCAGCCGCTTTATGGTCGATTATACGACTCAAAACGCCTTGGGCGGACATGTGATTCCGCTCGACGAGGCGGCGCTGCGCATCTTCCGGTTTTTGGGATTGACGCAGGTCAACAAAGATCAAACCCGGGAAGAAGTCGGCGGTTTGGAGCGGGCGATCCCGAAAAATCAGGGGCTTGCCTTCGCCAATCTTTTGCATCATTTCGCGACGGAGTTTTACGCCGATGCCGACGGAACGAAATTGCGGTCCTTGCTCAAGCCGATCGACGCCCAGGCCCTCGGGCGGGATTGCACGCCTCCCGCTTTGGTCTCGCTCAAACCGACACGACCTCTCAAGCAGCGGTCGATTGCTCCGCCGATTTCCGCCGTCGATGAGGATGCCGATTTGATCGACGAATCGATCGGCGTCGAAGAGGTCGAATTCATTCCGAACCCGATCACCGGCGAAGAGGTCGCTTTCGAAGCGGATGAGGACGAGGAGTTCGGCGACCGCGCTCCCAAGGCGACCGGAAAAGGAAAATCCGCGGGCAAAAAGAAAGACTCGAAAAAACCGGACACCAGGGAAACCGGCTCGAAAGCGATCTCGAAAAAAGAATCTGCTGTCGGCAAAGAGGCCGCGGGCAAAAAAACATCGGCTCCCAAGTCGGCTCGGCCTTCGGCCCCAAAAGCGGCGGCGAAGCCCGAAAAGAAGGCCGTTTCCTTGAAGTCGCCCAAGCCGAAATCCGGGAAGGCCGATACGCCTCCGGAAAAGAAGGAGACCAAGGCGCTCAAAGGAAAGCCCGCCGCGAAGCAACCGACCGGAAAGAAAGACCTCGCGAAAAAACCGCCGAGCAAACCCGCCCCGTCGAAACAGGCGGCGAAAACCAAGCCGAACAAGCCCTCGCAACAGCCGAAGGCGGCTCCCGCCAAACCGGGAAAATCGCCGACACGGACATTGCGGCAGCGGAAACCGAAATGATTTTTGACACGTCCGGAGCGGGAACCGTCAACGAGCCCCCCCGGACCCCTCTCATTTTTCACACTCTTTCCCGAACGAACGAAAATGGCAGGTCATTCTCACTGGGCAGGTATCAAACATAAAAAGGCGCTCGTCGACGCCAAACGCGGGAAGCATTGGAGCAAGTTGGCGAAAGCGATCATCGTCGCCGCGAAAATGGGGGGCGGCGATCCCGATTCCAACATTCGCCTGCGGACGGCGATCGAAGAGGCGAAGGCCGTCAGCCTGCCGAAGGAAAACATCATCCGGGCGATCAAGCGGGGAACCGGCGAACTGGGGGCCGAGCAGTTGGACGAAGTCGTATACGAAGGTTACGGTCCTTCCGGCGTCGCCGTCCTTTGCGAAGGGTTGACCGACAATCGTAACCGGACCGCTCCGGAAATCAAAAAAATCTTCGAAGTCTGCGGCGGCAAACTCGGGGCATCCGGTTGCGTCGCCTGGAACTTCGACAAAAAAGGTTTCTTCCTGATTCCGCTCGGAAAGATCGGCGAGGACGAGCTTATGGAGCTCGCGATCGAAGCGGGCGCCGAAGACGTTTCAACCAACGATGACGGGCAGCTTGAGATCACCTGCTCGCCCGAGGCGTACGATATGGTCGCCGCCGCGTTGGACAAGGCAGGCATCGTCCCGGAAGCCTCGGAACTCTCGCTCATCCCAAAAGAGACCGCCGCCGTCTCCGATGTCGAAACGGCGGCCAAGGTCCTCAAGCTCGTCGAGCTGCTCGACGATCACGACGACATTCAATCGGTTTCGTCCAACTACGATATCCCGGACGAAATCATGCAGCAGTTGGAATGAGCCCTTTATAAAAAAAGGCCGTCATTTCGACTGGAGCAACGCGCAAGGAGAAATCTCACCCTCGCGAGAGGGCAGGAAATTCCGGCTCTTTCGGCGAGGTGAGATTTCTCGCTCCGCTCGAAATGACGCTTCGGGTTGTGTAGGTTAATTGAGAATCGCTGCGCAAAGGTGGGCCCGTTTCGTATGCTTTCCGCTCTGAAAAACGACGTTTATCTCGCGAACCTGGAACTGTTCAAGGCCGGGCTTGTAACGCTGACCTGGGGGAACGCGAGCGGGCTGTCCGAAGATCGCTCGCTGGTGGTGATCAAACCGAGCGGCGTCGATTACGGGGAGATGTCCCCGGAGCGGATGGTCGTGCTCGATCTCGACGGGAACGTCGTTTCCGGCGATCTTCTCAAACCTTCGTCCGATACGCCGACGCATCTGCATCTGTACCGGCATTTCCCGGAAATTCGCGGCATCGTTCATACCCATAGCCCCTGGGCGACGATGTTCGCCCAGGCCCGGCGGGAAATCCGCTGTTTCGGGACGACGCACGCCGATCATTTTTTCGGCACGATTCCGCTCACGAGGCCGTTGACGAAACAAGAAGTCAAAGACGATTACGAACTCAACACCGGCGCCGTGATCGTCGAGCGATTCGAAGACCGATCGTACCGCTTCCCGATCCCGAACCATATTCCCAAACCGATCTCGCCGCGAGAGATGCCGGCCGTTCTCGTCGCCGGGCACGGCCCGTTTTGCTGGGGACCGACCGCCGGAGCGGCGGTTGCCAATGCGATCGCCCTCGAATCGGTCGCGAAAATCGCGTTCGGGACGCAGATGCTCATTCTCGAACGGGAAATGCAACTCGGCGATTTGCAGGCACGGGAGCCGCGACCGCTTGAGGACCACATTCAGGAAAAGCATTACCGCCGCAAACACGGCCCGGACGCTTACTACGGGCAAGGCTGAAACTGTTTAGCCGAGCGGCGCAGACGCCGGTTTCTCACGGCACGAAGATTGCAAAGTCAAATTTTTCGCGCAGAGACGCGGAGAGCGCGGGGTTTTTCAATAAAAACTTCTCGCCATATTCTTGCCTATTTCATCTGTTTTCAAATTTTGCTGATCGTTTCGTACTTTGAGGGGTTGAAGATGCGTAATTTACGAAAATTGCCGATGACATAAAAACGAAAAAAGGCCACGATACACCTTGTTTAAGCCAAAACAAGGAGGTGAACCATGGCCCATGAACCCGCAACAAC
>JAVBQI010000011.1:0-21266 GCA_031549145.1 Thermoguttaceae bacterium | reverse complement strand
GGAATCGATTGCAGCCCGGACGGGATCGGTTGTCCGCATACTCGTTGCCTCAACGTCGCCTACCGGACCGGCCGCGTCGAAGTCCTGGAGCAATCGACGCCCCTGGAACGGCTCACTGAACTGATTCGCGGCACGGCCGAGGAGATTGAACCGTAAGGACGGCCGCAATTATTGACCTGTCCAAAAAATTTTGATCTGACATTTCGTCATCCCCGCGCAGGCGGGGATCCAGAGTTTACGGTTTCCCTCTGGACCCCCGCCTGCGCGGGGGTGACGATATTATTCCAAAATCAGGGGCAAAATTTGTCTGGGTTCAGTATCACCCCGCGCTGACGCTTGGGGCTCGTATTGGGGAGTCAGATCTCGTTCTGGATCATTTGGACGAAGGTTTGCCGACGACGGATCAGCTTCGCCTTGCCGGCATCGATCAAAACCTCGGCGGCCAGCGGCTTCGAATTGTAGTTCGAGCCCATTACCGAGCCGTAGGCGCCCGCGATTTCGAAAATGAGATAATCGCCGACCTCGGCCTTGGGCAGGCGTCTTTTGGCGACGAAACCGCCGTCCTCTTGGGTAAAAATGTCCCCCGATTCGCAAAGCGGGCCGCCGACGGTTACCTCGACTTCTTCTGCGCTCTCTTTCCGGTCGTCTTTCCTCGCGACCGAAATCGGATGGTACGCACCATACAGGATCGGCCGGGCGAGATTGTTGAAGCCCGCGTCGACCAAATAAAACAGGTTGTCCCCCTGGTGTTTGATCGCCCGGATTTCCGAAACGAGATAACCGCTTTCTGCGACGAGGTATCGACCCGGCTCGATTTCCAGAGTGATTTTGTGTCGGAACGCCTCTTCGAGCGACCGTCGGGTTTCGTCCCAGAGCCGGAAATACCGGTCGATATCAATCTCCGTCTCATCGGGCCGGTACGGGATCGGCAAGCCGCCGCCGGTGCTGAGCATGCGGATGCCCGGTCCAAATTCGAGGGCGATCTTTCCCAAGGTCCCGCAGACCTGGCTCAGGTGTTCGAAATCGCAGCCGCTACCGATATGCGTATGCAGGCCGGTGATCTCCAATTTGTAACGGGCCGCAACCACCTTGCACTCCTCGATCTGTTCGAGCCAGATGCCGTGTTTCGACTGATCCCCGCCGGTGTTCGTCTTGCGGGAATGCCCATGCCCAAAACCGGGGTTGATCCGGACCGTGATTTCCCGGCCGGGAGCGCGACGGCCCAGTTGTTCGATCATGTCGATCGAGCCGCAGTTGACCGGAATGTCTTTTTCAACGACCAGATCAAGGGTTTCCCGATCAAAGATATCGGCCGTATAAACGCACGGCTCGACATTCGTTTTCGGGTCGCGTTCGAACGAAAACCCGGCGGCGATCGCCCGATGCAGTTCGTTGGCGCTGACCGAATCGACGGCCGCCCCTTCTTCCCGGAGCAGCCGGAGGATCGCGAGGTTGGAGCACGCTTTTTGTGCGTACCGGACGACATCGAATTGGGCCAATTCGCGATACCGCTTGCGAATCGATTCGGCATCGTACACGAACAGCGGCGTACCGAATTCTTCGGCGAGTTGACTGACCGGAATATGAGCGATTTCTGATCTGAGCATAGGGGAGTGGGAAGTGAGAAGTGGGGAGTGGGAAGCGAGAAAAAGTCGGACGCATCACTTGCCACTCAATTAAGGGCGGTTTCATGCCGGGAACAATTATGATTCGCCTTCGTTTTTCTCTTGGGCCTGAATCATAGGGAGGACGCTGCGCAATCGGGCGGCGGCCGTTTCCGGGGCGATCGGGTTGATGTGCATGCCGGAGCCCCATTCGAATCCGGCGGCCTTCGCCAAACTCGGCAGGATCACGATATGAAAATGATACACCCGTTCGTAGGAATAATCGAGCCGCTGGAGCCAAAACGCGGAATCGGACAGGTCCGAGGCGTTCATCGGCCCGCTGTAAACGAACGGACCGGACTTGACGATCATGTTGTAGGACAAGCGGCCTTTGTGCCAATCGACCGCCTTGTCCAACAGCCGGATCGTCCGACGAACCATTCGGGCGCATTCCTGGAGTTCGGATTCCTTGAGCGTCTCGAAATGCGAAATATGCCTTTTCGGATAAATGACCGTTTCCGCCGGAAAACGGCTGACATAAGGGCAAAGCGAAACGAAGTGCTCCCCTTCTTCGATGATCCGGGAGCCGTCCTTGATCTCATGGGCGAGGTGCGTACACCAAAAACATTCGTCCATTTCCCGGCGGAAGGCGATCGCCCGTTGCAGTTCGCGTTGGATCGGCGGCGACAAAAACGGGATCGCCAACAACTGGGTATGCGCATGGTAAAGCGAGGCCCCGGACGCATTGCCGACGTTCTTGAAAATCAGGGCGTGGGCGTACCGGTTTTCGCTGCCGAGGGCGAGCAGCCGTTGACGATACATCCGGAACGTTTTGACGACCTCCTGATCGTTCAAATCGGAGAGGCAAAGGATATGCCGGGGGGAATCGACGATCAGTTCGTGCATCCCGGCACCGGGAATCGGCGTTGAAAAGGTCTCTTCGTACCGGGCCAGGGGATAATCGACATCGAGCATCGCCCCGTATCGGATTTGGAACGACCTGTGGTCCGGAAACTCCTCGTACCGTTGAACGGCCGGATACAGGTTCGGGATGACGCGGACCGACCATTCGGTCGCGGAGCCGAACCGGTCGATTTCGTCCGGGGTCTTGTCTTCGTTGCCGGGGCAAAACGGACAAAGGGCCGACGATTCCGCGTCCTGAGAATCGCTGTCGATGTCGAACTGGTTGGGCCGGTTGATCCGTTCTTCGGCGACGATCACCCAACGGCCGGTGAGGGGATCTTTTCGAAATTGTGGCATGGGACTTCGCGGGAAAGTTTTTCGCGGATAATGCGTTGATTTTAACCGATAACCGCAGCACCGAAAAGGTGAGGCCAAGGCGCGGCGGGCGAGCGAATTTGGTTGCGAGTTTGAGACGACAAAAGAAGGCCGGCAACCTACCGTGTTCGAAAAACGACCCGTATCCAAAAAACAAGGGGGCGATTTTTATTGCCTTTTCAATAAACATCATTTATGATACGCTAAAGCGAGTCCGGTAAAAACCTGATCGGCAACCTTCGTCCTTTCCTTTTCGTTTTTCACCCTTTTCGATTACCAACAATGAAAGACAAACTTGCTTCGCTGATCGCTAACAAAAAGGCCAAAATCGGCGTTATCGGCCTCGGATACGTCGGCTTGCCGCTCATCCGGGCGTTTATCAAGGCGGGCTTCAAGACGATCGGGTATGATGTCGACCAGAAAAAGGTCGACCGGCTCAAAAAAGGGAAAAGTTATATCGCCCACATTTCGTCCGATTGGATCAAACAATGCGTCGGTGACGGGACGTTCGAGCCGACGGCCGATCCCAAAAAACTCCGGGAAGCCGATGCGATTTTGATCGCCGTTCCGACTCCGCTCAACGACAGCCGCGATCCGGACCTCTTTTACGTCGAATCGACCTGCCGGACGATCGCCGAGCAGCTTCGCCCCGGGCAGCTGATCGTTCTCGAAAGCACGACCTATCCCGGCACGACCCGGGACGTGGTACTCCCGATCCTCGCGAAATCGAAGCTGACCGTCGGGAAAGATTATTTCCTCGCGTTCAGTCCCGAGCGGGAAGATCCGGGCAACCCGGACTTTTCCGCCGAGCGGATTCCGAAAGTCGTCGGCGGGTTCGACACCGAAAGCGGCCGTTTGGCGAGTGCCTTGTACGGGCACGCGATCGTCAAGGTCGTGCAGGTTTCCTCCTGCGAAGTCGCCGAAGCGGCGAAGATCGTCGAAAACACGTACCGTTGCGTCAATATCGCAATGGTCAACGAGCTCAAGATCGTCTTCGAACGGCTCGGGATCGACGTCTGGGAGGTGATCGAGGCCGCCAAAACCAAGCCGTTCGGTTTCCAAGCATTTTATCCCGGCCCCGGTTTGGGGGGGCATTGCATCCCGATCGACCCGTTTTACCTCAGTTGGTGCGCGAGAAAGGCGGGATTGACAACCCGGTTTATCGAATTGGCCGGGGAAATCAACACCTCGATGCCGCTTTTCGTCGTCCGGAAGATCGGCGATGCGCTCAACGATCACGGCAAATCGGTCAAAGGGAGCAAAATTTGCGTTTTGGGAGCCGCTTACAAAAAAGATGTCGACGACCCGCGCGAAAGCCCGTCGTTCGAATTGATGGACCGCCTTCGCAAAAAAGGGGCGGTCGTTACGTACAACGATCCGCACATCCCCGCTCTGCCGAAAATGCGGCATTGGGACGTTCCGGAAATGAAAAGTCAGGAACTGACCCCGCAATTTCTAGCATCGCAAGATTGCATTTTGATCGCGACGGACCACAGTCTTTACGATTACAACGAAATCGTGAAAAACGCAAAGCTGGTCGTCGACACCCGAAACGCGACCAAAAACGTAAAGAATGGCCGCAAAAAAATCGTCAAAGCGTGACCTCCCCTATTCATTTAGCCGGTACTCCGCGCTCCTTGAGCCTTGATCCCGCGATTTTCTCGTCAAGAAATTGCTCTTGACGGGAAATCGATAATCATTTATCTTTCAGAAAACCGGCGGATAATACGATAATTGGAATAGTTGTTGTATTTATTCCGCCTCCCATTTTCTCCTACAGCCTCAAGGAAGAGCACTCCAATGAAAGGGAATTTCAATAACCCCAGCCCGGTTTTACCGTTCCGTCAACCTGTTCCGCTTCTCGACCTCGCCCGGCATCATTCGCTGATCAAGGACGAAATGGTCGCCGCCTTGAAAAATGTGTGCGACACGGGCCAATTCGTCCTCGGCCCGGAAGTGAAAAAACTCGAAACCTCGCTCGCCGCCTACTGTCAAGCGGATCATGCGATCGGCTGTGCTTCCGGGAGCGACGCCCTGCTGCTCGGGCTGATGGCCGCCGACATCCAACCGGGCGATGAGGTGATCGTCCCGAGCTTTACGTTCTTCGCGACGGCCAGCTGCGTGAGCCGATTGGGGGCGACGCCGGTCTTCGCAGACATCGACCCGATTTCCTACAACATTTCGGTCGAAGACGTCAAAAAGAAGGCGAATTCGAAAACCAAGGCGATCATTCCCGTCCATCTTTACGGTCAGATGGCCGAAATGAAGGAGATTCTGGGAATCGCCGCTCAATCCGACGCCGTCGTCATTGAAGACGCCGCCCAATCGATCGGGGCGGAATTGGAAGGCCGTCGGGCTGGTTCCTGGGGGCATATGACCGCACTCAGTTTTTATCCGACGAAAAACCTCGGCGGGGCCGGGGACGGCGGAATGGTGACGACCACGGACGCGGACCTCGCGAAAAAGCTGTTCCTGCTCCGCGGGCACGGAATGGAACCGCGTTACTATCACCAAATCGTCGGCATCAACAGCAGGCTCGATTCGTTCCAGGCGACGATTTTGAACATCAAACTCCGGTATTTGGAAAGCTGGACGATGATGCGCGGCCAAAACGCGGAACGGTATCACAACCTTTTCATGATCTCGGGCGTCGATCAGGACGTGACGATTCCGACCGCGCTGCCGTTTCGGCGGCATGTTTGGAACCAATACGTGGTTCGGATTCCCGACGGACACCGGGATACGCTGCGTGCGGAATTGGCCGAACAGAAAATCGGTTCGGAAATCTATTACCCGCTCGGGCTACACGAACAGGAATGCTTCCGGAATCTCGGCTACGCTCCGCAGGATTTGCCGGAAACCTACAAAGCTTCGCGAGAAGTGCTTGCTTTGCCCATGTACCCCGAATTGACGGTCGATGAGCAAAACACGGTTGTCGAAGCGATCAAAGCGTATTTTGCCGCCAACCGCTCGCGAAAAACCTTCCCGTCGACCGCCCCGAAGCGCGACGCGGCTTAAAACGGGCAAACAACGAGCCGGGGACCTATGGTCCCGACTGCCGGACATTCCCAGAGGGTCGGAACAACACACGGTTCCGGCCCTTTTTTTGCGCTTTTCAAAAATTTTTTCTGAAAATGCTGGAAAACCCCAGCAGTTTGTGGGACAATAAGAAATATTGAACATCCATATTTTTTTCCGAAATTTATTTTTTATTATCCGAAAGGGGATTCCCATGTTACGTTATTCTTTCACTCATCGGTCGAGCGGCCGCAACCGGGCGGCGTTTACGTTGGTCGAACTGTTGGTCGTGATCGCGATCATCGGCATTCTCGCCGGCTTGCTGACCGTCGGTCTCATGGCCGCGCGCGAAGCTTCCCGTCGGGCGACCTGCATTAACAACCAGAAACAAATCGCGACGGCGATCCTCGCCTACGCGAACACGACCGACGGCGAACTGCCGCCGCTGGTCGGCACGAAGCTCAATTACGAAATGAGCTGGCTCGTCGCGATCTTGCCGCACATGGGCCAAAAGCCCGTGTACGATTCTTATTTGAAGGGCACTTATACGCCTACGGCAGATAACCGAATTCCCGGATTATACTGTCCCTCGGATACGGAGCGGCCGACCGCAACCCTTCCCGGTACGACAAATATCAACTACACCGATTTAGGTTATGTCGTCAATTGCGGAGAGTATTACTATTTCAACTCTAACACGGCGCTTCCAAATCCTCTCTCGGGTGCCGTTGATGAAAAATTCGAATGCGGGCTGTTTTACGACATGCGAACGAAGGCTTATCCCGCAGCGACTTTAGGACATTCGCCTTACCGGGTCGTAACCCTTGACAGCATTAAAAAGGGGGCGAGCAACGTGATTATGATGGCCGAAAATCTTCAGGGAACAAACTGGTTGCGCAACGTGGTCAATACGGATGTTGCCGACCAGTTTTGGTACGACGAAGAAAACGACCCCGCCACTTCCAATCCCTCGAAACGGATGTCAACGGAATGCGGAGCGGTCAAAGATATCGGCTTCATCTGGGGGGACTATTCCGCTGCCGGCGCACGGGTCAGGTTTTTGAACCAGGGAAATCAGGATCAGAATGCATCAGGTACGATTGGACACGCCCGGCCGTCGTCGAATCACCCGGGGATCGTGATCGTAACCTACGCGGACGGGCACGTTGATGTTCTCAACGACGATATGACCAAAGACGTTTATCGGCAAATGTGCGACCCGCAAACCGGCAACGAATCGACGTCGCATACGCATCCGTAAGGAAAAACTAGCCCCAAGCGTAAGCGCGGGGGGATATTTGCACACACAATGATATCCCCCCGCGCTGACGCTTGGGGCTAGTATAAGAAGAACCCCTCGTCCTTGAAAAACGGTGTCTTGGCCGTATAATGGTCTTCTGTGCGGGATTGGCCTGCTGAAACCGATACACTCTTAACGAAAGGATCAACTACGGAAATGTCGAGTATTCCCGAACGCGTCAAAGAATATCACGATTGGTTCATGGCCCTGCTCGCCGATGTCGATCAGGCGAAATTGGCGGAAGCGGCCGAAGCGGTTTGCAAAGCCTATAAGGCCGACCAGCAGATTTTTACGGCCGGGAACGGCGGCAGCGCGGCGGCGGCCGTGCATTTCGCGGCCGATTTCGGCAAAAACGTCGCCGGTCCGAACGACAAGCCGCCCCGGATCATGACCCTTTGTGGCAACGTCTCGACGATCACCGCCCTCGGCAACGACTGCGGTTACGACCGGGTTTTCGAAGGGCAGCTGCGTAATCTGATGAACCCGAACGACTTGGTGATCCTGATTTCCGCGAGCGGCAACTCTCCGAACGTCGTCCTCGCCGCCGAATACGCGAGAGAGAACAAGGCGGTCGTCCTCGGCATGACCGGATTCGCCGGCGGGAAGCTCAAAGAACTTTCCCACATCAACCTGCACGTTCCGTCCAAGGTTTACGAGCTGGTCGAAGACATGCACTCGTTCTTCTGCCATACCCTCGTGCACGCGATCAAGGCCCCGAAATAGGCCGTGTACGAATTTCAATTTTAGCCGAACGGCGAAGACGTCGGTGATCATTACGAGCTGCGTACTGCGTACGCGGGGAAGGCGGTCAACGTCGGAACCCTGCGTACACAGTATGCGGTTCGTTTTTTCTTTTTTCGTGAAAAAGGCCCTTGACAAAAACCGACCAGACGGTATGATTATATCTCAACAGACGTGATTTTGTTGCCGATATAACCACCGTCCGGTCGGTTTGTGTTTTTTGAGCCCGTAAAATGAACGAAAATTACCGAAAAAAGAAGCAGCCGGAACTCGTCCGGGCCGCCCTGCTGGAGGCGGCGGCCGAGGTGATCGTCGAGAAAGGTCTTTCCGGGTTGACGCTTGATGCGGTCGCGGAACGAGCCGGGGTCAGCAAAGGGGGCCTGATTCACCATTTCGCCTCGAAGCAGGTCCTGCTCGAAGAGCTGAACCGGGAAATCCTCGGCGAATACGAAAATTTTATCAGCGGCTACATCGCCGCCGATCCGGAGCCGCGAGGGAGTTTCATTCGGGCGTACATCCGGTCGTTTTTCTCACAGTCCAAGTTTAAGGACGCCACGAAACTGTTCATGGCGTTCACCTTCGAGATGAGTCATAACGAACCGCTCCACATCCTTTGCGGCGAGTGGTACGCGAACCTCGTCGAAAAACACGGCGAAATGCAAAACTCACCGAAAGCCCAGATGATTCAATACGCCGCCGACGGCCTTTGGATGGAAGAGTGCACCGGCCTGGTCTCCGTTTCCCCCGCCGAACGACAGGCGATCGTCGATTATTTGATTCAACAGACGTATGAATTATAAAGGCTATAGGCTGTAGACTTTAGGCTATAGGGTTTCATTCCTATCCGAGTCTAAATCGACAGCCTACGGCCTACAGTCTATAGCCTACAGCCTAACAACCATGATTCGCTACCTTTTTTTCTTGCTTTCCCTTCCCGCCCTGCCCCTGTTGTCGGGCTGCACCCCTTCCCCGGCCAACGGCTCGCACGCCCCGGAGGCGCTGGCGCCGACGGTCGATGTCTTTACCGTCAAGAGCGAGTCGGTGCCGCTGATCCGGGAATTGCCCGGCCGCACCGCCGCCTTCAACGTCGCCGAGGTTCGTCCGCAGGTCAACGGCATCATCCTGAAACGCAAGTTCGATGAAGGAGCGCTGGTCGAGGAAGGACAGGAATTGTACGAAATCGATTCGTCCGTCTATAAGGCCAATTTCGACAAAGCGAAGTCCAATCTCGAAAGCATGGAACGGGCGCGTCAGCGTGCCGAACAGCTGCGCCAAAGCAAGACGATGAGCGAGCAGGAATACGAGGACGCCCTCTACGCCTGGGAAATCGCGAAGGCCGATCTCGAACTGGCCAGGCTCGACCTCGAATACTGCAAGGTCAACGCCCCGCTCTCCGGAAAAATCGGGCGATCGACGATCACCGTCGGGGCGTTGGTCACCAACGGGCAGCCGCAGGAAATGGCCGTGATCCAGCAGCTCGACCCGATTTACGTCGACCTGCCCCCGGCCGTTCCGCAAATGCTCCGGATGCGGCATTCCCCGAACGAAAGCGAGGAGCGACTCCCGTTTTGGCAGGGAGCAACCGTCAAGCTGACGTTGGAAGACGGGAGCGAGTACCCTCATTCGGGAAAGATCAAGTTTATCGACAACCATGTCCGGGAAGATACCGGCACGGTCACCTTGCGGGCCGCGATCCCGAACCCCGAAGGGGCGCTGTTGCCCGGGATGTTCGTCCGGGCTTCGGTCGAGGAGGGGGTGCGTCGGGACGGGAAGCTGATTCCGCAGCAGGGCCTTTTACGCGACATGAAAAGGAACGCGTATGTCTGGGTCGTGCGGGAGGACGACACCGTCGAGCGGCGGGACGTTCAGGTCAGCCGGACGCTGGGCAACACCTGGCTGGTCGATTCTGGCCTCGAAGCGGGCGAGCGAATCATCGTCGAAGGTGTCCAATTCGTCGAACCCGACGCCAAGGTCCTCGCGAAGGAATCCGAAATCGAATTGGTAACGGCGTTGTAAGAACGAACGCACGACCGTTGCGCGTACCGCATTGGACCTTCGATCTTTCCCCGCCCTGAAAGGGCAGTGCGTAACAGCCCAGGGCAACGCCCTGGGTTACGGGATGCCCACGAAACATTCGCCCTGAAAGGGCAATGCAAAATGTCGCAATCATTGGCAAAAATCGTTCTTCACATTGTCTATAGCACGAAAAACCGAAAACCGGTTTTGGCGAAAGATATCCGAGACGATTTGTATGCCTACACCGTCGGAATTTTGAGTTCCCTTGATTGCATCACCTTGGCGATCAACGGAACGGATGATCATATTCACATTCTCGTTTTAATGGCGAAAACGATCGCTCCCGCCAAAATGATCGAAGACATAAAACGCGGCTCCTCCCGTTGGTTGAAAACCCGAAACGAAAGACTGAGCCGATTCGCGTGGCAAGGCGGCTACAGCGTATTCTCCGTCAGCGAATCGCAAGTCCCGAAGGTCGTCGAATATATCGTCGGACAAGAAAAACATCACCAAAAAGCATCATTTCAAGACGAATTGAAATTGTTGTTGAAAAAACACAAAATCGATTTCGACGAACGATATTTATGGTCGTGATCGCACTGCCCTTTCAGGGCGGAATTGTTATTGAGGCCTTGAAACCCAGGGCGTTGCCCTGGGCTGTTATGCGCTGCCCCTTCGGGGCGAATTCATTTTTGGAGGACTTTACTTTCCCGCTTGCCTACGAATACTACAGACTGGTCTTGCATTTTTATACGAACGGCGGCAATTGTATTTGCGTCAATGCCCGGAGCGGCAGTGCCGAGTGTTGGGCCGAACTGGAAATGGAAGACGAAAAGGTTGTTTCGGTGACGATCCATCGTACGCCGCTTCGAGCCTGCCTGCCGCCTGCATATCTGGACAAGTTCAAAAAAGTGCTCGGAGCCTGTTCACCTGGAATTTACAATAAATGGAAAAGATTTTTTCTTCATGACGAAATCATCGAATGTGAAGAATTCGATTTTCGAATCTCCGACCCGCCAACAATCGCGGTTATTGATGAAACCACGACCGAAACATCAACCCAGACAATCATTTCAATCCAATCCACGAAAATGAGCGAGGACCGAGCAGTATTTACTTTTTCCGATGGAAATGTATCCGCTGTAAATTTCAAGCCATTTTTCGAAACGGTCAAACATCCCGCCGTGAAAGAGTGTTATGAGAAAGACGGGCTGAGCAATTGGGTTCTCGAAAGCCCTTATATCGATTCGCTCGGCTGGCCCGAATACCTGATTTGTTTTCCTCTCCATGACCTTTATGAAGGCAGAATAGATTGAATATCCATCAACGAATTTCAACCGCTCCCTGACGGTCGCGGCTCCGACTCCCATTGTAAAATATCCCACCATGTCCGAATTTTTTATCGAGCGTCCGATTTTCGCCTGGGTCGTCGCCATTTTAATCATGCTGGCCGGTCTCGCCGCGATTTTTCAGCTGCCGGTCACGCAATACCCGGAGGTCGCTCCGCCGACCATCGTCCTTTACGGCGTCTATCCCGGTGCCTCCGCCCAGACCGTGCAGGATACCGTCGTCCAGATCATCGAACAGCAGATGAACGGGCTCGACGGCTTTCGCTACATGGTCTCCTCAAGCACCGCCGACGGCGGCTTCGACATCCAGGTCGTCTTCGAACAGGGAACGAACCCCGACACCGCACAGGTCCAGGTCCAGAACAAACTGCAACTCGCGACCCCGATGCTGCCGCCCGAGGTCCAGTCGCAAGGGCTGAGCGTCTCGAAATCGCAGGCGAACTTCATCACGATCATCTCGTTCTACTGCGACGACGGCACGCTCGACGAAGCGGACCTCGCCGATTACATGTCCTCGAACCTGAAAGACACGCTCGCCCGGGTCCCCGGCGTCGGGTCGATCGAAGTTTGGGGCTTTCCTTACAGCATGCGAATCTGGCTCGATCCGGAGAAACTGTACAGTTTCAACCTCATGCCGCAGGACGTGATCGAGGCGATCCAAAATCAGAACGTGCAGGTTTCCTCCGGCAAGCTCGCCGGGCTGCCGACGAAAGACAAGGTTCAAATCAGCGCGACCGTCGTCGCCAAAAGTCGGCTCACCACGGCGGAGCAGTTCCGGGAAATCCTGGTCAAGGTCGACACCGACGGCTCGCAAGTCCGGCTCAAGAATATCGCCGAAGTCGAACTCGGCTCCGAGCGCTACGATTTCACCTCCCGTTACAACGGCTACCCTTCCTGCGGGATGGGGGTCAAACTGGCGAGTGGGGCGAACGTCCTCGAAGCCGACCGGGCCGTTCACGCCGCCGTCGAGGAACTGAAGCCGTTTCTCCCGAAAGGGACGAAGGTCGCGTTCGTCAACGAAATGGCTCCGGTCGTCAGCGCCTCGATCCAGTCCGTCATCCATACGCTCCTCGAAGCGATCGTCCTCGTCTTTCTCGTGATGTGGATCTTCCTGCAGCGGTTCCGGATCACGCTCATTCCGACGCTCGCCGTTCCCGTCGTGCTGCTCGGGACCTTCGCCGTCCTCTACGCGTTCGGGTTCACCATCAACGTGATCACGATGTTCGCGATGGTCCTCGCGATCGGCCTTTTGGTCGACGACGCGATCGTCGTCGTCGAGAACGTCGAACGGATCATGGAAACGGAAGGACTTTCGCCGAAAGAGGCGACGCGGAAATCGATGAAGCAGATTCAAGGAGCGCTCATCGGGATCGGACTGGTTCTCAGCGCGGTGTTCTTTCCGATGGCGTTTTTCGGCGGCTCGACCGGCGTGATTTACCGGCAATTTTCGATCACGATCATCGCGGCGATGGCGCTCTCGGTGCTCGTCGCCCTCATGTTCACCCCGCCGCTCTGTGCGACGATCCTCACCCCGGCGAAGGAGCACCGAAAGGCGTTCTTCCTTTTCCGCTGGTTCAACGCCGCGTTTTCGTTCACCGTCGAGCGTTACACCGGCTCGGTCGGCTACATCCTGCGGCGGAGCGTGCGGTTTCTCGGGCTGTTCGCCGGATTCGTCGCGGTGATCGTGTACCTGTACCCGAAACTGCCGACGGGTTTCATTCCCTCCGAAGACCAGGGAATGATGTTCGTCAGCGTCGAACTGCCGCAAAACGCTTCGATGGAGCGTACGAACGCAATCATCGCCCGGGTCAGCGATTACCTGCTCGAACACGAAGGGGACGCCGTCGAAGGGGTCATGGGTATCGGCGGGTTCAGCTTCGCCGGGGCCTCGCAGAACGCCGGGATCCTGTTCGTCGCGCTCAAGCCGTTCGAGGAGCGGACCAAGCCGGGCACCGACCTTGACAGCGTCTATCAGCGGACCTCGGCGTTCGCCCAGACGATCAAGGAGGCGAGGGTGACGCCGGACATTCCGCCGTCGATTTCCGAGCTGGGACTTTCTTCGGGGATCGACTTCTACCTCCTGGACCGCGCGGGACTCGGTCACGACAGGCTGGTCGAGGCGCAGAATCAACTCCTCGGCCTGGCGATGGGAAGCGGGAAGTTCGCGATGACCCTGCCGTTCAGCCTGCCGGACGAACCGCAGTACCGCGTCACGTTCGACGAAGAAAAAGCCCGGATGCTCGCGGCGAATCTCTCCGATGTCAACGGCACGATGTCGATCGCCTGGGGCTCGGCCTACGTGAACGACTTTATCGACCGCGGCCGCGTCAAGCGGGTGTTCGTGCAAGGCGATGCCGGCTCACGGCTCTCGCCGGAAGACCTCGAAAAATGGTACGTCCGGAATACGCACGGCAACATGGTCCCGTTCTCGGCGTTTTCGTCCGGGGAGTGGATTTCCGGGGCGCCGAAACTCTCGCGGTTCAACGGATTCAACGGCCTCGAAGTCATTGGATTTCCGGCCCCGGGCGTCAGCTCGGGTGACGGGATGAGCGCGCTCTCGGGGCTTGTCGAGAAGCTCCCGCCGGGCTTTGGGCTGACTTACGCGGGGCTTTCCTACGAGGAACGTCGGGCAGGCAACCAGGCGATGTCCCTGTATGGCATTTCGCTGCTGATCGTGTTTCTGTGCCTCGCCGCCTTGTACGAAAGTTGGTCGGTCCCCGCCGCCGTGATGCTCGTCGTCCCGTTCGGCGTCTTCGGGGCGATTGCCGCGACGATGGCGATCGGTCTCGAAAACAACGTTTACTTTCAGGTCGGGATGCTCACCGTGATGGGACTTTCCGCGAAGAACGCGATTTTGATCGTCGAGTTCGCCAAAAGTTTGTACGAAAAGGAGGGCAAAACGCTCTTCGAGGCCGCGACGACGGCCGCTCGAATGCGACTCAGGCCGATTATCATGACGTCGATGGCGTTCGTGCTCGGGGTGCTCCCGATGATGTTCGCGCACGGAGCGAGCAGCATGAGCCAGCTTTCGCTCGGAGCGAGCGTGGTCGGCGGAACGCTGGCGGCGACGTTTTTAGCGATCTTTTTCGTGCCGCTCTTTTACGTCCTCGTCGCGGGGCTGTTTCGGCGGCGTAGCGTTTAAGAACTGTCAAATATTAATAACCGCATTTCAAAAAAGCGAGAACCAACGAGCCGCGTACTGTGTACGCGGGGGGAAGAGGTGGTCCGCTCACTCCGCGTACGCAGTACGCGGCTCAATGGCGCGTCGTTATTTTTCGGAGCCGGCGACGGTCATTTCGATGGCGTAGAAGCCGCGGCAGGCGGTGATGAAAAGCGTTTTGCCGTCCCGGCCCCCGAAACAGACGTTCGCGGGCCGCTCCGGCGTCTTGATCCGCTCAAGCTCCTTCCCCTCCGGGCTGTAGATGATCACCTCGGCTTCCGTCAGGTAGACGTTCCCTTTTTCGTCCATCGTCATACCATCGACCGCGTGCGGGGCGAAAAATTTCTGGTCGGCGAGCGTTCCGTCCGGCTGGATCGTGTAGCGGTAGACCTTCGTGTCGCCGATGTCCGCGACGTAAAGGAACTTGCCGTCCGGCGTGCCGAGGACGCCGTTCGGCTTGGCAATGCCAGTGTCGATCACACGGATTGTCTTGCTGCGGTTCGGCAAAATGTAGTACACGAACTCGCCCCCCTGCACGATGGGATAGTTTTGACCATACACCGGGTCGGTGAAGTAAATGCCCCCCTTCGGATCGATCCAAAGGTCGTTCGGCTTGTTGAAATGCCGGTCGCCGAACTTGTTGGCGAGGACGCTTCGTTCCCCGGCCGGGGTGTATGAGACGACGCTGCCGGTGCCCCCTTCGCAGACGATCAGGTTGTCGTTCTTATCGACGTACATGCCGTTGGCGTGGGCCGATTCGGCGATAAAGACGGAGCACTTTTTCTCCGAGACCGACCAAAAATGAATCTTGTTGTTCGGGTCGTCGACGAAATAGACGTCCCCGTTCGAATTCGCGGCCGGCCCTTCCGTAAAGCCGAAGCCGTCGGCGAGCTTCGTAACGGCGGCCCCGGGAGCGACCAAAGATTGCTGGGCCGTCGCGGGTTGCACGGCGATAAGGAGACAGAGGGCCAATAGCAAAAAGGTGGATCGTTTCATGGTATTGCGGGTGGGTTCATGGTTTTGTGAAACTGATCTATAGAAAAAACTATTTCTCATTCGGAAACGAATTTTTCAAAACGAAATAATATCCGTCACCCCCGCGCAGGCGGGGGTCCAGAGGGAAACCGTCATCTCTGGATCCCCGCCTGCGCGGGCCGAATCTCTGTATCCCCGCCTGCGCGGGGATGACGGAAAGTAAAATCAATAATTTTACACGGCACAATTAAGGATATCGGAAAGCGGCGCGAGGGGCAAGCGTTTGAAATCTTGCGATCGATTGTCAAACGCGGCGGCATGGTTTCTAATATGAAATGAGCTGGTTTGACGCCGGGTACGGGCTAAATGAAATTGGCGATTTTCAACCGTAAAACGTTTATGCAAAATCTCGCAACCATCCCCAAGTCTTTACTGCACGTGCATTGGGAGGGGAGCGTGCAAAAACGGACGCTGGCGGCGATCGCCCGGCGGAAAGGGATCGCGCCGCCGCGCGAGGACGTCTATGCGTTCGAAGATTTCGACGGGTTCAATCGGATTTTTCCCGAGATTTTCGGACCGCTGACCGAGGAAGAGGATTTCGAGGAGATCTCGACGGCGTTTCTTTCGGATTTGAAAGCCGATCACGTCGTTGATTGCGAAGCGTTTTTCGTGCCGTTGGCCCATGTGCGGCGCGGGGTGCCGTTCGAGAAATTCTTTCCGCCGCTCATCGCCGCTCTCGAAGAAGGAGAACGTCAACTCGGCGTCCGGGTTCGGCTGATCGCCTCGATTCTTCGCGCCGGCGGCAACACCGATTGGGGGATGCAGACGCTTGATTTGTGCGAACGGTATCCGCATGAGCGGCTCGTCGGCATCGATCTTTCCGGCCCGGAATCATTTGAGACGATCCGGCCGTTTGCCGCGGTTTTCGAGCGTGCCCATTCGCTCGGACTGCGGACAACCGCCCACGCCGGAGAGTTTTGCGGAGCCGAACATGTCCGGCAGACGCTCGAAATTCTCAAGCCGGATCGGATCGGGCACGGGATCGGCATTGCCGAGGACGAATCGCTGATCGCGGAGATCATTCGTCGCGACATTCCTCTCGAAATTTGCCTGGGCAGCAACCTTCGGCTCAAGGCGGTCCGTTCGATCGAAGAGCACCCGATTCGGCGGCTGTTCGAAGAGGGCGTGCCGATGGTGATCGGGACGGACGACCCGGCGTTTTTCGGCAACACCCTTTCGGGGGAGTACGAATTGTTGCGATCGGAGCTGGGGTTTGACGATCGTGAGATTGAGAAGCTGATTCGATCGTCGTTCGAATACGGTTGGGGGCCAGGCTTCGGGCTTCAGGCTTCAGGCTTCAGTTCGTAGGAGCGTATCATCTGTCGTATCGCGGATTAAGAATGAAAAAATTTTTCCGTCATTCTCTCGCAGGCGTGTTTCAGAGGTTACGGTTTCTCTCTGGACCCCCGCCTGCGCGGGGGTGACGAAAGTCATTTCATTACCTTTGACGGCGAATCGCCGGAGGGACGCCAATCGAGGAGTTGGAGTTCGACGTTGTGCCGACCCTTGTAGGAGTTGATCACGACATGGTAGGCGAGATCGAAGGGGCCGTTGCCGTAAGCCCGCATCTGTTCGACCCAGGCGGCCGTGCCGAACGCAACCGCGCGCAGGGTAATGCCGTCCTGCCGGAAGCCGGCGTTGAAATGTCGGTTGTCCGCCCCCATCGTCTTCGGCTCGCCCGAGAGAGAGACGCCGGTCGTGCAAAGGATCGGCCGCGGATTCGCGCTGCCGAAGGGGGCCATTTCCTCGATCTGCCCGACCGTTTTCGCAGTGAGCGCTCCGAACGGAAATTCGGCGTCGATCAACAATTCCGCCGATTTCATGTCCTCGGAAATTCCGGCGGCCGCCGCCTCGCAAAAGGCGGCCCGAAACGCGGGGATCGCGGCGTCCGCAACGCCGAGCCCGACCGCCGAAGCGTGTCCGCCGAACCGGACCAAATGCTCTCCGCACGAATCGAGCGCGTCGTACAGATTGAATCCGGGGATCGCCCGACCGGAGCCGGTTCCCGGTTTCAGCCCCATTTTGTCCTGGGAAATCATGATCACGGGCCGGTGATACTGTTCGGCCAAGCGGCCGGCGACGATGCCGATCACCCCGGAATGCCAATCGGCCGAGGCGAGAACGTAGGCGGGGTCGTCCGATTCGTACAGTTCCTCGATCTGCCGAGTCGCCTCTTTGAAAATGCCCCGCTCCAGTTTTTGCCGGCTCTCGTTAAGGCCGTTGATGTATTCGGCGATTTCCCTGGCCCGGTTTTCGTCGTCCGTAATCAGAAGTTCGACGCCGAGCTGCGCTTGCCCGAGCCGACCGGCGGCGTTGAGTCGCGGGGCCATTTGAAAGCCGATCGTTTCGCTCGAAAGTTTTTGAGCGGCTTTCGAACCCAGGGTTTTGCAAAGTTCCCCAATGCCGATCGGGGCGTGTCGGATCAGCGAGGTTTCCAATCCGTAACGGACCAAAACACGGTTTTCGTCGATCAGCGGCATCACATCGGCGACCGTTCCCATCGCCGCGAGGCCGACGGCTTGCAGTAGAAAATCGCGGTATTTCGGCGACACCTTTTGTTCGCCCGAAGCGAGTTGTCCCAAGGCCCAAGCGACTTTGAGGGCGACGGTCGCCCCGCTCAATTCCGGAAACGGGTACCGGACCAGACCTTGCGAATCGGCCGGAAGTTCGGGCGAATGGGGGGAATAATACCGACCGTCGAGTTCAAGCAGTTGCGGATGAGCGATTGCCGCCGCTTCGGGCAAGGTCGCTCCCGGAGTGTGGTGATCGGTAATCAGGAGTTCGAGGCCAAGATTTTTTGCGGCGAGCGCTTCGGCGCAACTCGAAATACCGCAATCGACGGTCAACACGACCTTGGCCCCATCCTCCGCCAGATTTTTGAGGGCATCCTCATTCAAGCCGTACCCTTCGTCGAGTCGGTTCGGGACGTAATACCCGACGTCGCCTCCGAGCAGCTTGATCGCCTGCCGCAAAATGGCGGTTCCGGTCATTCCGTCAACATCATAATCGCCGTAAACGACGATCCGACGTTTTTCGCGAATCGCGTCAAGAATTTTTCGGGCGGTCGACCCACAGCCGGGTAATTTCTGAGGATCGCGCAAGGAAGAAAGTTTCGGGTTCATAAACCCGAGGACCGCCGCCGGTTCGGTCATACCGCGAGAAACGAATATCTGCGCAAGGATCGCCGGAATACTCGCCGCCGATTCCAAGCAGCGGACCCGCTCGGAGTCGAAAGGGCGAATTTTCCAACGTTTCGGCATAAGACCTCAAGGGATACACAAGCCGGTTGCGAATTGGGCAGCGGCTTTGCGGATCTGCACAAAAAAATACCGAATCGAGCAGTAGCCGGAAGCGTCAGCGCCCGGTTTTCAACGCGGGAACACGGGGCAAACCCGGCGCTGACGCTTCGGGCTGCTGTTTGCAGTGTTCGGTTTTTTACATGAAAATCAATAACAAGTACTGAAAATATGGGCGTTTTTGTCGTGAGACCGACAAGCTCAAACGCTCTTATTTTTTCTTTTCGTTATGAACCGTGTGCTTGCGCAGCCGGGGAGAGTATTTTTTCAGTTTGAGCTTTTCCCCGCCCGGTTTTTTTCGAACGAAATAGTTGTAATCGCCGGTTTCTTCGCAAACCAGGAACACGGTTTCCGCTTTTTTCTTGCCTTTTTTACTTGCCATTTTACTCAATTTTTCTCAATGAGACCGAATTTCGACAACCTCCGGCGGTTGGCGAACGCCAAATGCCGACTAGGGAACTTGGGATTATACCCGAACGAAAAAGAAAATAAACCGGGGCCGCCGGGCGTTTTTTGGAGAAATTCGGCCGCCCTGCCCTCATCGAGCCGACTGCGTCAGCTGCCGGTTGGCCGCCGTCTTCAATGGTGTTGAACATTGAATTGGAAGGCATTGAAGACAGACGCTAACCGGGACCTCTCGGTCCCGGCTCGATGAGGGGAATTATATTTGTTTTTAAATTCAAAAGTTGTCGGCTGGCCCTTTTTGAAATTTCATTTTCCAACTCTTTGAATGCGGCGGTCCTTGGGATAAAATACTTGAGTGTTGCCCGTTCCCTCTGTTGTTTCAATCACGTATTGTCGCCTGGGAGGAAAAAATGTCGCGAAACCTGTCCCCCTCGTTGAAATGGGTTGTATTGACGTCGCTTCTCGTGAGCCTCGTCCTGTTGGTCGGTTGCGATATCGGCAAACCGACGAAAGTTCGCTCCAAACCGCAAGACGAGGAGCCGGCCTTAGCGCAGGAAGCCGAAACGCAACCGGCCCCCGCGGCCAAGCCGGAAGCCGAAATCGCTAAGCCGGAGCCAACGCCGGAAGTAAAAATGGAAATCGTCAAAGCCGAACCCGGGGTTACGGGCAAGGCCGATTTCGCCAAAGACGGGGCCAATTCGATCATGAGCCCGATCACCGTTCCCGTCGGGGAATACTTTCAAGCCCGGGATCGGGCCGCTTTCGATATGCAGATTCCCAAGGCGATGCAGCTTTACAAGGCAATGAACGACAACAAAGCCCCGGCGACGCACGAGGAGTTTATGAGCAAGATCGTCGACGAAAACAGCATCACCCTGCCGCAATTGCCCGACGGCCGTTCCTATCTTTACGACCCTAAAACGGAAACGCTCAACGTTGTTCGACCGGCAAAAAGGTAGCATGTGCAAAGACTGTAGACCGCAGGCTGTAGGCTATAGAGCCCGATCTCCAACCTTTCCCTACAGCCTACAGTCTAGAACCTACAGCCTTGATAGTTTGACACGACCATGAGCAAGGAATTGATTCGAGAGGCTCCGGCGAAACTGAACCTGTTTTTCGAGGTGCTCGGCAAGCGGTCAGACGGTTATCACGAAATTCTTTCCCTCGCCTGTCCGATTTCTCTTTGCGATACACTCGGTTTTCTTCCCGATTCGAAGCCGGAAATCGAGTTCGTATTCGAAAACGAGAGCAAATTTTCCGTAAGCGAGGATATTCCCCGGGGGCCGGAAAATTTGGCGGTCCGCGCCCTTTCCCTGCTGCGGGAAAAGTACGGCATCACGAGCGGCGGGCGGCTTCGGTTGACGAAACGAATCCCTTCCCAGGCCGGATTGGGGGGGGGGTCGAGCGATGCGGCGAGCGCCCTCTCGCTCGGCAACGAAGCCTGGAACCTCGGCCTCGGTTGGGAGGAGTTGGCCGCGATCGGAGCCGAACTCGGAAGCGATGTGCCCCTGTTTTTCGCCGAGGGGCCCGTTCTCTGTCGCGGTCGGGGGGAAATCATCGAACCGGTTCGGGGTTGGCCGAGATTGCATTTCGTGCTGCTCAAACCCCCGGCCGGACTTTCGACTGCGAAGGTTTACGCCGCGGTCGGGCCGACGGGCGACCGGAAAATTCAAGCCGTCGAGCCGGTTTTGGAGGCGATCCGGCGGAACGATTTGCCGCTATTCGGTACGTTGCTTTTCAACCGGTTGGAAGAAGCGGCCGCTTCGGTTTGGCCTGATTTTCAACGGCTCTGCGATTTGTTCCGGGATTGCGATTGTCCGACGGTTCGAATGAGCGGCAGCGGGACGACATTTTTCGGGCTGTGTCGCGATCAGGCCCACGCCGAGGCGGCCGCCGATTGCTTGCGGGAAAGGAATCTCGGGTGGGTTGCCGTCGTCTCTTCGAGTTGATACGAGGTTCCAAGAATTTGAATGATTCCGGTCGGAGCCGCGCCCGGTAGGGCGCGGGTGTGGGGGGTCTCTGCGTCCGTACGGGCGCGGCGGCGGTGACTTTTTTGGTAAGAGG
>JAVBQI010000014.1:0-40993 GCA_031549145.1 Thermoguttaceae bacterium | reverse complement strand
ATGGGATGATTGGCAAAAACATAAAGATCGGGCAATTTTTATCAAATATGCTTTACATATGTCCTCGAAACCGATAACCTGAGAGAAGGGATATCTTCTTCCGGAAAGGAATCCGAATTTACGTTTACGAAAATCCATTTTTCCGCTTTTTCGGATTTGGCTACGAAATTATGAGTATCTCAACGGTCCGTCGATTCTTTTTTTGTCTGGTCGTTTTCTCTTTTTGGGGTTGCAGTTGGAGCCTCAACGCTCAAGAAGCCGCTCCCGCCCCGGCCCCTGCGGCAACGGAACCCGAACAGCCGGCGGCCGAAGCCGAAACCGCTCCGGTTCAACGGGTCGATCCCCAAAAAGGATATGGTCAGCTGCTGCACGAAAATGTCGCCGCTCGCGTCGGATTGAGCGATGCGCAGAAGCTCGAAGTCCAGAAAATCATGACCGAGCGGTCGCAAGCGTTGGCCGGGGTCGCGAAAGAGGACATCGCCGCGCAAGAGAAGATCGTCGCGGAGAGCGACAAGAAGTTGGCCGATCTCCTGACGCCGGAACAACGGCGGATTTGGCCGAAAGTTTTCGAGCAGAAGTTCATTCGCTTCAGTTTCAAGTACCAAAACTGGGAGCAGGTGCTCCGCTGGTTCGCCGATCAACTCGGCAAGCAGCTGGTAATGGAAGCCCCGCCGCCGGGAACGTTCGATTTTTCCTCCCAGGACGAGTTTACGCCGAACGAAGCGCTTGATTTGATCAACAGCCGCCTGATTCTCAGCGGTTACACGCTCGTTCATAAAGACCGGACGCTGATGCTTTTCAACCTGAAGCGGGACAAGCTCTTGCCGCAATTTCTTCCCCAGGTCAACGAATCGACGATCGGCGAGCGAGGCAATTTCGATTTCGTCGCCTACACTTTACCTTTGGAGCGGCGGGACATCAACGTCGTGCAAAAGGAAATCGCCCCGTTCAAAGGGACATATTGCAATATTATCCCGATGCCGGGCAATTCCCTGCTGATCATCGATTCGGTCGCCAATATCAAGGCGATCGATAAAATTGCGAAAGCGGTCCACAATCCCGAACCGCCGAAGCAAGAACCGCAAAGCTGGAAAGGGTACCCGATTGTCAAGGCGGAAGCGACCGAAGTCGAAAGTATCATCACGAATTTTCTCAAATTGAGCGGATACCGGTCCGGCAATACCCTTTATTATTTCGCGACGGACAAACAGCATGAGAGCCTCAAAGGGACGATTGATTTGATCGAAAGCGTGAGCGAGACCCGGCCGAAACCGTTGCTCGAGGTCTATCCTATGGAAGGGCTGATCGATACTTCCCCGGCACGGCTAATGTACCAGGCGCGGATGTCGCTTTACGGTTTTCGTGCCGACCCGACCGCGGATTTCGGACAGGCGCTGAGCGAACTGATCAAGAAAATGGCGCCCGATTCCGTGATCGCCCCGAACCAGGTTTCCAACAGCCTGCTCGTTTTCGCCTACCCGGAAGATCACGTCAAGATCAAGGAACTGTTCGAAAAACTCAAAAGCGGCCCTCTGCCGGAATTCGCTCCGGTCGTCAAAGTTTATACGTTCAAAAACCTGGACCAAGCGGCCGATCTTGCTGTTTCGATCCGAAAAACGATGAGCAAGCTCGTCCCCAACGCGACGTTTTCCTTTGACGAAAACAAAGGGCAAATGATCGTCGTCGCGACGGGGAAAGAGCACGAACTGATCGGCAAGACATTGGAAGAGATCGAATCCCAGACGTTGCCGGACGAGGACAAGATTTTCGTGATGTATCCGGTTACGACCACGCAGCAGACCCGATTCACGAACCTGTTCGCCCAAGTCAAATCGTCTCCGGAATTCCGCGACGTGCTCGAATTGAACGATTCGAGAACCAATCAATTGTCGATTTGGGCGACCTCCCGGCAGCATGAGAAGATTCGCGAAATTTTGAAGCAGATTGCGAATCCGGGCAGTTTCGAGGAAGGGACCGTTTTGGCCGAAGCCGCTCCGATCGATCCGGCGACGGGCAAGCCGGTCGAGGGGTTCGCGACGGCGGCGGGCAACCTCCGGCTCGGCGTCTTCCCGCTGCGCAACGCCTACTATTATGCGGTGCAGCAGGTGATCGCGAACATGGTTCCGGGAGCGGAGGTTTCGGCGGATTACCGGACGAACAGCATCCTCGTTTACGGGACGCCGCAAACCGTCGAGAGCGTCGGGAAAGTGATCGAGCAAATGGACTCGGACCTCGACAAGACGGTCCTGTTTTTCCCGCTCCAAAGGGAGCTTTCGGGGGACATTCTCAGTTCGTTCGCGACGCTCGCCCCGCGGGCGACCACGGTTATGGACCGGAAAAACATGCGGCTGATGGTCTTCGGCTCGAAGCGGGACGTCGGCGAGATCGAAAAGATCATCAGCGCCGAAAACGCCGCCGGTGTCGATTCCAAGGACGTGATCCGGACGTTTGTCGTTACGCGCAACCTGCCGAACGATCTGTTGGATTTCGTCCGCAAGATGTTCCCGCGATCCGACATCAAATTTAACGCGGATTCGAAGCAGGTCGTCGTGTTCGGGCCGGAGCATGAGCAGGACCTGATCGCGAAGCAGGTGATCGAAGCGGAGGCGACCCTTCCGCCGGAAGAGGAGACCAAATTCTATCCGCTCGACCGTCCGGTCAACGACAATTTGACGACGCTGATTCGGGAAGCGACGCGGAAGGCCGGGCCGATCGGCGAGATTCGGCGCGATTTCGACAACCCGAGACTATTGATCGTTCGGGCGATCCCCCTTGTCCAAGAACAGGTTGCCAAAGCCCTTAAAAACCTGGACGAATCGCTCCCGACGATGGGCCCGAACGAATTGCGGAGTTTTCCGATCACCCCGGAAGTCCGCAAGCGGTTCGAGATGATCAAGGACGATTTCAAAAGGGATCACGGCGAGATCAAGATTCTGGACGAAGACCGCAAAGACATCCTGTCCGTCTGGGGAACGCCGGACCAACTCAACCATATCGGCGAACTGTTGGAGCAGTTACAGAAAGAGGTTTCGCCCGACATGGTCGAGAAGCGGATCATTCATACCCTGCAATACGTCGATTTCGAGACGGTCAAAACGCTGCTCGACGACATTTATCCCGGGACGAAAATCACCGAAGACAAGGCGGGCGGTCGGATCATCGTCCGGGTTCGTCCCGAGTATTACGAACCGGCGAAAGAGCTGATCGAGCAGTTGGATTCCCGCGACCCGGATCAACTCCGGCGTTCGTTCAAGGCTTACGACGTCAACGGGCTGTATTCCTGGGATACACTCGGGAATTCCTATCACCCGATTTACTTTATTCGCGATTTGGAAAAGCTCGTTCCCAACGCGAAGCTGTCGTTCGACCGGTATTCGCAGCAGGTGATCGTTTGGGGGACGCCGGACGAACAGAAGACCATTGAAGAGGCGATCGGCAACCTTCAAAAGGACGGGGATAAGACGAAGCAATTCGACAAATTCCCGCTGCGGCGGGCGACCCCCTCGACGATCATCGGGATGATCAGCCGGCTGTATCCGTATGCGACGGTCAGTTACGATTCGGGGACGCAGTCGCTGATCGTCGAAGGGGGTGCGAACCAATTGCGGCAGATCGAGGCCTTGATCGAGAAACTCGATCCGGCCGAGCCGGGACCGACCGATCCGATCGTCCGGTTTTACAAGCTCAAGTCGAAACCGGAGACGACCCTGATTACGACGCTCCGGAGCCTTGTCCCGGCGGCCCAGATCGTCCCGGACGACGACGCGAAGCAGCTGATGGTTGTCGCGAAGCCGGACGAGCACGCGATCATCGAAAAGAATATCAAATCGATCGTCGAGACCTTTACCCAACCGGAAGAGCCGATGTTGTTCATTTATCCGGTGAGCGGCGACCAGCGCAAACGGCTCGAATCGTTCCTCGATACGGCCCGAGCGAGTTCCGAATTGCGGGACGTCAAGGTGATCGCCGATACGACCCCGGGACAGGTTTCGATCTGGGCCCGGCCGAGCGAGCACGAACTGATTTCCTCGATCCTGACGCAAATTCAAACGAATCAGGACAACGAATTGGGATTGAAAATCAAGGTTTTTTCGCTCGCCGTCCTCGATCCGCAAACGGCCCAGACCGTGCTCCAAACGTCGCATCCCGAAGCGAAGCTGCTCCCGGATTCGCAGAAAAACCGACTCATCGTTTGGGCGACGGAACCGAATCTGCTCAAAGTCGCCGCGACGTTGAAAGAAATCGATTCGGCGATCGTCAACGAAACCCAGCCGCGATTTGAAAGTTTCAATATCGACGGAGCCCGGTTCGACCGGTCCGGCTCCCGGTACACGACGATCACGAATATTTATCAGGTGCTCTCGACCGTCGTTCCGAACGGCAAATTTTTTCCCAGCATCAATTACCAACGCCTCGTCGTTTGGGCGACTCCCAAGGAATTGGAAGTCGTTCGCAACGCGTTGAACAAGATCGGGTATTCCGACACGCCGGAGGATCAGCCGGTTCCGAAGGTGTTCGATTTCAAGACGCTCGATCCGGCAACGGTCGAAGAAATGCTCAAACAGACGGTCCCCGATGTGCTGATCACCCATGATTCGGGGTCCGGCAAAATCATCGCGTTCGGCCGGCCGAGAGACATCAACGCGGTCGAAAAGCTCATCAATGATATCGAGAGTTCCAACGTCGATACCCGAATCCCGTTCAACTATGAGATCACGGAAACGAAATCGGAGATCGTCCTCGAATCGCTCAAGCAGTTTTTCCCGAGCCTGAAAATGACCGAAGATCCGAAAACGAACCGGATCATGGTTTGGGCGACGCCGGAAGAGCATGTCAAGATCGGCGAACTCGTCGAGCAGGCGAACAAGGATTCCGGAGGGGATATGACCGAGAAGTTCGTCGCTTACCCGATTACCCGGATGTATTACTACTCGGCGACGATGATCCTCCGGGAAGTGCTCCCGGAAGCGAGCGTGTACGCCGATCCCTACGCCAACAAAATCATCGTCAAGGCGAGAAAAAAAGAACATAAAGAGATCAAGGAACTGCTCGAAAGCATCCAAACGAAAGAAGATCAATACCGGGTCAAGTTTTCGGTTTACCCGATCGGAAAAGCGGAACCGGCGACGATTGAGGCGATTTTGCAGTCGCTTCTCCGCGGAGCCCGTTCAATGACGCCGAACGATATCAAGGCCCAGGTCCAAGAGCGGAGGAATTTTTCCGGTTACGTTTACGATTATTCCCAATCTGATTATTCGTACGATCCCGCAACGGTTTATAACCGGGAAGGACGCTCTTTTTATCGGGTCGATGCGAGCACGCAAACGGCGATCGTCGTCGCTCCCGAAGAAGATCAAAAGCGGGTCGAAGACGCGATTCAATCGATTCTCAAAATCGCGGAAGGAACAGGTCGGCCGTTGGCCCATTTTTTTACGTTCAATGAAGTGCCGGTTTATACCGTTTTGCCGACGCTTCAGCAAATCGCTCCGGCCTCGCAAATCATCCAAACGGCGACCGCGTACGATTTCGTCGTTTACGGCATCGAATCGGACATCGAAAAAATCACCGCTTTCGTCAAAGAGGTCAACGACTCCGGCTCTTCGGGAGCGAAACGCGAGATGATGGTAATCACCATGCCCGCAGGCACACGATTTTCGCGAGACCGGATCATCACGATGCTCTATTATTTGTACCCGACATCATCTTCCGCCCCAGGACCGGAACCGAATCAGATCATCACTTGGAATTCGGCGTATTTGAAAGATCAAATTCAAAAATTGATCGACGAGGTTTGCCGACCGCTGCCGGAAGGGCAACAAAGCGTTTACAAAACCTACACGATCGACAACGTGCAAGTTGCCGACGCGATCCGTTGGCTCAAGGTCATTTGCCCGAACGCGACCATCGAACAGGACACCTCGCGCGTCGACCCGTATTCGGGAATTCCGATTTCCCCGCAGACGCTGATGATCCTCGCGACGCCGGTCGAGCACGCCGAGATCGAAAAGGCGATTTCCGAAATCGACAAGGCCGTTCCGGAAGAGGAACGCGCGTACGCCCGGCTTTATACGCTCCAGGAACTGTATGCCTACAGTTATTTTTACATTTTTCGAAACCTGGCCCCGGGGACCCGGCTGGTCCAGACCGAAAACATCAACGATTTTATCGTTTACGGGACGCAGAAAGACCAAAAGTTGATCCGGGATTTCGTCGACGAGCTGAACGACCAGGGCCCTTCGGACAGCAAGCGACGGTTCGACGTGCTCACGATCCCGGCCGGGACGCGCTACAGTCGGGCGACGCTGGTCCAATTGGTCGCCGGTTTCTTTCCTTACCTGTATCCCGGGTTGGGAGGGGAACCGAACCAGATCATGGTTTTCGGGAAGAAGTACCAGAATGAGCAGGCCCAGCAGCTCATCGACCGGGCGTGCGCTCAAATTCCCGAGGAGGAACAGACCAAACCGAAATGGTATCCCGTCAAACACATTCCCGACACAAGCGCGGTCGCTTGGTTGACTCCGCTCTTTCCGAACGCGTCGATTACCAAGGATGCCCGGGGGGACAATATCAACGGTTTCGGGATCATGGTGATCGCGACGCCGCTCGAACATTTGATGATCGAAAAGACACTCGCCGATCTCGATGTCGACGTCCCGGAACGCATACGGCCCATGCCCCGGCTGTACGATATCAACATCGTTTCCCGAGGGTATTACTCCGCGACTTATTACGCGATTTATTACACGTTCCCTTCCCCCCAGATCGTCTCGATCATTCCCAACTGGGACCGGGGAACGCTGATTATCACGGCGACGGAAGAGACGCATGAGCGCATTGAAAAGTTCGTCAAAGATTTCGAGGCGAAGCAGGACGCATTGAAACCGTATCTCGCGACGTACTCGCTCAACCAGTTGAGCTACTTCAACGTCTCGCCGATTCTCGCCCGGATCGCCCCTTCGGCTTCGATCACGCAAGGGGCGACGTTCGACACGTTCCAGGTCTGGGCCCTGCCGCAAGAGCAGGCCGATATCGCCGATGCGGTTCAAAAACTGGAAACGGCCGCGCTCGAACGGGAAAAGCTCGAAAAGGAAGGCCGCGTCCCCGCGTTCAAGTTGTACCGAATTGCCTCGAAAAACGCGACCGCGATCAGCACGCTCCTCGCCCGGCAATATCCGGCGGCGGTCATTTACCCGTACTCGATCGACCAGGTGTTCGTCTGGGCCTCCCCCTCGGATCAGGAACAGATCGGCCGTTCGGTCGGCGTCTTCGCCGAAGCGTTTCCGGAACAGTACCTGAAAAAATACTTTTTCAAGCACATCCCGCTCGGGGAAGCCTATGTCGCGTTGACGCAGTTGTTCCTGCCGAGCGAAGCGACGTTTTCGATGCGGACCGACACCGGCGATTTGACGGTTCAGGCCTCGGAAGAGTACCAGGAAAAGGTCGCCAAGAGCATCGCGTTTCTCGATGTTCCCCGGCCGAAAAACGTCGAAAAGTACGCCCAAGCCTACGATTTGAGCGATTTTTATGTCGGCTACCAACCTTACATTATCTCCCAGGTCGTCTCCGCGATTCCGACCGCCGTGATTTTTCCGAGCAACCTTCCCTCGCAGATGGTCGTTTTTTGCCGTCAATCGGAGCACGAGAAGGTCGCCCAGATCGTCGGGGAGATGATCGACAAGAATCCGCAACGCGACTATGGGATGCACATGTACACAATCAAGACGGCCCCGGCGACGACCGCCGTCTCGCTGCTCTTGAGCCTGACCCCGAACATTCGGTACGGTTACGGCACGGACCGGCATCAATTGCTGATTTACGGCCACAAGTCGGATCATGAAAAAATCCGGCAAACGGTCGACGCCCTCAACCAAAAGGATCCGGACCAATCCGTTCCGAAGGTGTACCGATTCCAACGGGCGACGCTCGCCTCGGCCTATCAGGTGATCAGCATGTACTATCCGTCCGTCGAAATCTCGTACGATTCTTACGCCGATTTTCTGTTGATCAAGGCGATCCCAGAAGAGCATGAGGAGATCGCGAAAATCGCCAAGGAACTCGACGCGGAAGACCCACTCACGCAAACTTCGCTCCAAATACACAAGACCGGCAGCGTTGATGCGGCGACACTGTATTCGGCTTTGTCGATCTTGAACACGCGCAACCCGAGATTTCTGTTGGTGCCCGACGTCAGCAACAAAACGCTGACCGCCATCGCGACGCCGGAACAGCACCGGTTTATCGACGAACTGATCAGCCAGATTCAAGGCGGCGGTTTGGCCGATCCGAACCTGAAGCTGGAGTTTTACTCGGTCAAATACCAGCAGTATTATTACACCGTTGAGCCGTTGATCCGGGACGTGTTCGCCGACAAGGGAATCGATATCGATCTCTCGTACGATTATTATTCGAGTACGATGGTCATTTTCGCCCGGCCGGAAGAGCAGGCGATCGTCCAACAAATACTCGATTCCCTGAAAACGGCCGAGCAGTACATCCAGGTTTTCGCGATTCAGACGCTCGATTTGGAATCGATTCCGATGATCGTCTATCAACTCTTCCAGGACGAAAGCTACACCCAGCGGCCGAACGTCAACGTCGATTACGATGCGAACAAGGTGATCGCTCGCGGAACGCGGGAACAACTTGAGCAGATTCGCAACATGCTCATTCAAATGGGCGAAACGCAACTGCTCCGGGAGTCGTTCGACCCGATTCCGTCCAACGGCTCGAAATCGCGAACGACCGGCCCGGGTTCGACCACCGTTCCGGGCGCGGCCGTACACGGAACAAACGGCCCGTTTTCGGACGCCGGGCCGGCGGAAGAGACCGGGATTCTCAGCGAGCAAAGCGGGCCGGTCCGTACCTTTCGCGTCCAGGGAGATGTCGATGAGGCGCTCAAGGAACTGGAAAAAAAATGGCCCCACATTCGCGGCAACGAACTGATGATTCGCGAGCAAGGCAAGCCGTTGATTCAGGAAAGAAAGCCGGCAACCCCGGCCGGAACGCCGGAAGCCGCGCCCGAAACGACGCCTCCTTCCGAGCCGAAAAAAGACGGCTCCTCGCGGCGGGACGAAGACAACACCGGCTCGGAGGAGGCCGGGGCGTTCCCTTTTGGGCCGCGAGCAACCGCTTCGCTCTTCTTTCAGGTTGAAAAGGACGACGTCGTCTCGCAACGGGCCAATCCCTTCGCATCACAAAGCGGCGAAGGGGGAAGTTCGTCCTCGCGACTTGCGGGCTTCCCCGATGTTTACCTTTTGAAAAACGACGACGGGACGATCACGATCATGTCCTCGGACAAGGACGCGCTCAACGACGTCGAATTGCAGCTGAAGCAGTTGACGAGCCTGAGCCGGATCGTTCTCGAAGGCCGGGATTACACGATTTATTCGGTGCGCAAAATCAGTGCGACGGTCATATACATGGGATTGCAGACCATGCTCCGAGACAAACTCAACCCGACACTGCGTCGTGGGGGGAGGGGTTATTATGGGTATTACGGCGGGTACGGCGGGATGGGACGGAGAAAACCGTTGGAGCTGACGGTCGACCCGGCGATGAACACGATCACCGCTCGCGGCTCGAAGTCCGACCGCGAAGAGGTCGGTCGTTTTATCGAAGTGTTGGAAGCCTCTCAGCTGGAGAAAACGGCCAATGTCCTGAAACCGATCAACGTGCCGGTCGAAAACGTCGCGGCGACGGAAATTCTCCGGCAGGTGCTCGCCGTCTTTCAGCAGCGGCTATATATGACGCCGCTGCCGGGAGGAGGTTACCCCCGGGTCGTGCCGAATACGACGAGCAATTCGCTTGACATTTTCGCCCCGGAACCTCTTGCGTCCGATCTTCAAGAGTATATCGTCGAGCTGGACAACAAGGCCCCGACCCAGCAGGCTCAGAAAGTGCATGTTTTGCGCCCTTCGACGACGAATTCCAGTACGATTAAGGAAGCGATCGACGCGATTCAGCGATCTTCGGTCATGAAATACATGATGTCGAACCCCGGATACATGTATCAGCAGTACCCGTATTACCCGGCCTATCCGATGCCGCGATACTAACCGAGCCGCTCTTCGCGGATGCTCCGCGATCGTATTCCCCCCTTGCTGATCCCTGATTTTAGGGGTAGTATTAGGTGTTTCGTTTTTGTGCCGCAACCCCTTCGGAAGAGGCGGGGCCCGTTTGACGCGGAGTACCGGTTAAATTCGGTTTGCGGTCGAGATCACCTTATCGGAGACGATTTCCGTCCCATTCCCATCCAATCATGCGACACGTTATTTCAGCATTGGTTCAGAACGTTCCGGGCGTCCTGTCGCATATCTCCGGGATGCTGGCATCCCGAGGGTATAATATCGACAGTCTGGCCGTCGGAGAAACCGAAGACAACACCCTTTCGAGAATGACCTTCGTCGTCGTCGGCGACGAAAAGGTTCTCGACCAGGTTTGCAAGCAGTTGGCCAAGATCGTAACCGTCGTCCGCGTCGATGATATCGGGAGCCAGGAGCATGTCGAACGGGATTTGATGCTGATTAAGGTGAACGCCGAGAGCGAAAACCGCCGGGAAATTCTCGAACTGGTCGAGATCTTTCGTGCGCGGATTCTCGATGTCAACCCGAACTCCCTGATGATCGAGATTTCCGGCAAGGAATCGAAAATCGAAGCGTTTATCGAAGTGATGCGCCCTTACGGCATCCAGGAACTCGTCCGTAGCGGCCGCATCGCAATGTCCCGCGGGTAAATCCGCCCGGTACTCCGCGCTTATACAAATATTCATCAATCACCACTAACCCCTCGAAAAAAATGGCTTGCACGATTTATTACGAAAAGGACGCCGATCTTTCCCAGCTCAAAGGTAAAACCATCGCGATTCTCGGTTACGGTTCGCAGGGACACGCCCATGCCCAGAACCTGCGCGACAGCGGCTGCGAGGTCGTCGTCGCCGAACTCCCCGGAACCGCCAACTACGAGGCCGCCGTCAAGGACGGTTTCAAACCGCTCTCGACCGAAGAAGCCGTCAAAAAGGGTGATCTGATCGTCTTTACCCTTCCGGACGAATTGCAGGGAAAAATTTTCCGCGAGCAGGTCAAGAACAACCTCTCGAAGGGGAACATCATCGTTTGCACGCACGGGTTCAATATTCATTACGGTCAATTCGACATCCCCGAAGGGGTTTGTGCCTTGCTCATCGCCCCGAAAGGGCCAGGACACCTGGTCCGTAGCGAGTTCGTCAAAGGCGGCGGCGTGCCGTGCCTGATCGCGCTCGGCGACGGAGCCGGGGAAAAAGAGCGGAAGATCGGGCTCGCCTACGCGAAGGGGATCGGCGGAACGCGCGGCGGCGTGATCGAGACGACGTTTGCCGAAGAAACCGAAACCGACCTTTTCGGCGAGCAGGTCGTCCTTTGCGGCGGCGTCAGCGCACTCGTTCAAAAAGCGTTCGAAGTCCTCGTCGAAGCCGGTTACCAGCCGGAAATGGCCTACTTCGAGTGCATGCACGAACTGAAGCTGATCGTCGACCTGTTTTACCAGGGCGGTATGAACTACATGCGGTACTCCGTTTCCAACACGGCCGAGTACGGCGATTACACCCGCGGCCCGCGGATCGTCAACGACGAGACGAAAAAGGAAATGAAGAAGATTCTCGAAGAAATTCAAAGCGGCGAGTTCGCCCGCGAATGGTTGCTCGAAAATCAGGTCAACGCCCCGAAATTCAAACGAACCCGCGCGATGCACCGCAATCATGAGATCGAAGAGGTCGGCAAGCGGCTCCGCAAACTCATGGCCTGGATCGACGCCAAGGAAGTTTAGACCGATAGCCGTATCAAAATAACCTTTACAATAGCGCAAAAAAACGAACATTTTCAGCGTATGTTTTTTTAACACGGAACACACGGAAAGACGGAAAAACACGGAATTATTACATTTCCGTTTATTCCGTTATTCCGCGTATTCCGTAGTAAAAAAAGGGCGATTGTAAAGCCGTTTTGTTACAGATCCTTAGTAAAAAACGGGAAACGTTGGCAAGAGCTTGCGTTTCCCGTTTTGTTTTCTTGGGTGTTCGAAAAGAGCCGCATGTGTATCGCAGCGCAACTTGCGGACCTTGTACACGGTATACTCCGGCGTCTGCGCCGCTCGGCTAAACGCGTTTTCCGAGTTGATCGGCTCTTTGCTTCGCGATACAATGAGGTTTCGTCTTGAACGCGAACGATTTTTCAACTCGAAAAGGGAAAGGTTGCCTTATGAAAATCCCGACGACACGACGTGATTTTTTGAAAACGGCCGGGTTAACCGGCGCCGGGTTTTGGTTGACCGCCGGGCAGCGCACGATCGCGAGGGCTTCCGCGAACGAGCGGATCGCCTTCGGCGGGATCGGGGTCGACGGCAAAGGGCGCAGCGACGTCGAAAACGCCGCGATGTTCGGCGAAATCCGGGCCGTTTGCGATGCCGACCGAAACCGTTTGAAAAGCGCGTTGGAACGATACCCCGGGGCGAAAGGGTTTACCGATTATCGCGAACTGCTCGATACGATGGGCGAAACGATCGACGCGGTTACGATCAGCACACCCGATCACGTGCACGGCCCCGCGAGTCTCGCGGCGATGCGGTTGAAAAAGCATTGTTACACCCAAAAGCCGCTGACGCGAACGATTTACGAGGCCCGGCTTTTGGGAAAAATCGCGAAAGAGAACGGCCTTTGCACGCAGATGGGGAACCAGGGGAGCAGCGAGCGGGAACTCCGCGACGCCGCCGCCCAAATTCGGGCCGGAGCCCTCGGCACGGTCGAGGAAATCCACGTTTGGACCGACCGGCCCGTCAAATGGTGGCCGCAAGGGCTCGATCCGAACCGCTGCAAGACGTTGGCCGAGTTTTCCGAGAGAATAACAAAGGAAAAACCGGACGAAGCGCAAGCCCTGGTTCAGGAAATGACGAACCGGATTGCAGTTGATCTTGAAAAGAACATCGACTGGGAAAGTTGGATCGGCCCTGCTCCGTTCCGGGAATATTATCCCGGCCTGTACCACCCGTTCGTTTGGCGCGGTTGGTGGGATTTCGGGACCGGGGCGCTCGGGGACATCGCCTGTCATTCGCTCAACATGCCGATGAAAGCGCTCGATTTGAGCACCCCCTCGGAGGTCGTCGCGACGACGAGCGGGCACGATTTCGACATTTTCCCGTCCTGGTCGATCATCGAATACACTTACAAAGCGAACGACCAACGTCCCGGCTTCAAGTTCGTCTGGTACGACGGCGGCAAAATGCCGGACGATGCGGTTTTGGAAAAATACGGCTTCAACGGTCGGCCCGGCGGCGGCTCGCTGATCATCGGGACGAAAGGGGCGATACGCGGGAACACGCTCATCGGTTGCGAGCCGGTCAAGAATCTTGAAGTCCAATACGCCCCGGAACATTCGGGCAACAACACGACCGACAACCGGCATCTGTACGAGTTTTGCACCGCGATTCGGGAGGGGAACCCGGACCGCTGTTTCTCGAATTTCCCGAAACAGGCCGGGCCGCTGACCGAGGCGATGCTGCTGGGCAACCTCGCCGTTTGGACCGCCCATGAGCCGGAAAAACGAGGCGAAACGATTTGCTGGGACGCCCCGAACATGCAGGTGACGAACCTGGACGCGATCAAGACCCCGCGAACCGCCGATTTGATCAAGCCGACCTACCGCCAAGGGTATCGGTTGGATTGATGCCGTAGCCGGCATGGGCGGTAGGCTTCGCCCTCTGTAAATCCGCGGCTTCGTTGAGCCGCTACTGCAAAGACACGTCACATTCAATCACTTTCAATACATTTTCGACCATGATCCGATTTGCTATTGCGTTCGTGCTGCTTTCCCTCGCGAATTCCCTTTTCGCCGAGGAGGGGATGTTCCTTTTCAGCAACCCGCCGAAAAAGGCGGTCGTCGAGAAATACGGCTTCGAGATGTCCGACGGCTGGCTCGAAACGGCTCAAAAGGCGACGCTCCGTTTTCCGAACGGGACCGGCTCGTTCGTCTCGGGCAACGGCTTGATTATGACCAACCACCACATCGCCTCGGCACAGTTGCAGGCGCTCAGTACGGAGGAAAACGACCTGTTGAGCAACGGGTTTTACGCCAAAACCGAGGCCGAGGAACTGCCGTGTCCGAGTCTCGAACTGCTCGCCCTGCAATCTTATGAGGATGTCAGCGAAAAAGTCAAGTCCGCCGTCAAGCCGGAGATGTCGCTCGAAGAGGCCGAAAAAGCCCGTCGGGCCGTAATCGCCCGGATCGAAAAGGAGGCGACCGACGCGACCGGCCTGCAATGCAATGTCGTAACCTTGTATCAGGGGGGGCAGTATCACCTTTACAGGTACAAGAAATACGCCGATGTCCGGCTGGTGTTCGCTCCCGAGCAGCAGGCGGGGTCGTTCGGCGGCGACCCGGACAATTTCGAGTATCCGCGGTACTGCCTCGACTGTGCGTTTTTCCGGGCCTACGAAGACGGCAAACCGGCCGCGACGCCGCACCATTTCGGCTGGGCAAAGGAAAACGTCAAGAACGACGAACTCGTCTTCGTGAGCGGACACCCGGGCCGGACCAACAGGGCCTATGTCCCGCTGCATTTGAAGTTTCAGCGGGATGTGGTTTTACCGAGAACACTCCAGAAGTTATATCGACTTGAAACGGTTTACTCCGTCTACGCCGAGCGTTCCGAGGAGAACAAACGTCGTATCAAAAACGAGTTGGATTACATCAAAAATTCCCGTAAAGTTCGGACCGGGCAGCAGGCCGGTTTGCTCGATCCCGCATTGATGATGCAAAAAAATGTGGAAGACGACATCTTTTGGAGTACCTTTCAGCGTGATGAACGATTGTTTAAGGAGCGGGCGACGCTCCCCAATCTCAATGAAATTCTTCAAAGCTGGATGGGAGTCCTAAACCTTTACCAATTTGTCGAGCAAGGGGATGCGTTTCCAGCTCGCACTTTTCAAATCGCGAGAATGTTGGTTCGGTTGGCTTATGAATTGGAGAAACCCAACGATCAACGGTTGTCCGAGTACCAGGATTCGAACCTCGATTCGCTCAAACGTTCTCTTTTTTCGGAAGCCCCGATTTACGAAGACGTCGAAATCCTAAAGCTGGAGAATGGCCTGACTTTTTGCAGCGAAGTCCTCGGTGCGACGGACCCGATTCTCGGTTTGGATGCGAAATCGCCGATTCAAAGAGCGACGGAGCTTGTCAAAGGGACTCGCTTATTCGCCGTCGAAGAACGAAAACGAATCGCCGAGGGGGGAATCAAGGCGATCGAGGAATCGTCCGACCCGATGATCAAGCTCGCGGTCGCGGCCGATCCGCACGCCCGAAAAGTTCGCAAACAATTCGAAACGACCGTCGATGAGCCGCTCAAACAGGCTTACGCGAAAATCGCCGATTGGAAATTCCAACTGTTCGGCGACACGTTTTATCCGGATGCGACGTTTACGCTGCGGCTGTCTTACGGCACGGTCAAAGGTTATACCGAAGACGATGGAACGGCCGTTCCGCCCTGGACCGTGATCGACGGGATGTTCGAGCGGGCGGCGTCGCACAAAAACGTCCCGCCGTTCGACATGCCGGAAAGCTGGGCCAAGGCGAAGGGCAAGCTCGATTTGACGATGCCGTTCAATTTGGTTTCGACGAACGACATCATCGGCGGCAACAGCGGCTCGCCGCTCTTCAACAAAAACGCGGAGGTCGTCGGCCTGATTTTCGACGGCAACTTGCAATCGTTGAGCAGCGATATGATTTACACCGACGTCCAATCCCGGGCCGTCTCGGTACACGCAGCCGGAATCGTCGAAGCCCTGCGAAAAGTGTACGACATGGGCCGAATCGCCGACGAACTCGGAAACTGACGTTTAGCCGAGCGGCGCAGACGCCGGGGTTGTAGCTCCTGCAAAGCATTGAAATGACTTTGCGTCATCCCCGCGCAGGCGGGGATCCAGAGATTACGATCTCCCTCTGGACCCCCGCCTGCGCGGGGGTGACGGATATTATTTTGCTTTCTCGAGTGTTAATTCTCTTTCTACGAGCTTTTCTTGCGTTTGTTTTTTCGACCCATCCCTCCCATTTTGCCAACTCCCTCAAAAAACTGCTCTGGGCAACATCCTCTCGATCTGGTATGATTCTCGCTCCCGCAGGAGGGAACCTGCGGCTCTCATTACAAATCCGTACAAAATTGACAAGGAGGTCGTTGGCCGATGTTTGAAAAACTCTATCATTCCGCTCTTTCCGCCGTCGTCGCCGGGCTGGTCGCCTACGCCGTTGTTTATATAACCGACAACGATTCGAAAACGGGCGAGGCCGGAACGCTCAAGGTCAAGTCAATCGAAGTCGCCGAGACGATCACGCTCAAGTCCCCGGAAAACGGGGAGGATATGGTCGTGTTGCGGAACGACGGGCTGATTTTTTCCAAGAACAAAATCGCGAGCGAACATTTTCTCGGCAAGCAGTTTTCCGGACAGATTCTCGTCGGCAACCGGGTGATGGTTTCGCCGAACGACTTGGTCAATTCGCATCCCGAGAGCTGGCAGTTTTTGGCTGAACTGGGGGGCAATCTTGAAACCGGCGGCGAGCTGTTCGTTCGTTCGGCACACGGCGGCAACGCCGTCGGCAAAGGGGTGAACGGCGGTCAGTTCATCAAAATCGGATTCGATAAGAACGACCTGCTCCAGTTTTTCGCCGTCAACAACACCAACAAAGAGGTCCAGGTTCTCGCCTTGCAGCAGCCGAAAACGGACAACGCCGCCTCCGAGCCGCTCGCCGAACGCAGCACGGTCGCCCCGCCGGTCGCCAACCGCCCGGAAAAGACCGAACCGGCCGCCGGAACCAACCCGATGCGTTGAGTCGGCGTCTGCGCCGCTCGGCTAAACGGGGGGCTACCGATCCGCGAAGCGGACCTTTTCGATGAGCGGGATGATGCGGCCTTCGGAACGATAGCCGCTGATCGCGGTGATCGCGTCGATCGTGTATTGATAATGCAACTGCGAATCGCAGTCGAGTTCCGCTTCCAAATCGTGCGGCCGGTTGTTCGTCGTCGAAAGGCCGACTATTTCGATCACCCTCGCCCGGAGCGATTGAGTTTCCGGGCCGAGCAAGGCGTCCCCCATCTTGATATTGGCGAGATTGCCCTGGGCGTCCGAGATCAGCCGGATGCGGATCGGCTCCGTTTTTTCGTCGATTTGCGGCGTGATCGAGGCTTGGGCGGGCAACAGCGGCATCTTGATCCCGAAATCCCCTTCCGGTTCGATGATCTTCAGCGTCATGACAAAGAACGTCAAAAGGAGGAAAACGACATCGATCATCGACGTCATTTGAAGCCGAACCGACTTGACCTCTTTTCGGATGTGTCGTTTTTTCATGATTTCAGGAAAATTCGATTTCGTTCCAAATACCAGCCCCAAGCGTCAGCGTGGGGGGATAAAAAGATATTTCGAACGAATATCACCCCGCGCTTACGCTTGGGGCTAGTATTGCCGCTAAATTGCTAATCCCTACCGTCGCCGCTCGTCGCGATTGCTTTCAAGTTGAACGTTTCAAAATTCTGTTCCTGACACTCCTTGAGGATGCGTTGGATTTTTCCGGTCTCGCAACGTCCGTCGCCGCGGATCAGGACGACGACCGTTTTCGGGTCGATCCCGCGAAGGTCGTAAAGCCGCCGCTCGAAAGAGAGCGGGCGTTCCAAATCGTCGATCTCATATTCCTGGTTATTGAACAGCACCAAGCCGTTTTCCGTAACCTGGAGCGAAAGTGCTTCGTCCGGCGGGACCTTCGGCGGGACGGCGAGTTCGCTCTTGGGCAGCCGAATGAACGCGTTTTGCTCGGCGTTGGAAAAATTGACCGCGATCATAAAAAACGAGATAAGCAGGAACACGATGTCGATCATCGAGGTCATGTCCATATCCCGGGGACCGCTTTTTACTCTAATACGCACGGATTTGAGTTCTAAAATCTATTCCAGCTGTTGTGAATGTCAGTCTTAAAGGCTTATAGGTTGTAGGGTACGGTTGGAACTCGTGTCCTACAGCCTATGGTCTATAGCCTACAGCCTTTCTATTTTTTGAATCGGCTCATCAGGTTGTCGCTGAGGATGCTGATTTCAAGGACGTAACGGTTCAGGTAATTGCGGAAAATGTCGTAAAAGGCGATCGAGGGAATCGCGATTGCGAGCCCGACCTCGGTCGTAAAAAGCGCGGTCGCGATTCCTTCGGCCAGCTTGTAGGCGGGCGGGGTTCCCACGCTCACGGCGATCGTTTGAAACGAATCGATCATCCCGACGACCGTGCCGAACAGACCGAGCATCGGGGCGATGTTGCCCAGCAACGCCAAATATCCGATGCGCTGTTCGAGTTGGATCGTCTCCTCTTCTCCGACATCCTGCATCGCTTGGACGGCCTGTTCGTAACCGCTCGACATCTTCGCGAGTCCGGCGGAAAGAACCTTGCCGAGAAACGAATCGTTTTCTTTCGCGAGTTCGTAGGCTTCCTGGTATTTTTTTTCCTTCAGCAGACCTTCGAATTGCTCGACCAACAGGCTCGGCCGGAGCACTTCGCGCCGGATCGCGAGCATGTTCATAACGACGAGTGCGACCATCACGATCGACATCACAAGGAAAATGGGGGCGAAAAACCAACCGAGCGAGACCATCATCCAAACGAGATAGTTCCGCGCTTGCGGCGGGCCTTCCCCGTCCGGTGCTTTCTCCGCGGTCGGTTGATGTTGCACGGCCGGAGCGGCGGCCGCCGGAGGTTGATCGGCGTCGATTTCCGAAAGCTCCGCGGCATGAGTCCGGTTCGCGTTCCCATTCGGACCGGCGAAGTAAGGGCCGAACCCGAAAAGGAAGGCGAGTATCAAAACCGTTCCCAAAAGCGGAACACGATTCTCAATAAATCGAAAAAAATGACGGGACATTGGAAAATTAAGAATTATGAATTAAAAATTAAAAAGAGACTGTCGTATGAAAGTTGATGTATCTCTTCGCCCCGGAGGGGCGTAATGTCGATAACCCCCGGTTTTAACCGGGGCCAAGGGGTCGCCCTCCTTTTTTAGCCCCAACGGGGCGTCACCTGTCGAATTTGTTACGCCCCGTTGGGGCTTGGGATATTTTGTTGCCCTTTTCCCCCTGGCTCACGCCGGGGGTTAGAGACATGTCGTCCCTTCAGGACGAAGAATCGAAGAGCAAAAAGCAATTTTTATACTACACTCACATTAAAAATCAGGTATCTAGCGGACGCGGCATTCGAATGTGATTACGCCGAACTCGCGGGCTCGAAGCGGTTCCTTGAGTTCCCAGCGCAACAGGAAGGAGCCGGCTTCGTTCGGTTCGACGAAGAATCCGGCGGGCAGAGACGATTTCGCGCTACCGGGAAGGAATTCGAGTCGGGTCGTCAAACTGTCGATCAGCGTTACGTTCCGAAGTTCGTCGGTTCCCGTATTTTCAAACCGCAGGGCGAACTCGACCGTTTCCCCCGGCCGGGCATGATCGGTCGAAGCGACCTTCAGCAGTCGGATTTCCCGCGAATGGTACGTCTGATCGTCAACCGAAAAAACAAACTGCGTTTCGTCGACACCGACCATTTCCTTGAGCGAAACGGTGTTGACCCGAACCAGGAGCCCCTGGGTTCCGCTCCAAACGTCGGCATTGATTTTTCCCTGGTTCAAGGCCAACCGATCGGATTGACCGATTTCGGACTGATGCAAAAAGCTGGAAAACCCCCGGGGGAGTTCCGTCGCCTTGAATTGTTCGAGACCTTTTTGAGAAGAAATCTGACCGCCCCGATCGCGAGCGAGGGTTTGTTCGAGTTGCAATCGGTTTCGGGTGTAATTGGTGGTCGTGTCCTGTTCGGTGTTGCCCGGAAATTGCGATTTCGCCCCGAACTGCAATTGGAGATTCCCCTGGGTCGCGCTCGCGAGAGCCTTCTGCTCGTTGACTGAAAGCCCTTCGACTTTGCGGACGGAACCGAATCGGGGACTGTAAATTTGGACCCGGTTCGAGGGCTGAATCACCTTTTGCCCTTGCGGATCGTCATAATAAATGATCGTATCTTCCGGATCGACCCCGCTGAGCAGATTGTCCGTTCGGACGCTCGCTTTCTGGCCGTCGTCGCCGCCGTCGGCCAGATATTCCGTTTGCGGGTCGTAAGGCCGGTCCGATTTGGTAATCCCGTTGTGCAGCGGGCGGTTCGCGAGACTCGGATCAACGGTCAGCTGTTCGGTCCAATCGGTTCGGTTGTTTCCAGCGAGTTCGGGAACCGGTTCGTTTTCGGCAGACCGATCATATCCGACCCGTTGAAAGAGCGATCCTTTTTTTTTTATCGGCTCGGATCCCCGGTACATCGGCGGTTGGTTTTGCGGCGGGTACGCGTTTTCGTACTCGGCCGGCGGAAACTGCGAATACGGGTCGACCGCCCCCGGTTGGAGGGACTGCATACGCTGATCGGGCGAAGGCATACCGGAATCGTAAACCGGGCCGCCCGAATACGGTTGCGGATTTCTTCTCTGCTGCGTCGTCGCCGGTCTCCCCGTCGGAGCCGGAGCGTAGCCGTTGTTGGAAACCGCGGCCGGGGGAACGAAATTCGGATTCGCGAGATATTGATAATCCGGCGTCGAACTCACCTGCGGCCGTTGCGGCAAGTTAGGCTGGGGATGGGGTTGCGGCTGCGGGTATTGTTGCTGCCGGAGCATCGGATTTGAATTCGGCCCTCCCGAAGACTGCCCTTGCTGCGGCATGTTCGAAGATGCCAATCGCGAAGACGAACTATCCGCCTCATGATTGTAGACGATCGAAGTCGGCCCGAGCGGTTGCATCCAATTGCTGGGCGAACCGAGCGGAGCGGTGATCTCCCTGGTCGTCCCATCAATCCGGCCCGTATCAAGTTCGGCCAAACCGTTCAGGTTCCTGACCTCCTGATCCGTGTGATAATATTGATTTGACAACGGCGAGACCAGCGGATATTCCCCTCTTTGGGAAAATGACGTTTGCTTGCACGCGCAAAACGTCAACATGCTGATCGCAAGGAAAACCGATACGATTTGGCGTTGACGGTTCATGGTCCTGGTCCGTTCTGGTTTTGGCATGGTCATTTTTTTGAAAATCCGAAAAGGGATGCCGTTGTCTCTGCTCTCACGTTTGACGATTTTCAAGCAAGGAATCGAACGTCGCAAACAGCAGCCCGAAGCGTTAGCACCGGGTTCGCCACGCCTTTTCGCTCCGAGAACCGGGCGCTTACGCTTCCGGCTGCTGCCCGATTCGAAATTTTTTTCGCAAAGGTCAATAATAAGTTTGTTGTCGATTACGTTGTCCTGGAACCTGGAGGATCGACTCTCCCGGGGTTTCTCCGACCCAGGAGGGTGATCCGAAAAAATAAGCGGGGTCCGGCTTTCGAAAATCCGGCAAACGACCACCGATCCGAACGACCGCGACTGGCCGACCAAGCGTTTGGGCAAGGCTCATCGGATCCGCTCCGGCTCCGACGTCTTGGGAGAGCATCCCGGCGGCTTCCCGAACCGGCAAGGCGGTAAAGGGATTTTCGAGATAAACGACCCGCGTTACGAACTTGCCGTTGAGGGCCAGTTCCAAATCTTCCTGCGTGATATCGACGATCACCGGAAATTGGGCTTTGCGATTTTCCGGCGGAAAGGTTCGGTCGACGATTTCCAGGGACGGATAAACCTCCGCCCCTTCATAGTACGGGATATTTTCGATCCGGAACCGATACACGGAGCCGACGCCGAGACCGAGCGACTTCGGGGCCGGGGTCGGATCGACGAAATCCGTTCCGCGGGCAAAGGCGATTCGTGTCCCCTCCGGAGCCCGGATTTGAACCGATTGGAAAACCGTTCCCGCATGCGGTGCCGGGGCGATGCTGCCGGGAGTGGCTCCCGGAACGTTCCTGTCGCGGAAACCCGGATTCTGCGCACAAGTCGTTGCGGCGGTCCCCAAAAGAACCGCCAACGACAGGAGCAGAAGTTTGACCGATATATCTCGCATTGTGCGTTGTCTCGGAAAAGTTTTCTAAGTCGCCAAGTTGCTAAGCCGCTAAGTTGCGGTCCCTACCGATTCATCAAAAGCGGTTCCGGCGGGGCAACCTGTCCCTGATAATTCAACTGGGCCTTGGGCGGTCGGGTTCGACCGTTCGGAGGCAGTTGCGGCGGATTGGGCATCCGGTTCGAGGTGTAGTAAGGGTTCGCGGTACTCATCTGCGGTGCGACCGCATATTCCCCTCCCGGCATGTTCGCGAACGGCGGGAGGTCGGCTTCCTGTTGCTGTTGCTGTTGTTCCGGCTCGCTCAAACTCAAGTCTTTGTTGCCGATCCGGATCACCGCAAGGACCGAGCCGCGGGTTTGGGCTTCGTCGATCGGATCGACTCCCGGTTCAAGCTGGGTATTGACCAATGTTCCGACTCCGGCGGTCGCGAGCCCTTGGAATTCCGGGTTCGGCAAATAGACGACTTTCGTAATAAAGTTTCCGGACAAAACCTGGTCGAAATCGTTGTCGGTAAACTCGATCGGCACCATATTATGTTCGAGGAACGCCTGGGTCCTCGGGAACGTCGGGGCGATTTCAAGCGTCGGGTACAATTCCCGGCCCGGGCAATTCGGAATGTTCGAAAGCCTCAGCCGATAAATCTGTCCCTGTTGAAAATTATGAACACCGGGGGCGGCAATCGATTCCGAATCGAAGGCGCTCGACATACCGTGTCCGTAATTGATGAGCATCCCTTCCGGACCGAGGAAGTGAATTTGAGAGGTTTGCTGGAAAGGCGAACCTCCCGTCAAATCCGCCTGCGCAGAGTCCTTGAAAAAGACCGGCAGTGCCCCGGGTTCGACGCCCGGTTCGGGACGGAATCGGTTCCCGAACCTCTGGTTGCCCAACAAACCCTGACCTGGCAAGGCCGGCCGGTAGGCGGTTTCACACCCAATTGTCGCGGTCAATAACGCTAAAACTAACAATCCGGCATAACGTCGCATGAGTTTTCCTCTCTCACATGTCCTCTCTGTCGGCAATGTCCGGCCTTGACAGAGTATAGTTAAAATTGGATGGGAATTGAGCTGGCGATAAAACTCTCGCCTCTCCTTCCCTCTATCGGCATAATTGATATAGACGGGATTACCAATTTTTTATAAAATTCTGGAGTTTTTCATAAAAAAGGAATAATCGCTATATTTTCACATCATTCGTCATGAAATACGTCGTCTTTTCTTTTGTCTCATTGTTTCTCTGTTTTGCCTGTATGTCTTATGTTAACAAGTCCGGCATTCATTTTGCTTTTGCCAACGAATTTGATAATCATTCCGGTGTTGGTTCGACTTTTGGATATGCCGGCCAACAGCGAGCGGATCAACTTCTCGATTCGGCGATCGAACAATTTGAACTGGTTCGAACAATCGATGCCAACGTCCGGCTTAAAGTATCGCTTTTCGAAAATGACTACATCGGAAGTGGTGTTTATCTTGAGAAAAGGAATAACGAATCCGGCGGAAACTACGATCCGGAATTCGTCAAACGCCTTTTCCTGCTCCTCTTGAAGTTTCAACCGAGTTCGACGACCTTGGCCGGGACGGAATCGAGCACGCTCAAAGTGGTTTGCGACGGAAAGAATGTCTGGAAGTATTCGCAAATCGAGGGGAAAAAGCAACTTCAGCGTGTCGAGATCGACAAACTGTTGGAAGCAATCACAAAATCAGGTCATTTGCGAGACATGGGCGATCTATGCAAATTGCCGGCATTGGGAAGTTTGGAGGGAACGCTGGTTCAGTTGGCCGATCAATATTCGTTCGCGAGCGGGACCGTCGAAAGCGTCAAAATCGGGACCCCTTCATTCGATGTTTGGAAACTGACCGCTTCAATCAAGAAAGAAAAACTTGAAAAAACCTTGTCGGCCTTGGGCGATAAGAATCTCGATTTGGAAAAAGAGGGAACGCAGCTTCCGACGGCGGTCGTGCTGTATTTGGGCAAAGACGATTTGTTCCCTTACCGAATCGACTATTTCAATGGTCCGACGGAGCGAATCGATTGGTCGAATCCCTACATCCAACAGGAATATCTCAAGGTCGCGATCAACGACGGGGACATTTCCTATGAGCGATTCGAATTCCGCCCTTCTGGCGAAAGCGTGACTCTTGAAGAGCGGGGCACCGAAAACTACATCGAGAAACTGGGATTGTAGCGTAGAGTGTAGAGTGTAGAGTGTAGAGTGTAGAGTGTGAGAAACAGTTCGAATCTGAAACTCTACACTCAGTACTCTACACTTTACACGACCCGCAGGGTTTATCAAAGGCTCGGACTACCGGCCTTTGACGTGTCTTCGGGCTTCGCTTTCGCGTCGTCGTTTTTCAAGCGGATCAAGGTCCGCTCCTCGGTCTTGTCGCTATTGACATGAACGAGCATCGGGACCGTGTCCTGCGTCAGGTTCCAAAGACCGCACTCCCCGACGACCTCGTCGTTGCCGCGCGTTTTGAACGCGACCCGTTGCGTCTTCGGATCGACGCTGCCGTACAGCTCGACCGATTGATCCGTATCCCGGTCGATCAGGTTGCCGCGAACCAATCCCTGCTTGTTCGTCGCGATCTGGAGGATGCGGTTGCTCTCCTTTTGATCGTTATCGGCGACGATCGCGAAGGTTCCCATCGGGAGCCAACCATCTTCCGGCTGGGCCGCGGGATCCTCCGGCTTGGCCGTCGATCCGGTCCCCGCGAGATCGGCCGAAGGCGCGAGGCCGCTTGGAGCCGCCGGTTCGGTGTTCTCAACCGTAACGTTCGTCGTAACCGGCGCGGCTCCGGCAACGGTCTCGTCCGATCCGGCGTTCGCAATGTCCTGCGCTTGCTGGTAGTATTGGTCGGCTCCGACATACGGCACGCCGTTGACGTAAACCGTATCCCCTTCGTAAACGACGTTGCTCCCATAATTGTAGGGGCAGGGATCGTACAAGGCATCATCGACCACACCACCGACCACACCGCCGAAGAACGCAGGGCCAAACCAACCCCAGGCGTAATCCCAGCCCGGATCACCCCACCACCAACCCGCCGGCGGCGGAGGCGGCGGAGGCGGACCCGGAGGTCCGGGAGGCCCCGGCGGCCCAGGATGTCCTCCACCTCCCGGGTGCGGGCCCGGCCCCCCCCCGCCTCCCGGATGTGGCCCCGGGCCTCCACCCCCTCCCGGATGATGGCCCGGTCGCCAGGCATTCGGATGGTTGTCGAACCATTGATGCGAGAGATAGTGTCGATCGGCATTGTGATTGTGGAAATCATTCCGAATCCGATCAATCGTCCCTTGGTGAATGTCCGACCGATGCAACACCGAATCATGAATTCCCGAAGGATTGAAATTGTTCCAATGCTTCCAATCCGGCCCGTCGAGATGGGCGGGCCCCAGCCGCTGGCCGCGACCGTCCATCCCAGGCCGAATTCCTCCCGAGTCGATGATTCGCCCACCAGCACCGGGACGAATGGTATCGGGATGGAATTGGCCCGGATGAAAGTTCCGAAACGCCGCCGCCCCGCTTCCCGGTCGGAAATCGGGGTGGTTGCCGAAATTCTGATAACGCGGCACTGACGGTCGGGCCATATTCGGTTGAAAACTCGGTCGATGAAATTCGGCCGGAGGGCTGAAATTTCGATGCATCACCGAACCGCCGCCGAACGACCCGCCGTGAAAGCCACCTCCGTGGAAGCCGCCTCCGCCGAATCCTCCGCCGTGAAAACCGCCGCCCCCATGAAAACCGCCGCCGCCGTGAAAACCGGCCCCTTTTGCGGTCATGGACGGGGTGCCCAGAAGGAGCAGGACCGCGATCGCTCCGACGAGAAGGAAAGGATAGGTTTTTTTCATGATCGTTGACTCCTTGCTTGCAGCCGGTCGCCTAGTGTCTTGTCAACATTAAACACTGGGATTCTCCTGTCGTCATTCCCGCGAAGGCGGGAATCTATAGTGAAACCGTTCCCTATGGATCCCCGCCTTCGCGGGGATGACGGAAAATCACTCATCCCAAAAATAAAATTGGACAAAGCACTAGGCTCCCGACCGCCGTTCCTGATCGAAATATGATCTAAAACAATTTTTTGATCTCGTCGTAAATTTCCTTGGGGAGCTTTTCGAGACTTTCGGCTTCCCAGGATTGTTTTTTCGTCTTGCCGTCGGAGGTGATCGTTTGAGTGACATGCACCTTCTTATTACCGTCCTTGTCGGTATGAGAACTCACGTCGATCCGCTTCCCTTCTCCGGTCGCGAGGTTGTCCGTTTCGTACTCATCCTCTTCATCCGAAACAACCTGTTTTCCGTCAAGGCCTCCCTGCATCTGGCGGAACATGTTTTCCATTCGATGCAGCATCTTTCCCTGGCGCGGCGACATCGGGCGTTCGAGGATGATCTCATCGGGATATTCGTCGACTTCGATTTCTTCCATGACCGCCGGTTCGACCGGTCGTTCGGCGGGCGTGATATTCAAGTCCGCGTTTTTGCCGTCCCGGGCGACAACCATCGGCTGCGCCGTCGCCTTGGCTTCGTTGACGCCTTTGGCGAGATCGGCGATGTTATGGATTTCCTTGCCGGCAAATTGAAGAATGACATCCCCCCGTTTCAGGCCCGCTTTTTCGGCCGGGCTTTCGGGAACGACCTGTTCGACGACCATACGGCCCTTCCCTTTTTCCGGAGCGCCGAAGTGCGAACAGAGAACCGGCGGAACCGGGGCGAGACGAACACCGATCCAAAACGTTGCCGCGGCCGGTTTCGCTGCTTGATCGGCTGTTTTTTCGGCAGGTTTACCGGCGGGTTTTTCGGATTTTTGATCCGCCGGCGACATTTTTTCCTGGGGCTTTGGAGCTTCGGCAGGCTTTTTTTCTTCCGCCGGCTTTTGATCTTCGGCACGAACGGAAACCGCGAAAAGGACGGCTCCCGCAAACAAAATCATTGTTGTCTTAGCAAGAAAATTCATCGTTTCTCTCCTTTGATATCGAACATTGACCGCCTTCGCATCGGACGTTCCGATACGAAAATAGACACGAAAAAGGGATCATCGATGATCTTCGAGAGCTCCGCTCCTGATCGTTTTTTCGGTTTAGACCGTTTGAATGAATTATCCGGTTTAAACTTGAAGAATTATTCGCGTCCCGGCGAGCAAAGTCAAGGTTTTTTTCAAGAGAAACGTTTCTCAATATTACAGCGCAATTCTAATGAGCCGCGAACTCGCGAAAAAGAATGAAGAATCAAGGGGAAAAAAACGGGGGGAGCGATGTTTACTGAGTTCCAGATTAAAAATGAACTCTTTGCAGCCATTGTGAGAAATTGTGCTGTTCGATTTCGCCCTGAAAGGGCGGCGCGTAACAGCCCAGGGCAGAGCGAAGCGCCGCCCTGGGTTACGGACACCCCCCACACTCCTCGGCCTGTAAGGCCAATGCAAAACCCGTTGTTCCCTTGCCCTTGCAGGGCGGCTGTTTGTTGTGGGGCCCACGACCCAGGGCGGCGCCTTCGGCTCTGCCCTGGGCTGTTATGCACCGGCCTTACAGGCCGAAGAGCGAAAACCGGCGTCTGCGCCGCTCGGCTAAACGGGGTGTACTTTCAGTTCATTCTTCTTCGGATTCTTCGGATTCTTCGTACTCTTCGTATTCGTACTCTTCTTCCTCCTCGGCTTCGTATTCTTCCTCTTCATATTCTTCGCCTTCACATTCGTACGCCTCCTCGTCATACTCCTCGTACTCTTCGCCCATTTCTTCTTCGAATTCCTCGTCCTCGAATTCGTCTTCGAAATCTTCTTCCTGCATGAGTCGAAGCGAAGGGAGACTCTGCGGCTGCAAAGGAACCTCGACCTTTTGGATCAAAGGAACGACGCGAGGGGCGGCCGTTTGTGATTTGGGGGCCGCGGCCGGACGCGGGGGGGAGGCAACCGGGGCCACAACCGGGACGGGCTTCGCGGCCCGGCGCGGCGGCTCGACGGCGACGACGACGGACGGGACGGGGGCAACGGGCGAGACGGCAGCGGGACGCGGCGGTTCGGTGGGCGCGCCCTCACGGCGCCGGCGCCAATCGTGCAGCGTCGTAATCACCTCTCGGGCGTTGGAGCCGTTGTATTCCCCGACGACACCGTCTTCGAACATGAAATCGATCAGCCGGGCCGCCCGGGAATAACCGATCTTGAGCTTCCGCTGCAAGAGCGAAAGGCTCCCCCGGCCCTCGCGGATCACGAATTCGACCGCCTTCTCGTACAGATCGTCGCGGCCTCCCCCTTTGGAGGTCGTCTCAAGTTCCTCCTCTTCCCCGTCGATCTTGAGGGTAACGAGCTCCTCGACATATTCCGGCGCTTCGGTTCCGATTTCGGCGATGATCCCCTCGATCTCCTGGTCGCTGACGTAGGTTCCCTGCCCGCGAAGCACCTGCGAGGTGCCCGGTTTCAGGAAAAGCAAATCGCCGTTGCCTAACAGTTTTTCCGCGCCGTTGCGATCCAACACGACCTGCGAATCGCTCCGGCTCGCGACCTCGAACGCGATTCGGGCCGGCAGGTTCGATTTGATCAGCCCGGTCAAAATGTCAACCGTCGGTTTCTGCGTCGCGAGCACGAGGTGTATGCCGACGGCCCGGGATTTCTGAGCCAGTCGGATGATATGCGTCTCGACCTCTTTGGCCGAGGTCATCATCAAATCGGCCATTTCGTCGGCGACGATCACGAGGTACGGCAGTTTTCGCGGCAACGTGCCCCATTCCTCTTCCGATTCCGGCCTCAAGCGTCGCCGCAATTCGGTTTCCGTGAGCTTGTTGTATTCGCTCAACTGCCGGACTCCGGCCCGGGCGAGGAGTTGATACCGCTGTTCCATTTTTTCGACGGCCCAGCCGAGGATCGCCTCCGCCTTTTTCATGTCCGTGACGACCGGGTGCATCAAGTGCGGGATCGTCTTGTAAGGGCTAAGTTCGACCATTTTCGGGTCGATCAGCAGCATGCGAACCTCTTCCGGCTTTCGGGTCATCAACATCGAAACGATGATCGAGTTGAGGCAGACGCTCTTGCCCGTGCCGGTTCGCCCGGCGATAAGCAGATGCGGCAGTTTCGTCAAATCGATCACCATCGCGCTGCCCGAGACGTCTTTGCCGAGGAAGATCGGGATGTACATCGACTCGGCCGCCTCGGTCGTCTCTTCGATCACTTCGCGCAGCCGGACAAGCTGTCGTTCTTCGTTCGGAATTTCGATGCCGACGGTATTTTTTCCCGGAATCGGGGCGACGATCCGGACACTCGGCACTTTGAGGGCGATCGCGAGATCGTCCGTCAGGTTTTGAATCTTGCTGAGCCGCAGGCCGCGTTCGAGTTGAATCTCGAATTGGGCGATCACCGGGCCGGTTTGAATTTCGACAACGCGAATGTTGAAGCCGAAATCGGCGAACGCCTTTTCCAACTGCTTCGCCTGCCGCTTGATCGTCGCTTCGAGCACTTCGTAATTGAACGGAGTGCTCTCGGTCAGCAATTCGACCTGGGGCAAAGCGTAATCGCGCTGCTCTTCCGTTTCCTCTTCGAAGTCGTACTCTTCTTCGGACTCGGTTTCCGTTTCGTCCGGCTCTTCCGTTTTTTTCGCGGAGCCGAGTTTCAGCCAACCGAAAATCGAAGGAGCCGGTTGCGGCGGGGGTTCTTCCTCGGCCTGCTCTTCAATCGCGAACTCCGTATCGTCCGATTCGGTGCCCATTTCGAAATCGTAAAAACCCTCTTCGGTATAACCGTCGAAATCGGGCGAGACCGTTTCCTGATACGGTTCCGAAACCGTCCGTTGTACGGTTTTCGGCCTGACCTTTTCGGTCGGTTGCACGGTTCGAACCTGTTCTCGCGATTCGCGACGATCCTTGATTTTTTGGAGGATATCTTGTCCGATCGGGGCAACGCCGAAAACCCAAAGGCCGAGCCGAATGATCGAATAATCGCAGGCGAGGACCGCTCCGGCGAGGATCAGGCTGCCGAGCAGGATGTAACAGCCGATGGGGGAAAAATAGCGGCTGATCCCGAATTGCAGGACCGAACCCAAATAGCCCCCGGGGCCAATTGCGGTGTCGAAAGGTGTTCCGGCCAACGCGAACGCACAACAGGCCGCAATGCCGCTTAGCACCAGCGACATTCCGAACAGACGCAACGGCAGTTGATCGACCGCCCGGCCGCAGCCGAAGATCACGGTCCCAAACACCAGGGGAATCAAAACGGCATAAGCCGCCAAGCCGCAAGCGTTGAGCAAAAACGAGGCGACAACGGCCCCTGCCGGGCCGCAGAGGTTTTGGCTGGAAACGGGTCTCGGGAAAACCGAACTGCCCGGCCCGTCCGCGGGCGAGTCGCTGATAAGGCTCACCGCGAGAAAAACCAACAGCGCGGCAAGAACGAGAGCAAAAAGTCGTTTCGACATCGAAAATTTGGGGGGAAGAAGGGGAAGACTCCTTTTGAAAAAGAGAACACCTCACTTCTCTTTTCGTCGAATCTCGAAGAGAGATTGACAAAAAGTCCGAATCCCCGCGCAACCGAAATTTTCGATTTTTCGCCTATTTTCGCTTTAATCGTCGAGACCCTGAAGGTCGTCGAATTTTTTCGGGCCGCTTTCCAGATAGGTTGTCAACAGAATTTGGGCGGCGATCTTGTCGCGTCGGTTTTTTCGATTTTTTCGGGTCAATTGTGCCCCAATAAGATGGTTTTCCGCTTCCCGTGTCGAAAACCGCTCGTCGACGAAATCGACCGAAATTCCGGTCGTTTCCCGCAGCCAATCGGCGAACTTCGTCGCCTCAATCGCCTTTTCGCTCATTCGGCCGTCCAAATGCACCGGCAGGCCGACGGCGAATTGGGCGATGCGTTCTTCGGAGACCAGCCGCCGGAAATACTCGGCGTCGGCCTTTTCGTTTTTGCGCGAATAGGTTTCGAAAGGGCTGGCCAAAATCCGGTCCGGATCGCTGATCGCGACGCCGATCCGGACCGTCCCAAAATCGATCCCGGCGACCCGGCCCCGGGGCGAAGAATCGGCGGATCGATCGTTTTGCAGCGACATGATTGCTTGTTTTTTTACTACGGAACACACGGAAAGACGGAAAACACGGAATTTTTACTTTTCCGTCTATTCCGTTATTCCGCGTATTCCGTAGTTAAAAATGTGCGATTGTACAGGTTGTTTTGTTACAGATCTTAGCGGCTTCGAAAACAGTCTTCTAAGCTGCTAAGTCGCTGGCCGCTATCCGCCAATATCACCCCGCGCTGACGCTTGGGGCTAGTATTTTTGCGACTTTGATTGTAACATTTCGGTAGGGTGATCCAAGATGAGGGGAAGAGATTTCTTATGCTGAGAGCCAAATTTGTCATATTGATCATTGTTCCGATCGTCGCGTTTGGCGGTTCCGCGGCGGCTGACATCGTCCGCTTCCGTGAGGCGGGGGAGCGGAGCCAAAACGGGACGATCACCGACGTCTCGCAAACCTCGGTCAAATTGCTGCGGACGACCGGCAACGAAGCCGAGTTCCCGGCCTATAAGGTCGCGGCGACGCAGTTCGAGCAGGAACCGCCGGGACTGACCGCCGTTCGCGCGGCCGTACAGGGAAGCCGTTTTCCGGAAGCGTGGGAAACGCTCGGAAAAATCGATCCCAACACGATCGCCAACCCCTTCGCCCGACAGGATTACGAGTTTTACCAGGCGTTTCTCGCTGCGAAATTGGCTCAAAACGACCGGGATAAAATGGGGAAAGCGATTCGTCTGATGAGCGAATTCCTGCGGAAAAATCCGAAAAGTTACCATTATTTTGAAGCCTGCGAAATGCTCGGGGAAATGCAGCAGAGCTTGGGCGATCCCGAGCAGGCGAAAGAGGCCTTCCGGCGGCTCGCCCTCGCCCCTTGGCCTTTCTATAGTCTCAAGGCGAATCTCGCCCTCGGCTCGATCGAATTGGACAACGGTCGAATCGCGGACGCGAAAAAACTGTTCGCGACGGTGATTCAATCGCAAGACGGCGACGCCGAATCGCTCCGTGGGCAGGCCGAGGCCCGGATCGGACTTGCCCGTTGCCTCATTCGCGAGAACGAGCCGACGACCGCGATTCGCGATCTTGAGGAGCTTGCGGAAAAAACCGATCCGGAAGACGCGTCCCTTCAAGCGGCGATCTGCAACACTCTCGGCGAGGCGTGGGAACGCTCGAACGACCCGAAAGAGGCGATCCTCGCTTATTTGCAGGTCGATATTCTTTATTTTTCGGCCAAATCGGAGCGAATCCGGGCTCTCAAGCGGCTCGCCGTTCTTTGGCGCGAGGTCCAGCGTCCGGACCGCGCCGCCGAAGTCGAAGCAACGCTGAAGGAAGTGGGGAGTGAGAAGTGAGAAGTGGGAAGTCTCGGATTCCTTACTTTCCACTCCCAACTTCCTGCTTCCCACTTCCTGCTCCCCCTTGTCGCGTTGTCGATGCGCGGGATAATTCGAGGTTTTCCCGCATTCCGTATCATGTAGAGGTCGATCCTGTCCGATACTTCGGATGCTTGACCTGTTATTCTCCCGCATATTTTAGACCATTTCAATAAATTCTATAGGCTCTCATCGCTCCCGTTGGTCACTTTCCAATGAGCATTTTTGGCCTACAGCAAAACTTGAAACGCTCTAGGCCTATAATACAAAAGACTCGTGATCCCGAATCATCACACCTTACAAGGAAAACATAGAACCGTGTCGAATCTGCAATCGAATGAAAAGCCCTCACCCATCGCGAACCTGCGCAACATCGGAATCTCCGCGCATATCGATTCCGGAAAGACGACGCTGAGTGAACGGATTCTCTATTACACCGGCCGCCTTTACAAACTCGGCGAAGTGCACGACGGGGCCGCGACCATGGACAGTATGCAACTCGAACAGGAACGCGGCATCACGATCAGCAGCGCGGCGACGAACGTCCGTTGGAAGGAGACGACGATCAACCTGATCGACACACCCGGACACGTCGACTTTACCGTCGAGGTCGAGCGGAGTTTGCGCGTGCTCGACGCCGCCGTTCTCGTCCTCTGCTCCGTCGCCGGGGTGCAGGCCCAGTCGATCACGATCGACCGGCAAATGCGGCGGTACGGCATCCCGCGATTGGCTTTGGTCAACAAAATGGACCGGACTGGGGCCAACCCGCAACGGGTCGTGCAGCAATTGCACGATAAGCTCGACTGCGATTCGGTCCTGATGCAAATTCCGATCGGCAAAGAAGCCCAATTCGAAGGGATCGTCGATTTGGTCGCGGGCAAGGCGGTTTACTTCGACGGCCCCCAGGGAGAAAAACTCCGGTACGAAGAGGTTCCGGTCGCATTGGACGAAGAGTATCGCAAGGCCCGGCAGCACCTGCTCGAAACGCTCGCGATGTACAGCGACGAGCTTATGGAAAAGCTGCTCGCCGAGGAAGAGGTTTCAGTCGATTTGATACATCATGTCGTTCGAACCGCTGTCTGGGCGCGGCAGTTGACGCCGGTCTTTCTCGGTTCGGCCTATCGCAACAAAGGGATTCAATTGCTGTTGGACGCGATTGAGCTCTATTTGCCCTCGCCGTTGGATTGTGAGTATTTCGCGTTTCAGGAAGAGAGAGGACAGAGGACAGAGGACAGAGGACAGAAGGGGGAAGCAGAGAGTTTACAGGCGGAAGACAAGGCTGAGAGTGAGTTGGAAGCGGAGTCTTCCCTGTCCTCTGTCCTCTATCCTCTGTCCTCTAAAATCCAAATCTTCCCCGATCCGAAACTTGAATCCGTTTCAATGGCCTTTAAGATCGTCGAGGATCCGTACGGGACGCTGACGTACATGCGGATTTACCAAGGGACGCTCGTCAAGGGGGCGACGTATTACAACCAGCGGTCCGGGGAAAAGCAGCGGATCAGCCGCATTTTCCGGATGCACGCCGAGCAGCGGGAAGAGCTGGAAACGGCCGAGGCCGGGGACATCGTCGCCGTGATCGGGATCGATTGTCACAGCGGCGACACGTTCGCCTCGAAGCCGAATTTTTGCACGCTCGAATCGATTTACGTGCCCGATCCGGTCATTCAAATCGCGATCAAGGCGGTGCAAACCAAAGACGCCGACCGATTGGGCAAAGCGCTGTACCGTTTTCGCAAAGAGGACCCGACGCTCTCGATCACGAGCGATCCGGAGACGAGCGAAACGCTCATGGCCGGGATGGGGGAACTGCATCTTGAAATTTACGTCGAGCGGATTCGCCGGGACTACAAGGTCGAAGTCGTGACCTCCCCGCCGAAAGTCAACTACCGCGAGGCCCCGACGGCCGCCGTCGATTTCGACGTCAAGCACAAGAAGCAGTCCGGCGGCAGCGGGCAGTACGCCCACATCGTCGGGACGATGTCCCCGATCCCGGAAGATGCGGAGACGAGCGAGACGTTTTTGTTCGAGAACAAGATCACCGGCGGGACGATTCCGCTCAACTATATTCCGGCGATCGAAAAGGGTTTCCGCTCTTCGCTCGAAAAAGGTCCCGTCGCCGGCTACCCGGTCGTCGGGCTGTCGGTTTTGGTGAACGACGGCTCGTTTCATACGGTCGATAGTAGCGATTTAGCATTCCGGATTTGTGCCCAGACGGCTTTGCGGGAGACGTTCCCACGAATGAAGCCGACGCTCTTGGAGCCAATCATGAAACTCGAGGTCGAATGCCCGAGCCAATTCCAAGGGAATGTCGTCGGCGACCTCAACTCGCGGCGGGGGATCATCTCGATCACGGAAACGCTCGGGGCGACGACCCGAATCGAGGCGGAGATTCCTTTGGCCGAGACGTTCGGCTACTCGACGACGCTCCGGAGCATGACGCAAGGGCAGGGGACATTTTCGATGGAGTTCGCCAAATTCAAAAAGGTCCCGAACTCGATCCAGGAAGAAATCATCCGCCAACGCAAAGAGAAAAAGTGATGCCGCGCGGCTGTCTCGCCATTTAGCCGGTACTCCGCGTTTTCAATCCGTTCTCAATTTTCCGCCAGCTTCGCGGCGACGCGGACCGCTTCGATCATGCTCCCGGGATCGGCCGTTCCCTGCCCGGCCCGATCGAATGCCGTGCCGTGGGCGACGCTGGTCCGGATGATCGGCAAGCCCAGGGTGATGTTGACCGCCCGGTGCATCCCGAGCAGTTTCAAGGCGATGTGCCCCTGGTCGTGAAACATCGCGACGACGGCGTCGAACCGACCGTTTTTCGCCTGCACCATGATCGTATCGGCCGGAAACGGTCCCTCGATGTCAAGCCCTTCTTTTCGAGCTTCTTCAACCGCCGGGCGAATGATCCGGATTTCCTCGTCGCCGAACAGGCCGTTTTCCCCGGCATGAGGGTTGAGCGAACAAACGCCGATCGACGGTCGGCCGCCCTTGATCTTCGACATGAACCGGTCGAGTAGCCGGGCTTTGGCGAGCACCGTTTCGAGTCGAATCTCTTCGAAGACGTTCCGCATCGCCGTGTGCAGGGTGACGTGATCGACGGCGAGGCCGTATTTCCCGGCAAGGTTCTCGCCGGGGCCGAGGTAGAGCATCATCGCGAAATCGCTCGTACCGCATTTTTCGGCCAACAATTCGGTGTGACCGGGGTAATGGTATCCGGCGAGGTTGAGGGCTTCTTTGTGAATCGGTGCGGTTACGATCCCGTCGACCGCTTTCTTGAGAGCGAGGTCGATTCCGAAAACGATCGCCTCATAAACCGCCTTGCCGGCTCGCGGGTCGACGCGGCCCGGTACGACTTCGAGCACTTCGGCGTCGACGACGTTCCAACAGGGGATGCACTGCGGCGAGGCGAGCGCGGCGGCCGAATCGGCGTTGTCGATTTCCTCGACGTCGATTTTGAGGTTGCGCAGCGCGGCGGCCCGGCGCAAAATTTCCGAGTGTCCGAGCACCAGCGGACGGCAAGAGTTGAGCCGCATGATTTCGGACCAGCCGGCGACGATGATTTCCGGACCGATCCCGGCCGGATCGCCCATCGTGATCGCGAGTTTGGGGAGGGAAGGCATGTGGAGAAGTGTAGAGTGGGAAGTGGGAAGGAGAGAGGACAGGGGGAGGCTCAGTTGCAAAGTTGAGTAATGACCTTTGAGAACATCCGTCACCCCCGCGCAGGCGGGGGTCCAGAGGGAAACCGTAATCTCTGGATCCCCGCCTGCGCGGGGATGACGTTGGTCATTGTTTTGTTGGCGAAGGCGATTGCATTATCTTTGTACGATGCGTTACGCTCAAATTTCAGGAAACCGAATAGCGGTCGATTTTGGCGCGGTCGATTTCCGCTCCGATGCCGGGACCGTGCGGGAGCAGAATCAGGCCGTCGCTCACATCGAACGTGTCGCGGTCCTTGAGGATGTCGTCCTGGGGGCGGAAGACGATCCCTTCGTTGCCGTTGGAAAAGGCCGGTAGGGCCGCCGCCAGTTGCAATGTCGTCGCCGAAAGGATTCCCAAGGAGGGAGTGGTCGCGAGCGAAACGCGAATGCCGGCCGCTTCCGCGACGGCGGCGCACTTTCGCGTTTGATGCAAACTGCCGATCCGGCTCGGCTCGATCACCAAGAAGAGCGAGTGATTCCCTTGCCGGACCGACAAAATGTCCGAAGCGGACCGAATAGCCCGTCGAACGCCGATCGGAAGCACGGTCTGGTTTTGAAGGTTCCAAAGATCGGCGATCTCGTTGCTCTCCAGCGGGTCGATGATAAACGCGATCCCCCATTCCTCCCATTCGTTGCACAATTGCAGCGCGTCGTCCTTGGAGTAGCGGCATTGCCCGTCGAGCCGGAGCTCGATCCGTTGCCCGAGGGAATCGACGATCATTCGAACCTGGCGGCGGTCGTCGTCGATTTTTCCGGAAAGCGGCAACACTTGGCGGTGATACCCTTGATTGTGGAGTTCGATCGAAGTCGCCGTGATTTCTTCCGGAGCGCTGCCGTACAACCGGGCGACGAGCGGAATCCGATGCCGGTATTCGCCGCCGAAAAAATAGCAGATCGGAAATCCGGTCAATTTCCCGATCAAATCCCAACAGGCCGTTTCGATTCCGAGGCAGAGGGCGGGATCACGCAATTCTTCGAGCCGGACCAGATCCTCGATATCGAAAACGCTTCGCCCGGTCAATGCGGGGAGAAGATGGTCCCGCCGCAGCTGCAATTCGTCGGCCCGCCAGTTCAGCGGCATTTCGCCCCACCCTTCCCGACCGTTGGGGGTCGCGACCCGAACGATCACCGAGCGAACGGGAACGCCGACACGGGGGCAGGGAATTTCGACAAGAAAGAATTCGAGATCGCTAATGATCATGGTTGTCGTGAGCGGAGGGCCGAAAAAGGGAGCGTTACAGGTAATGATTCTCGCATGAGCTTGCGACAAACGCAATATTCCCTTTGAAATCAGGGCTCGGCCTCAATACGGAATTCAGTCGCGGTACCGTCGCTCTTAGCGTCGCCGAGGTGCCGCTCGCCGAAATGCTTTGCTTGTCCGTGAACAAATCGGCCGTCGCGTATTCAATCGCTACAAACAGGCCGTTTCTTTTGAGTGTGCGTTCGAAACAGTAGGGTGATTGCACGGATCCAGGGATTCGGGGGAATTGGCGTTGCCGAGATATTCCCGGCGGTCGTCCCACCAGACGAAAGCCCGGTTCGTCGCCTTGTGAATCTGGTATTTGGGAAATTTTTTGGCAAGAAAAAAGGAGCGGGACCTAACGGTCTTCGCTCCTTGTGTTTTCTTCCCGCGAGGGGAACCGTTCCGATTTTGCACTTCGCTTTTGACCTGGGATTGGGCGTTCATTGTGAGGCTCCTTATCTATATTGCCAAATTTTGGGTCAGTCTGACCCAAAAAAAGCAACTTCAGGACCGCACTTCCGCCAATCGGAAGGTAACGCAAAGCGTTTCGGTAACAGGGTTTATAAAAAGTGGGCGATACGGGACTCGAACCTGTGACCCCTAGCTTGTCGAGCTAGTGCTCTAACCAAACTGAGCTAATCGCCCCCATTCTTCAAAACCGCGTCTCGCCAATAACAATCACAACTTTCGCAGCAATCGCCCAAGGCAAAACTCGCGCTTCGGCATCGCAAGAAACTTCCCTGCCAAACCAAATCCTCCCCAGTTTCTCACAGATCGATCGGTCCGTCAAGGAGGGGACAAAACCGAAGGGCGCAGCAAAGGTTTGGGGAGACGGAATCGTTCCGCGCTTGCCCTGCCAACATCCCATGCAGAAATGCGGGACCAACCCGTCGCTGACGCTTCGGGCTGCTGTTTGCCGCGTTCGACTTTGCAATCCGCCTGACGCTCTGGACGAAAAGCCGGGATTCGGCTAACATTGACGGATACAATATGAGAAGCGATTTTCGGGAATACCGTAGCCGACAGGGGCGGCAGGCTTCGCCCTCCGTCAAACCGCGGCCTCGTTGGGCCGCTACCGTATTGAAGACGGAAGTTGTAACCGGCTTCAGTTAATCCCGATATCGCGGTTCATTTGTCAATTCAACAGAAAGGGGCGTTCACCATGCAATATCGTACGATCGGTTCGACGGAGATCAAGGCTTCCGTGGTCGGTTTGGGCACCTACCCGCTCGGCGGTTGGATGTGGGGAGGAGCCGATGAGCCCGCGGCGATTCGGACGATCCAAACGGCTCTTGATTTCGGGATCAACCTGATCGACACCGCTCCGATGTACGGCTACGGTTTGGCCGAGGAAATCATCGGCAAGGCCGTGCGAGGGCGAAGGCAACAGGCGATCATCGCTACGAAATGTGGAATCGTTTGGGATGCGGAGGCTTGGCCGCCGGGCAAAGGGCAACTGCACTTTTACGCCGACGAAAACGGATTGGCCGGGACGAACGGTCGCTATCGATTTTATCGCTATCTCAAGGCGGAATCGATCATCCGCGAAGTCGAAGACAGTTTGAAACGTCTGGACACCGACTACATCGACCTGTTGCAGACCCATGCCCAGGACGAGACGACCCCGATCGAAGAGACGATGAAAGCCCTGGAGAAACTCCGGGAGCAGGGCAAAATTCGTGCGATCGGCAGCTCGAATGTAACCCGGAACCAATTGGAGGAATACTGCCGGGCCGGGACGCTCGATTCCACTCAGGAAGCGTACTCGTTCGCCAATCGAAAGCCCGAAGAAAACGGCGTTTTGGAGGGTTGCCTTCGGAACAATGTCAGTTTCATCGCCTACACGCCGCTGGAGCAGGGGCTTTTGACGGGCACACTCGACCCGGCGAGCGGTTTCCGCGAAGGGGATTTTCGCCGAAACGACCCCCGGTTTACGCCGGAAAACATCGGACGAATCAATGCAACTTTGGAGCGGCTGCAACCGTTTCGGGAAAATTACGGCTTATCGACAAGCCAGTTGATGCTGGCTTGGACCACCTCCCGCTACGAAAAATCCCATGTTCTTTGCGGCATGCGGAATTCGAGCCGCGTCGCCGAAAACGCCAAGGCCGGCGAGGCGCGGCTGGCGGCGGACGACATGAACGCCATCGACCGGCTGTTTGACGATCAATCGTTGGTCTTACAGGCGCCGGAAGTGTACTTCTCCTAGGGACAGGTCGGCTATGCCGACGCGACCGCCCGGAGGTCGGTCGCCTACCTTATCACAATAATTATCAAGGAATCCTTTCATGACAAAAACTTTTAGTCTCTTTTTCGTATCGGCGGTCTTCGCGATTGTCGGTTGCCTTTCCGCCGCGGCCCAGTCGGTTCCCACGCTGACCGATCCGGGAACCTATCCGGAACAGAACCGGCCGAAACTGTTCGCCTCGTTTCCGGATCACCTGCACAATCCGGACGGTATGACCTACTGTCCGAAAACGAAGAAAATCTTCGTCAACTTCCCGAACTTCAACAACATGGGCCCGGACCTGAAAAAAGGTCATCACGAAGGGGGCTACCTCGTTCGGATCGACCCGGAAACCGCGAAGTTCGAAGTCGTGCTCGAATATCCGGTCCTCGAAGAGACCGGCCAAACCGGGCCGATGGGCCTGACCTTCGGCCCCGACGGGAATCTGTATGTTTGCGACACCCAATGGTTCCACAACCAGGACCACAAGTCGCGTATTTTGCGGGTCATCATGAAAGACGGCCTCCCGAGCGGCAAGGTCGAAATCGTCGCGACGGGGACCAAGGTTTCCAATGCGGTCCTTTGGCTTGAGGACAAGATGCTCGTAACCGACACTTACCTCGAACTGCCGGGCAAGTACGGTGCCGGCGGCGTCTGGATGTTTACGAAAGACGAAGCCCTTTTAGCCGGTACGCCGGGCCATCCGACGATCCGGCTCAAGCCGAACGGAACCGACCCGCGGCTGATCGTGATCGAGGACGTCAAGAAAACGCCGTGGGGCATTTCCGGCGGCGCGGACGGGCTGACCGTCGATAAGAACGGCGTCGTCTATTTCTGCAACTTCGGCGACGGAGCGGTCTATGCAATGACCTTCGACAAGGCGAATAAGCCGACGTGTCGGAAGATTTTCCATGACGAAAGGATTTCCTGCTGCGACGGCATGTTTTACGACGCCCGGACCGACCGGAGTTACATCGCCGATTCGCAGCTCAACGCGATTCATGCGATTTCCCGCTGGGAGCCGGGCAAGGAGGTTGTTTTCGAAACGGTTTGGGCGAACGGCGACACCGACGGGGCCGATGGGCTGTTGGATTCCCCCTGCGAGCCGATGGTCGTCGGCAACAAGCTTTATGTCGCGAACTTCGATTCGACGGGCCCCATGATGGTCAACAAAAAGCACGACGCCCCGCATACGATCTCCGTCATCACCCTGAAATGATTTTCCGTCATCCCCGCGAAGGCGGGGATCCATAGGGAACGGTTTTACTATAGATTCCCGCCTTCGCGGGAATGACGACCGGAAAATCCCAATATTTAATGTTGACAAGCCACTAGTTCTGGAATACCGACTTTGCAATCCTCCAGACCGTCTTCAAGTTTCACGGAAAAAATTGCGAACAGATGTGGGGATTTCTTCGTAGGGAGAACAGGACGTGAATGGTTCGCGTCGTTTTTTCTCACAAGGAGGTTACAAAATGCCCGCCGCCGAAGCCCGCTCCAC
>JAVBQI010000175.1:0-2715 GCA_031549145.1 Thermoguttaceae bacterium | reverse complement strand
CTTTTTGGCCGGAGTTTTCAGCACCGATGAGTCGACGGCAAGGGCGAGTCGCCCCCGCCCCGAACCGTCGAATCGAGGAACGTACTCCGAAGCAAATCCGTAACGATAGGTGTGGTCGATTGCGGTCGTGGCCATGATTTTATCAATCAGTTTGATTTTGTTTTCTTTTCGTATTCCCAAATGATGTCGACCATTTTTTCAACAGGAAGGTCCATGTCATAACCTAATTGGTTCGGCCAATAAATCAGGTCAGAAAGATTCGGATAGGAAAAGTTCTTTTTCAGCAAGTCAAGATAGAAGTCATTATTCTCGGCCTTGCTGATCTTATCCATGATCGTCTTCAATTCTTCATGAGAAATATCGACGTCAGGAATACGGCGGGTGATTTTCAAAACGACGTCTTCGAGACTTTCAGCCGCCCAGTATTCTTGAAACCGGGAAAAGTCATAAGGTTTTTCCGGTTTGAGTAATTGATTCAAATCCGCAAGAGCCTTTTCGCGTTCCGACATCGTCTTATTCGTATCGGCAACGTCCTCAATAAGGTTTCCGACTTGTTTTTGCAGTTTTTCATCGACTTGCGGTGGATGTAATTCAGGGCGAAGGTCTGCCATAATGGCCTCCATAATAAATGGGAATATAAACGAATCCAGAACATTATGATTGTTTCATCTCTGAAGCATCTTTCAATATACAAAATTTCGTCCAGTTTTGGAACACACAAGCGCCTTTTGAGACTGAATTTACGTCCCCCCTATCGGCGCCGGTTTGATGCCCAAAATTTCAAGGCATTTCTTCGTTTCCTTGAACGACTCGGCGTCGTCACGAAAGTCGGATAAAACGAGCTTGACCAAGATCATCAAGCCGCGAAGGTGGGCCAAGTGATCCAATTCCAGATTGGGAAAACCCTCGGGATGGGCGGTATCGTAAACCTTCATCTTTCGGGTCAGGTCGCTGACAAAGCGGTCGAGGGCGTCGATTTTTTCTGAAAGCTTCTCGAAAAACGGCGGCAATCGGAGTTCGGAGTCGTCCTCGATCTCGCCGGTTCAAATTTCTTCGAGATCGCGGTAAATACTTTCCGGTCGTATACTTTCCATCGCGGCGACGGCCCGGACGACATGGTCGCGGATCGTTTTCAGGGCGGTGAGGTCGTCTGCTGTTCGCGGCTTGGCTTTGTAGAACCGATCCATCATGGAGCGGATGCGGTCGAAAAGCGACTCGCCGATGTCGTAATAGACGTCGAAAAATTCATCGTGGCGTGGCATGGGATGTTTGGAAAAATGGATTTGAAACGAAGAACGAGGCGTTTCTCCATTGTTCACTCGGTGGCGCTCAAGAAATAGAAAAGGAGCGTCAAGCCGAATTGCAAGCCCAACCCCTACCACAGGGCGCAGCGACAACCGACCGACGCCCCCAATAAGGAACATCAGCCTTTTGTCGTCGCTGCGATGAGAGGCGAACCTCTCCGTGGTAGTTTTAGGGCTTGCGACAACAGACAAAACGTCTGTCAATAAAATGTAAAACCGGCAAGTGCCGGGTCAAATTCGGTTCATCATCCTCCGGGAAAAACGAGGTTACGGATTTTGATCACGCTTTCATTATATTTGGACGACACGACATCCGCAAGAAGAGAATTCATCCGCGTTTTGCTTTGTCCCACCATGCTCTCAAGCCGCAGCGATTTTTGCGTAGGCCGTCTCCTTTGAAAAACCGCCATGAGTCGCCATTGTTTGTCTATATTGCCTATTTATTCATTGGTAGACCGTGTTCAACCGTATCTTCACCTATCGGATTGGAGTGGGTTTGTGCCTGCTCCTTGCCGCCATGACGTTCCTGCCGGATGTCATGGTGTGTTAGGCGGTCTGCCCGGTCGAGACGATACAGGAAGGGACGTTCCCGGTTGACGAATGGCAGGACGAGTACGGCGCGGTACGCCCCACCAAGCGACTATCGTTTCCCTGGCGGGTTGTCACGCGCCGAACCATTCACACCGATGTTCGTTCGAGCGATACGCTGTTTCTGAAAACATCGCAGCTGCACCCGCGATTCTACACAATAGTCCCGACCGGCGAAACGTTGTCCGAAATGCGGCGCGAAGGTTCACATGCCCTGTCTCGCCTGCAAGGTCCGCGAACTCGCCGGGAAATAAAGCCGTCCCCTCATCGCCTAACCCCATTTACATGCATGAATCCCAAAACCAGGCTTCCGACCATTTCGCAAATCCATCATGTCCGGCAACTGTTGTCGGCCCGACTTTTCGGCATGGCGGCCATCGCCCGTTGGACAGGCGTTCCGCTCAAAGACGTTTTTCACGTCGCACGGATGCGTGTTTCCAAGCCGCCACGACCTACTGGCGAGACTTTCACTCGACTCCCGACGGCAAGGATCTGCTCAAAAGTCTCCCGTCCGTCGACCATTACCGTCGCGCGTACGAAATCTTCGTGTTCGGCTTTGTCGGAAGAATGCTGCTCGTTCCGCCCTACGGTGACTCGCCGCTCGGCAAGCTGGCCTTGAGGATCAGGCGAAGCGCTCTTTGGCAGGACTATCTCCATTCCTGTAACGGTGAAGTCCTGCTGGACGGCGACTGCTACCCCCAAACGCCCGAATTGGTCGTTCGCATGGCCGAACGATTTTTCCGAGCCGGTTTTCTGGCAGCCGACTGCGAATGTGTCGCCCGGACGGTCGACGAAGCACGGCGTTGAAACTTTCAGTTTTCCG
>JAVBQI010000025.1:0-5546 GCA_031549145.1 Thermoguttaceae bacterium | reverse complement strand
CTCCCAAACGGCTTCGGCCGTCGCGACCGATTTGCTCGGCTCTCCGGCGGCGACGACGCGAAGATCGACGTCGATCCCCTGGTTCGTGATGCTTTCCGCGACCTTGTGCGCGTAAAGGGCGTTAACGTTTTCGTCCGTCAGAATTTCGCAATGCGTCACATTTCCGGAGGAAGCGAGCAGCGGCCCGGCATGTTCGAGGTTGTCGGTCCCGACCTCGATTTCGTAACTCCGGGCACCCAGCGGCACGCGAACGATTTCGTAAAGTTTCATTTTTTGGAGCGGACCTCGGCCCGCGAACACAGGATTGTCAATTTCAATTTCCAACAGCACCCCGAAGCGTCAGCGCCGGGCTTGTCCCGCCCGATAACCGGGCGCTAACGCTTCCGGCTGCTGCCCCGATCTGTAATTCGATCAACCGGTCGATCTCGGCTCAACGCGATTCGTCGACCGCTCGCACTTCGCTTTCGATCGTTCCCTCGGCCAATCGGGTTCGAATCGTATCGCCCGTTCGAACCTGTTCGAACGAACGGATCACCTCCCCGGCCGCGTTTTGCGTCAGCGAATAGCCGCGAGCGAGTACCCCGAGCGGAGACAGGGCTTCCAGGGCGGCGCTCAGTTTCGCGAGACGTGCTTCCCCCTGTTCCATTTTCCGCTGGATCGAACGGTCGAGCGACTGTTCCAACACATCGATGCCGCGTCGCCGGTCCTCGATCAACCGCAGCGGTCGGGCAAAAGCGGGCTGATTCTCAAAAAACCGGAGCCGTTCGTTCGCGAGCCGGATTCGTTTCGTGAGCGAATCCTGCAAAAACCGTCGAATCTGAACCAGCCGTTCGGAAAGTTGGGCATCTTCGACGGCGATCCGCTCCGCCGCTTCGCTCGGGGTCAAGGCCCGCAGATCGGCGGCCAAATCGCAAAGCGTGAGATCGACCTCGTGCCCGACCGCCGAAATCGTCGGAATCTCCGAAACGGCGATCGCCCGAACGAGCACCTCTTCGTTGAAGGCCCAGAGGTCTTCGGCGCTCCCGCCCCCCCGGGTTACGACGATGCAATCGGCGAGCCGGAGACGATTGACCAGCCGTATCGCGGCGGCGATTTCCTCGGCGCTGCCGTCGCCTTGAACCTTGACCGGGACGATCCGGACGTCGACCCGGCGGGTCCGGCGGCCAAGCACTTGCAAAAAATCGCGAACCGCCGCCCCCGAAGGGCTGGTGATGACCGCGACCGTTTTCACCCAACGGGGGATCGGTCGCTTTTTTGCCGGCTCAAAAAGCCCTTCGGCATTCAACTTCGCATGCAGCTGCCGAAACGCCAATTCCAATGCTCCGATCCCTTTCGGCTCCAGCTGTGAGACGATCAACTGATATTTCCCATGCGGCGGGTACACGTCGATCCGGCCCCGGCAAACGACGACCAGCCCGTCTTTCGGTTCGAACCGGACTTTGGAGGCGACCGTTTTCCAAACGACGGCGGGCAACTGGGCTCCGTCGTCCTTGAGCGTCAGGTACAGGTGCCCGCTCCGGGGCCGGGACAGGTTCGAGATTTCCCCGACGACCCAGACCTCGGCAAAGATTTGTTCGAAAACCTCCTTGATTCGGAGCGTCAAATCGCTCACCGACAGCGGACCGGAAACGGGCTCGTCCCCGGTTTCTTCATTTTCCCGTTCATCCAAATAATCGAAAAGCGACATGGGGCAGGGGGAAATTATGAATTAAGAATTAAGAATTGCATAACCGTTTAGCCGAGCGGCGCAGACGCCGGCGCCCCAGCGGCAAAAAATCGAGTGTCGCCAACAGCAGCCCGAAGCGTCAGTGCGGGTTTTCGAGCGGGGCGAACCCGGCGTTTACGCTTCGGGCTGCTGTTCCTGGTCAATGTCCGGCTCACGGGCCGACGGCCTCGACGATTGCAGACGGCCGCAGGCGGACCGGGCCGAGCAGGCCGGACGGGAGCAGCGGCGAGTCGGGCTTCCAATGCTTCTTGATCGCGAACGCGTACTTCTTTTCGACGCCCGGTTGATCGTCCCCAACCAGCCGGTTCCACCAAGTGTTGACAACCGCGATTTCGAGCGTATTCGAGCCTGATTGAACGGCATCGGTAATGTCGAGCAAATACGGCGGGTTCCAAAGCGTCGCGATTTCTTTGCCGTTGAGCTTGACGGTCGCGATTCCGAGCACTTCGCCGAGGTCGAGCGCAAGCCGTCGGCCCTTGCTCAAATCGGCGTCGGTTACGTCGAAGGTTTGGGAGTAGGCGGCCGTCCCGGAATAGTATTTGACGCCCGGCTCGGGTCGTTCGGTCCAGGAAACCAGCGCATCGAAGACGATCGATTCCGGTCCGCCCCAGTTCGGGTCGAACTTGACCTCCCACGGTCCGGCGACCTCTCGGGCCGCCGGAAGTTCCGGCACGTCGACAGCGAGCTTCTTGCCCGCGACTGTCTGGGCCGTGAACCGGCCCGGCTCCCATATTTTCAAAACGTATTGATCCTTCTCGCCGAACGACCAGGCGGTTTTCGGATAATCGGCGAACTCCGGCTTGACCGGATCGAGCTTCCCGAGCGGCTGCCGGAAGACGACGAACGTCGATCCGCCGGGCCCGAAAAAGACCGGCATCTGAACGACGCCCGCTTCGGCCGCGAAGACCGCCGGAGAATCGAGACCGCCGTCGACCGGGTTCCAGATTTCCGGCCGCTTGCCGTCGACCCGAAACGTGATTATTTCGGTGCGATCTTTAATCTGCTGGTTCGAAAGGAAATAAATGTCGGCGTCCTTCGTCTTCCGATGCGTCCAGAAAATGTCGTCCGGGCCGATCAGGTCGGGCTTCATTTCAAGTCGCCGCATCGCTTCTTCGAGGTCAATCCCCCGGAAAACGCGGCCTTGGCCAAATTGCCGTTCGGTTTTCGTCGTTCCGTCGCAATCTCCCCAAAGTTCGGCGGCGAGTGTTTTGACGCGATCGTCCGCTTGCGGGAATTGGGCCAAACTCGGCGAGCGTTCCGGCGGGTTGCCAAGCACGACCGCTCCGTCCTTGACCAGCTGGACGATTTTCTCCAACAGTTCGGGCCGCATCGTTTTCAAATCGGGCAAGACGAGAATTCGATATTCCGTGCCGTGCGGCAGGGCAAGCTTGCCGTCGCGGACCGCGAGATTGTTTCGGATCACTTCGCCGTTGATGTAGTCGAAGCTCAAACCTTTCGGCAAGGCCGGATTGCGGATGCCCCCCATTTTCGGGGCGTCTTCGCCGATAAAATAGGCGACATCGGCGACGTTATTTCCCTGCTGCAACAGAGCGTGACAACGGCGCGTGTAATCGATCCAGGATTTCGAGGAGGGGAACCAGGTGCAATTCCGGTTGAAATCGGAGCCAAACCAGGCGCACATGCCGGGCTTCTTATCGTCCCACGGCTGGTGAATATTGACGTGCAAAACGAAATGGTTGATCCCTTCGCAGTACGCCCAGTCGCCGCGGGTTTTCATATCCCGGGGCTGGTCCTGGAACGAACGTCCGGAAGTGAACGCTTCGGCCGAGATCACCGGTTTGCCGTATATGTGCCCCGCCGAACTCGCGTCCCGGCATTCGATGTTGCCGAGATCACCCTGAGCGTACCAAAATTCGCCGGAAATCTCTTGCGAGGCCCCGCCGTATTGCAGGAACTCGGCCGGGAAACCCCAGTGTCCGTAGTTTTCCAACCAAAGGGTCAAACCATGTTTTTTCGAGATTTGCTTGAGCGCCCCGACGTAGTTGCTCGCGACCCGATCGGCGATGAGACGCCGCAAGTCCCAGAGAAAGCGGTTCGACTGATCCGCCGTTCCGACGATCCGACCGTCGAAAACAGGCAACCAGGGAATCGGATCATACCCGTAGTTTTTTTGGAAATCGGCGGCAAACCCGTCGGTCCAGTTTTCCGGACCGGTTTCGTAACTGTCGGCGATCACGTGCCGCAAACCTTTGCGCTGGTTCGCCGGCATCCGATCGAGCAAAGCTCCGACATAGGAATCGAAATGATGCTGCAAGGCGGCGGCGTTCATTTTATCGACTTCGAGTCCGGTCGCTTCCTCGGTCGCGGGAGCATTCTTAACCCCGGTCGGGGTCATTCCGAAACGCTGGACGATCCAATCCCCTTCGGGCACGTCCCAAACGAGCGAGCCGTCTTTACCGACCCGATTCGTGAGATCGACAATCTTCTCCCGCGAGATATTCAATTCGGCGGTGTCCGATTCGGCCTGCTCGGGCCAAAGGTAGGTATCCCACATCGGGAGCGGCGTCGGATGCATTTTGCCGAGCTGCTTTTCGAGATAGCGCTCCAATCGGGCGGCGCCGCTCAGTTCGATCTCGGCGATGCTCCCTTTCCCCTTGCCGCCGGAAAACGTGATCCGGAATTTTTGGGCCGTAACCGCCGGAAAGGCAACCGCGACCGGACCGAACGGGATCGGGCCGACACTGATCTGGACGTTTTCCCGGTTCATGGGAAACCGCTCGCACGCTTTTTTCCAATTTCCTTCCGAATCAAGGTATTCCAAATCGCAGTCGAAGACGAGTTCCCGTTCCGCCGGATACAGGAGCAGGCTTCGGGCCGTAAACGGCTCGGCGACCTCGAGCTCGACGGCGAGCGGCCAATGCTGCGGCGGGGCGGACGTTTTGCGATTGCCATCGAACCATTTTTCCGCCCCTTCGATCGCCGGTTCGGTCGTGATTTTCGGGGCGTGTCGGCCGATCGTATCCCGATCGTTTTTCGGGGTCGGAAACGCGAGGACCGCGATCTGTTGAAACGGCTGCTTCGGCGTGTCGAGCCGCAGTTCGACTTTTTTCGGGCCGCTGAGCCGGACCTTCGATTCGACGACGTACCGCATCGCCTGTTCCGGCTTGATCCAAGGGCCGCCGGATTGGCTCCAACCGGGGCAGTTGAACATGCCGACCTTGACGCCGAGCCGATCGGCTTCCCGAACGGCGTGTTCGATCATGCCCCACCATTCCTCGCTAAGAACCTTGACCGCTCCGGGGACGATGTCCGGTTCGTGAATATTGCCGATAAACGCTTCCCCGACACCGAGTCGGGCCATATTTTCAAGGTCTTTGGTGATCCCTTCCTTGGAAATGTTGCCGGAAAGCCAATACCAGTAACACCACGGTTTGGTCTGCTCCGGTGGGTTTTTGAAGACCTGTTCGAGTTGATCCGCCCGGGCGAAAACGACCAGGGAAAGGAGAAAAACGACCGAGAAGATTTTTGTGAGGATTTTTTGCATGAGGATTCCCTTGAGGAACAATAATATGGACCGGATCAAAAAAACGGAGGATCGCGAATGTTTGTAATTGTCGACGAGTCAAATCTAAGAAATGCCCTTTCGGGAAAGCAGAGTAAAATCCGTCATCCCCGCGCAGGCGGGGATCCAGAGATTACGATTTCCCTCTGGACCCCCGCTTGCGCGGGGGTGACGAAGGTGATTTCATAACTTTGCGCTAAGGACGAATGTACATTTCGTTTCGTCAAACGCTCTCGGCAAGAACGAAAAACGACTGCCCCGCATTCTAGTCGACTCCTTTCCTTTTTTCAATCGCGC
>JAVBQI010000165.1:0-9390 GCA_031549145.1 Thermoguttaceae bacterium | reverse complement strand
GCTCTTCGTTGTCGCAGAAACCGGAGCCCATCCCGCCGAGGGCGTAGGCGGCCCGGATAATGACCGGGTATTGCAGCTCGGCCGCCGCCTTGCACGCTTCTTCGACCGTCGTTACCGCCTTGCTCGCGATCGTTTTGACGTCGATCTCATCGAGTCGGCGCACGAACAGGTCGCGGTCTTCGGTGTCGATGATCGTTTGCACGGGTGTCCCGAGAACCCGAACGCCGTATTTTTCCAAAACGCCGGAACGAAACAGTTCGACGCCGCAATTGAGGGCGGTCTGCCCGCCGAAAGCGAGCAGAATGCCGTCCGGTTTTTCTTTTTGAATGACTTCGGTTACGAATTCGGGAGTCACCGGGAGAAAATAAACCCGATGGGCGATATCCTGGGAAGTTTGGATCGTCGCGATGTTCGGGTTGACGAGAATGGTTTCAATTCCCTCTTCCCGGAGGGCTTTGAGGGCTTGGGAGCCGCTGTAATCGAATTCCCCGGCTTCCCCGATTTTTAGGGCGCCGGAACCGAGAATGAGCACTTTGCGAAGGCCGTGTCGTTGCATTGTAATATAGATTCGGTGAGATGTTGCGTCCAAAAACGTGTTAATTCTATACACGAGCCCCTTTTTTGTCAAGGAACCGCAACACATCGTTTGCGCACGAAAACGGCGTCTCAACGAGCCGCTGCCTTAGAATCTGTAGCAAAACTACCTTTACGATTACCCTTTTTTTACAACGGAATACGCGGAATAACGGAATAGACGGAAATGTAATAATTCCGTGTTTTTCCGTCTTTCCGTGTGTTCCGTGTTAAAAAAATAGATAATGAAAGTGTTCGATTTTCTTGTAACTGTAAAGGTTGTTTTGATACGGCTCGTTGTGTCTCAATGCAACCGCATGCCCGGCTGGGCGCCGCTGTCGGGCGAAAGGAGAAAAATGTCTTTGCCCCCCGGCCCGGCGGCGACGACCATCCCCTCGCTCAGGCCGAATTTCATTTGCCGCGGTTCGAGATTCGCGACGCAAACAACCAGCCGGTTGACCAAATCTTTCGGGTCGTAGGCCGCCTTGATCCCGGCGAAGACGTTCCGGCGTTCGTCCCCGCCGAGGGAAAGCGTCAACCGCAGCAGCTTGCGGGCTTCGGGCACCTCCTCGGCTTCGAGAATCCGGGCGATCCGCAAATCGACTTTCGTAAAATCGTCGATCGCGATTTTGGTCTCCAAAAGCGGCTCCGCCTTGAGCGATTCGTCCGAGTCGCCCGTCGTCGGTTGATTGGCGTTGACTTCCGTTTCTTTGGATTCCGACATGATTCTTTCGATCCCTTCTTTGGACACGCGGTTTAAAAAGTGTTTATATTCGTTAACCTTCGTCCCGAGAAGCGGTCGTTGGGCATCTTCCCAGGAGGTGATCGGAGCGTTGAGCAACGCCCCGGCCTGTTCGGCCAGCTTCGGCAAAATCGGGGCGAGGTAAACGGCGATTTGTCGGAACAAGTTCATTCCGATCGTGCAGACGTCCCGCAACTGGTCGATCTTGGCGGGGTCTTTCTTCAAAACCCAAGGGGCGTGATCCTCGACGAATTTGTTCGCCCGGTTGCCGCATTCCATAATCAGCCGGGTCACCTTGCCGTACTCGCAGTTTTCGTAGGCTTCGGCGATCTCCTCACCCAACCGGGCGGCTTCTTCGAACAGCCCGCCGTCCTCCGGATAGGTCGCGGACAGCCCGGTCTGCTGGGCGAACTTCGCGGTCCGGCTCGCGAGGTTGACGACGTTGCCGATGAGGTCCGAGTCGCATTTCGCGGCGAATTCCTCAAACGAAAGGTCGATGTCGTCGACCCGGCTCGAAAGTTTGCTCGCGTAAAAATAACGCAAATACGACGGGTCGAGGTGTTTCAAATAGGTCGAGGCGAGAATGAACGTGCCGGTGCTCTTCGACATTTTCTCGCCGTTGACCGTGAGAAAACCGTGTATGTGCACCTTTTTCGGGAGCGTCATACCGGCGACCTTAAGCATCGCCGGCCAAAAAAGCGTATGAAAATACGTGATATCCTTGCCGATGAAATGATGCAGCTCGACCTGATCCGACTTCCACCAATCCTCGTAACGCTGATTTTTTTGCTTTTTGCACCATTCCTTGGTCGAACCGATGTACCCGATCGGGGCGTCGAACCAAACGTACCAGTAATTGCCGGGCGAATCGGGAATCTCGAACCCGAAATACGGGGCCGGTCGCGAAATGTCCCAAGGGCGAAGCGGTTCGTGCAAAAATTGCCCGGAGAGATAATGCCGGACCTCCGGCTGCAAGGCGTCGGTTTCCTGCGTCCAGTGATCGAGAAATTCCCGCATTTGCTCCAAATCGACGAACAGGTGAGAGGCGGTCCGCCATTCCGGTTTGGTTCCGCTTATGGTGCTGACCGGATCGATCAAATCGGTCGGCGAATAGGCCGCTCCGCAAACGCAATTGTCCCCCGGCTGGTCTTTCTTGCCGCATTTCGGGCAGGTCCCGCGAACGAACCGGTCGGCGAGAAACGTGTTCGCGACCGTATCGAAGAGCTGCTCGACGTCTTTTTCGAGCAGGAGCCCTTTTTCCCGGATCGCCGCCCAGATTTCGGCACAGCATTCGCGGTTCTCTTCGGAATGCGTGCTGCCGTAATTATCGAACGCGACTTGAAACCCGGCGAAATCGGCGATGTGAGCCGTCCGCATTTTGTCGATCAATTCGGTTTCCGGAATCCCTTCGGACCGGGCTCGGATCATGATCGAAGTGCCGTGCGTGTCATCGGCACAGACGTAAAGGCAGTCGTTGCCCCGCAGTTTTTGAAAACGGACCCAGATATCGGTTTGCAGGTATTCGACCAAATGCCCGATGTGTATATGACCGTTGGCGTAAGGAAGAGCACTGGTTACGAGAATGCGACGAGACATGGGAGAGCTAAGAATTGAAAATTGAAAATTGAGAATTGAAAATTATTGACCTTCGAATAAAATCGGAACTTGCTCTTCGTCACCCCCGCGCAGGCGGGGGTCCAGAGGGAAACCGTAATCTTTGAAGCACGCCTGCGTGTGAATGACGAAATATCAGATCAAATTTGAAAGTGCCCTACAGCCTACAGTCTATAGCCTACAGCCTATTCAACGCCCTTCTCTCGTCTTCACCTTTTCTTCGGCGATCGGTTCGAGGATCGGCGAGCCGTCTTCGGCGACGCCGCGAAGCAGTTCGATCCGGCGGCGGGCGGTTTCCAAAAAACCGTGACAGTGCCGGAGCAGCCGGACCCCCTCTTCGTATTGGGCCAAGGCCTCTTCCAACGAGGTCTTGCCGTCGTCGAGCCGTTTGAGGATCGATTCCAATCGCGTGAGAGATTCTTCAAAACCGGGCGGGGAAGCTTCGTTCGACATCGGCAGGAGCAGGCAAGAGGAAAAACGACAAAATGCAACCCTCTAATGATAATGCAAAGTCGTTTTTTTACCAGCCCCAAGCGTCAGCGGGGGGGGATATATTGGCGGCTTAGCGGTCAGCGGCTTAGCAGCTTAGAAAACACAACTTGCCAAATCGCTATTGATATCCAGAAAAATTGGAACTCATTTTGAGAATATCGCAAAAAGGTCAGACGTCAGTTTCCGCTCCTCGGCCTGTAAGGCCGATGCGTAACAGCCCGGGGCAGAGCCGAAGGCGCCGCCCTGGGTGATGAGCCCCAACGACAATCAGCCGCCCTGAAAGGGCAAGGGAACAACAGGTTTGCGTCGGCCTTACAGGCCGAGGAGGGTGTGTGGGGCGTCCGCGACCCAGGGCGTCGCTTCGCTTTGCCCTGGGCTGTTATGCACCGCCCTTTCAGGGCGAATTCGGAAAACGCGACGGCGCACGACGGTTGCATAGAGGTCATTTTTTATCTGGAACTCAGCAAGCCGCCAAGCTGCTAATCCGCTCAATCGTTTTTCTCGTTCAACTGCTTCCAGCAATCCGCCGGGTCCGGAGATTTCGAGTGCAGCAACCGGCTCCCCTCGCGAACGATTTGCAAATACCAATCGGTCGGTTTCTCCGAACGACCGACGAAATGCCCCTGCAGCGGCGGGGCGTTCAAAACCTTGAAGATCGCGGTCCCCTCGTCGACCTCATCGAACATCGCGAGGTAAACGCTTGTCTGTTTCATTTCGCTCAAACGGACGAATTGCTCCCAAAGGAACAGGCCGTCGCGTCGGGAAATGAGCGAAGTGCCGGGCTCGAGCCGCAGCAAATTGTCCCAGGAAAAACCGGGATACACCGTCGGAATCCAAAGAACGCCGTTCTCTTCGCACAGCTTGCGATCCTCTTCCCAATAGTGCGTACTTGCATGTTTGTCCCCTTGCCCATCGACCGTGTAATTGCCGATGTTCCAAGGGACATAAGCATCGAAACGCAGCACGAATTTCCGCCAATCCGGATTGGGATTCTGACGCCAATCCCAATCGCCGCCGCCGACCAAAAACGCGGCATAAGGCCCCGGTGTCTTGAAAAAATCGATGAGCCGGTTCGCCAATTCGACCGACATCGGGTTGTGGTCGTTCTTGTCGTAAAATCCCCAAATTTGGACGACCGGCTTCCCTTGCTCATGCAGGTATTGCGGATCGTCGAGGAACTTCGAATCGACCAGCTTTTTCCAATCCTCGGTCAAAGCCTCATAAATTCGCTCGGGCGGCATCCCGGCGAGATCGTAACTGATCGCCCAAATCCGGCCGGTCGCGTTCGCGGCCTTTTTCGCATGGTTCAAAACGCGCATCCGGCTTTCGTACAGCACGGCGACGCTCTGGTTCGGCAAGGCGACGAGAAAATGTTGGAGCCAAGCCCCGTCGATCCCGTAGTCCCGCATCCATTGAAAATGCCGCAGCACGGTTTTTTCATTCTCGGAAGAAAACAGGTACGCCTGTGAACCGTCCGGATGTGTAAACCCGGGAACGGCGAAACGCTCCTCTTCGGAATATTCGGACATGTCCGGCCACATTTCGACGGTGAGCGTCTCGGCGGCAACCTTCAAGGCATCACGGCTCCAATGATTCCAACCGACATGGGCCGGATCCCCAGGACAACGGAACCAGCCCTGGTACCCGCACATCATTTTCCCGCGAATCGAGCTTGCGTCCGCGGCCGGGGCAAATGTTGCGTTCAAAAGAAAAAGAAAAAAGAAAATGTATCGGATTCGGAACACGGCAAAATTGAAATTTGGGAGTTGCAGCTTAGTGGTCAGCAGCCTGGCAGTTTAGAAAACACGAATTGCTGGAGTATATCATGTTTTCGTTGCACTACTGAGTCCCAGATACAATTTGCCCCGACATTGTCACCCCTGCGCAGGCGGGGGGCCAGAGGAAAACCGTAATCACTGGATCCCCGCCTGCGCGGGGATGACGGAAGTCAGTTCATTCTTACTGAACTGGTGAAAAATCTTGAACCATTCGAAATAGTAGCCCGAAACGAAACATCGTGAAGTGAGGGCTAAAAACGCCCGATCCCTCACTGCGCTGCGCTTCGTTTCGGGCTGTTATTGTTGGGATCAAATTTTTATATTCAGGTCAATATTCGAAGACGCTTTTTCAGGGATTGACGTCGACCGTCTTGATCGACGCTTTGCCGTTGGGAGCGACGGCCAGCTCGACGACGACGCCATCGCGGTTCGCCCGCATCGCGTCCTCGATCTCCTTGCCCGTCCCTTCCTGCACGAAATACGATTCGATACCGTAAACAATCTCATTGCCGAACGAATGCAGCGTCCCGCGAAGGAAAACGCCCTCCTTCGGCCTGGTCCGGCTGATGCCGCTCGCCTCCCAAACGTCCCCTTTCCGCTCCATGCTCACGAAAACCGTCTGCTCCCTCTGTTCCTCGAACAAGGAGCCGCCCGGGATCGAACCGAGGCTGCTGAATTTGTAACGCAGAATGACGTAATCCCCCCGGAACAAATCGCGAGGGTCGACCGGGACCGTTTTGACGCGAATCGTCGTTCCGGACAGGTGCGGCTGCATTTCGTTGGCGATCATCGCACCGAGCACGCCGAACTGGAGCAAGGCGATCAACAGCACGCCGATCAGGATGTTGCGTTCGGATTGCCAAAGGAAAGCGCATTTTTCCCGCAACGGCCCGAGTCGATCCGCGGCGGGCTCCGATTCGACCGCAACGACGGACGATACTTCGCCTTTCCTGCCGCGTCTCGCCCAAATGTAAACGATTCCCAGCATAAAAAGGCCGCAGCTCAGGAAAATGACCGCCGCCCCGAGCATGCCGCCGACGCCGGAAAACAGGTCGACGTAACGAATCACCGCCCAAATCAGGAAGAAAATGACGCCGCTCCAAAACCGGTCGCCGCGGTTCCCCTTCAATCCGACCTGGATCAGCCAAATCGTCAGCGATAGGATCATCGCGTTGACCGTGAGCATCCCCCCAAGCGACAATGCGTCCGTTCGAAGCTGGTCCATCGGAACAAAAACGCGGCTTTCTCCGGGAAAAAGAAAGGTCGAGACAAAAGAAACACCAATCCACAAAACGAATAAAACCAGCGAAAAAACGGTGATGAACCGGTTGCCGCGAATGCGTTCGCCCCAACCCGCTTTCCCGTGCCCGAATCGGAAGAGGCAACACAGAATCAAGGCGTCGATGAGCGGCAGCAAAAATGTCCAAAAACGGTAAAACACCATCTGATCGACGCTAATACGCCTTTCCAAATACCAGCCGTTTCGATAAAGCAGTTCGTCCCAGCAAGTCAAAAAGCTCGGGACGATCAAGCCACCGAGAATCAGCAGCACGCCAAGCCGTACCAAGGTGGAATGGGCGATGTTCTTTTGCCGGAAGATCGAAGCAGTGGCGAGGCAAATCAGCCCGACGGCGGCGACATGAAACGCTTCGTACAGACCGAGCCCACAGCCGACGCCTTGCAGAGCCCACCAGAAGAGGAGGAGGATCGTATACATGGCGGGCGAATAGCGTTCCTTTCGCAGCAGACCGGCGGCGATCCCGATCATCGCGAAGAGGGGCAAGCTCGGAGCGGCGAAGGGGAGCAGGCCGTAGAAAAACATCTGCTGAAGATTCAGCGTACCGGTCAGGGCGGCGATCACCCAGCCGCCGAGAACGGCGACGGCGAGCAAATGCAACACCGTGCTGCCGAGCACGACGGCCATGAGAAAGACGCCGATCCCCCAGAGGCAGAAGCCCGTCGGATAATCGGCCGGAAGGTGAAAGATCTGCCCGATCTGCCAGATTCCGACGCCGAACATGATCCCGGCGAAAAAGAAGAGCGCATCGGCCAGGTTTTTCCGGCCGGTTTTCCGGATCGCGATGCCGCCGCAATGGGCCGCCGCCAACACACCGCCGACGATCGAGAGTTTGGCCGCCGCGTGCAACTCCTTCCAGTTGAAGCTGATGAGCAGGAACACCGCCAATCCGACCAGCAGCACGGCCAGAGCAAGGACGACGCGAATGTAGAGCGGAAACTCAGACGTCGTTGTCGCCGGTGCTACCGATCCGACCGCCGGGCCGGGGTGGGGAGTCTCTCGCAGGATTTCGTAGCGGCCGAGAATCTCCGCCCTAAGCCGGGCCGAGATCAGTCCTTCTTTCTCCCAGTTTTCGGATTCTTCTTGGAGTGTTTCGAGAAAAGAAGCCCGCGTCTTTTCATTCTGATGAGAAAGTGGATCGCTCATGTAATATCTCTATCGCGTTGACATGAAGATGCGCTCCGCACAAAAAAAGAGCCGCGAGTTACGTGCACCTGCGACTTGAAAATCAAAGGGCAATTTTCTGAGCGGACCTGTAAACCACAATTCAGGAAAGACATGCAAATACGCCCGGAGGGATTCGAACCCCCAACCCTCGGTTCCGAAGGAAGGAGCTTTCAGTTTTGTTTACTGTGCTTGCCGGAACGGAATAATAGGGGGAACCTGTAAAACACTGGCATTCACCGACTCAAACAACTCTATCATTGTATATTATTCTCGGTTTTTTCCAACAGCGAAACCCCATATTTTCGGACGATAACCCATATTCCCGGTCCGTTTTTGGCGTAAACCCATGCAAAACCCATACGACTTTCTATCCCCTATGGATCGATGCAAAACACCGCAAAAACCGGATTTCTTTTGCACGGAATGTTTATTGACCAATTTTGCTTATCTATTGCTGAAATTTTGAACGAAAAATAACGCGTTATTAGACGTGATTTTGAATCAAGTGATTTTTATCATTTGAAAGAAAATCTCTTCTTAGAAACGAAATTTGACGGGTTAAAATCGGTATTTTGAATGGGAATTATATATTTAACTCCACATCCTTACCTCGATTCCCTGTTTTTTCTCACAAAGCGGCCCGTTCCGGGGGCAGCGTCATATTTACGGCGGCCGTTCGTCGGTGCGAAATGTGTTGTATATGGCGGCGTTATCGGCGGTGAAAAGTGTGAAGACGGACAACGTATTCAAGCGGTTGTACGATCGGATCACGGCGAAGCGGCCTCACAAGGTCGGGCTGATTGCCGTGGCTCACAAAATGCTGCTCATCGCCCATGCCTTGGTCAAAAACGATGTTTATTGGGAAAACAAACTTCTCAATGAAATCTCGTAAAATTCCGTTTTTTGTTTTTCGTTCACTTGACGCAAAGCACAATTGCCTTGTGAGAGAAAAAAGGAACTGTGGAGTCAAGTATATAGTTCCCAATAAATACCCTCCTGAACCGGCAGCAGGCGGCGGGCGTTTTCCCAGCCGGGGTAAAAGTTCGGGGCGTCGCAGGAAATGCTCAGGGACGGCTTCGGGGAGTCGCGGTGGAAAATTTCCAGGACCAGCCGATTCGGTTTTCTCTGTTCGGCGAAGCCCCAGGACGAGTAAAGCATTATGCAATACAGGATGAAAAGCAGAGTGTTTTGGAAACCGCTTCTCAACGTCGGTGAGGCCTTCTCGAAACTGTAGCCGGTGATGTCGGCAAATTCGATCCGGGTCGAGGCGATCATTCGTTCGGAATCGGGCCATTGCTCGATTCGTTCGCGGGAAACGGAAAGGTTTGGAGTCCATTGAAAAAAACTGCGATGCGCGAATTCCTCGCGCATCCGGGCGGTGCGATGCAATTGGAGAATTCGAAAAAACGTGGTCGGGTATTTTTCCTCTTCGTAAAAAACGAGAACGATTTTTTGGGGTGAGACTCCTTCCGCCATGAAAAGAGTGTAGCGGTACCACGATCGAACGCTGCCGCTGGTCGACTCAAGACGGGTTTCCTGGAAACGGTACGACGCAATTTGGTCTAACAGTACCGTGCGGCTCGATATTACCGGCCAAGTCTCAGCGACTGGTAGGACAGCGGGTTAAAATAGCGGTTTTGTAAGCGAGCTTTTTCCTTGATGAATATGAATAAAAACCCAAAACAACCGACTTTCGCCCGAGGATCGCCGTCGCATGATCCAAGCGG
>JAVBQI010000184.1:0-7284 GCA_031549145.1 Thermoguttaceae bacterium | reverse complement strand
CTTGCCTTTGGGAACGTTCACTTCGGTCGAAAGCACGCACGCCTTCTCCTCGTTCAGCGGGTGGGTCACGAGAACCTGTGCTCGGCCGCGATAATGTTCGCGGATGCCGGGATCCATGTCCGGACCGCAGTCGGAAATCGTCCAGCCGGGAAAACGGTTGGGCACGACGTTTTTGATTTCGCGGAATTCCTTGATACGGATTTGGTCCATTTCCTCATCCGTGAAAACGCTTCCGGCGATCGGACCGGGCGCCCAGCTCAATTCGAGTTTGTCGGGAATCGGCTTTTTGACCGGGATCACGAAAATCTCTTCGCCTGCGGTGTCTTTTTCCACGCGGCCCCCTTCCCGGGCGAGGTATTCCCGGGCGAGTTTTTCACAAACGTTGAGCAATTTCGGGAAATTGTACGCGGTGTGCGAAAAATACGCTTCGTTGTCCAGTTTTTCGGAGAAGCGCGGCGGAAGCCCTGAAAACCCGAGCGTCGTGAACAAAACTCCGGCCGCGTTGGACGGATTGCAGTCGGAATCCTGTCCGCAACGGGTCGAAATGATAATCGTTTGGTCAAGGTCCTTTTTACCGTACAGCATTCCAATCAAAATGTAAGCGCCGTTGATTTTCACGTCGATGCCGCCGTTGGAACATTTTTGGTACTCGGGGTTTTCCCGATATTTTTTCTGGCAGAGCTTCCAGCACGCTTCCCAATCGTCGGGATTCGCTTTATGCCAGGCGACGATGTCGCGGACCATTTCGGCGTACTGGCTGTCCGGAGGAATGCAAGCGAGTCCGGCGTCGATGATTTTCAAAAGATCGTCCTCGAAAAACGCTTCGGCGTACATGCCGCCGATGAATTGCCCGGCGTAAACGCCGTCGCTGTAGTTCATGAGCCGTCCGAAGATGCGACCGAGTTCGATCGGAACGTTCGGCATGCCCGGCGCGATGAGGCCGGAATAATCGGCTTCGATTTGGTAATCGATGTCGTTGGGACATTTATTGAACTGCGGATGGGAGGAATCGGGCGGCGCGATTCCGGACCGGAGATTCCGGCGTCCGGCGGCGTTGGCGCACGCGAGTCCGTAACCGCTGTTGGCGAAATCGATTCCGGCCTGGCGGATGGAAACGTCGAGTCCGTGTTCTTCCAGAGTGCGGAGGAACGTCATTTCGACGTACAGATCGTCCTGGCCGAACGCTTCGTTGATCATTTCCGGTTTCCATTTCGGCATATCGGCTTCCGGAATGATACGGTCGCTCCACCGGAATTCGGTGGGAGCGCCCCAGCACACCCCGGCGATTTGTCCGACCCAGCCGGCTTTCATTTTATCGCGGTAGACCTTGACCGGCAGTTTTCGGACAGCCTGTTGGGCCGGCACCGTGTTCGGGATCAAGGAGAAACAGAAACAATAGAAAAGCGAAAGCAGGATCGTTTGACGCATGAGCGATTCAGGGGTAAGCGGCGGAGCCTGCTCCGCCTGGTGAAAGTGACCTTGATCGACGTTACGGAAAAAGATTGTAACTGCTTTCGTCCCCGAATACCAGGGACCTGTCGTCTTACTCAGGAACAAAAAGTGATTCTGACTATGGTCTGGCTCGGCTCGCCCCGGGTATAATCCGATCAGGATTTTTCCCTCTTTGGAAAGGAGTCGTCCACCGTTTTTTGCCGACTCGCCATGTCCGAATTCGAACCGAAACTCGATCTTGTCGATCTGCCCGAAATTCCGCTGCCCAAAGGCTGGCCCGAATTCACGCTACACGCCGCCCTGCATGTGATCGCACTGGCCCGGATCATTTTGCTGAACGCTTCCAATTGGCCCGACGGAAAGGAGTGCGACACGCTACGACTTCGCGCCGAAAACAATCGACTCAAATCCGAAATCGCTCTGCTCGTACGCGAAATCGAAATCAAAGACGCTCGCTTCTCCCGGCTGCCGCCGAAAAAGCGACCGCATTATCTACCTCACGAACGGTTCGAAATTCTGGTGATTCAAGCGACTCGCGGCCTGACCAATGGCCAAATCGCCCTGCGATTCAATATCACGCTGCAAACAATCCGGAACTGGATTCGCGGCAAGGACAAAGAGGACACCATCGTCCAAATCGCCGAAAAACCAACCCGATACCCAGATTTCGTCCGGCTCATTGTTCAACAATTCAAGGTCTGCTGCCCGATGCTGGGCCGTTATAAAATCGCCGACATCCTCGCTCGGGCGGGACTTCATCTTTCGGCGTCGACCGTCAAGCGTTGCATCGATGAGCCGCCGGTCGATCCGGCCGAAATCGAAGATGTTTCTGATAATCCTTCCGACGAAACTGAAAAATGTAAACAAAACGAGATCAAGGCGTTTTACGCCGATCATGTTTGGCCGGGCGATCTGACCGAGGTTTCGACGTCCAACGGCTTCTGGTGCTCTTGGTTTCCTTTCGCCGTGCCGCAACAGCATCCGTACTGTTGGTGGGTGTATCTCGTGATCGACCATTTCTCTCGGCGGATCATGGGCTTTGTGATTTTCAAAACGCAACCGACCGCCGAGGAGATTTGCCGGGAGATGGACCGCATCTGCTTGGAAAATGGTGTCAAACCGAAACATTTCGTGACCGATAAGGGCGTTCAATTCGACTCGTATCTCTTCCGCAAGTCGTGCAGCGACAATGGCGTCAAAAACCGTTACGGAGCCGTGGGCAAACATGGTTCGATTGCCGTCACCGAGCGGGCCATCGAATCGCTGAAGTACGAATACCTCAACCGAATCGTCATTCCGCTATCGCAAAACGACATAAAAAACGAGGTCCGATCCTATGTCGAGTGGTACAACGAGCACCGACCGCATTCTCGGCACCGAGGCCGAACTCCGAACGAAGTTTACTTTAGGCGACGGGCGGCGAACACGCTGCCGCGCATCGAACCGAGAAAACATGCGAAGCACTCGACGTTGTGTGCTTCGCCGAGAATGTGCATTCGCGGCAAGGCCGGCATGAACGTCAAGCTCGTTCTCGATTTCGTCGACGGCAAGCGGTTGCTACCCATCGTGAAGCTCGAACGGGTGTGAGTTTGTCCTTCTGGTTATCAAAGAGCAGAGCCGCTCACGGTCTGCGCGAGCGGCATGATTTCGTCGATTTTCACTCTTTCCGAGTCGATTCGTCAATCGATTTCTTGGTGTCTGCATTGTCGGCATCCAAATTTGCTCCCGAATTCGAGTCCCGTCCCGGCGTTTTCACGGCAGATGAAATGGGTTGGACAAGGACAGGGCGGGGCGGTTGATATTCTTTCGCCCGGCCCAGCGGGTGTAGTCGGTGTAGTGGGTCGAGAGGGAGTTGAACGAACGGCTGATAACCGCCTCGCGACGGCGGCGGTACGAAATGCGGGTCTTGGTTTGGGTCATGCGTATTTTCTCCATACGTCGGGAGGGGATGAATAATAAACCGTTCGGCCTTGCGTTACTCGCTTCCCGACGTATAATGAGAACGTCGGTCGAAAGGTTGGCTGTTGGCATTTCGGGATACTTCTCACGGTAGAACCGAAACGCCTTTTTCATTTCTTGCGGTTGACCTTTTCAGCGTGATCGACCACAACGTCCCGGATGTACGCACCAATGCGACGGTCCGGGGCTTCTTTGTCTCGGGCGGTTTCAACAGCATCTTTCTCATTAGAGGAAAGATAGACGGACACGGTGTTTTCGCGTCTGTCTTCATCACGTTTGGGCGGCTGCCCACGTTTGGGACTCATCGTTTTCTCCGGGGTTGAATCGGGTTCAGTGCTCACGATGGTAAAGAATATATCACTTTGATTTATTCTGTCAATAAAACACTTTGAATTATTTCAAGATTTTTCCAAAAATCTTTCAAGTCGCCGGTCGGAATTGCCGATACCGGGACGGGGCAGGGAATTTCGAAATTCATTTTCAAGGCGAAACGATGAACGAAATCAACGAAGTTTGGTATACGGTCACCTACTGGGACAAGTCGGTCGTCGAAACAATGGACGCCGAAGAGGCGAGGCTTGCCATTCGTGAAGGCCGGGAAGTTCTCAAAACCACGCGAAAGTTTTTCGAATCCGGCCCGGCAATCGTTCGTTTGGCCGTCACCGTTGAAATCAAAAAGGTAAAGGACGTTTAGCATGAGCGTAACCCAAGACAAAAACAAACAGGATTCTCGGGACCAACAAATCAAGGTTATGCAGCAGCACGTTACCGAAAGTTTTGATCGCTGGGTTTCCGGACACAATCGGGAATGGGCGATCAAGCTCGCCTCCGAGCGTCAATCAAAGCCGAACTCGCCGAAGTAAGGGGGCGCAATCGGCGTATTGATCCTTGGGGACTTCGAGGATTTGACCGGCGTATCGGTACAAGCCTTCTTTGTCGAATGCGGCCCGAACGCTGTCCGCCGCCGATTGGCAGTATTTCGTCTGGATCGCAATTCCGGACGAAATGCGATCCGCACCGTTCGTGGCGTTGGAAGTTCCTGTAACCTCGACGGTCTTTCCCTTCAGGCGGTCGTTGACGATATGAACATCTTCAGCCGCGAAGCCGTGCCCGGTTCCGTTCCCCGGACCATAGCCCTCCGCACGGAAGTCCAGCCAGTAGAATTGCCATGATACACTCAATCCAACCTTTGACGACGAACCGACTTCTTGTTTCGCCCTGCAATCTTAGCGGCTTTAATTTTTTAGATTTTCACGAAAAAAACGCTTGACATGGTAGCGGTTTTAATATACGATATGTGTATTGAAACTGCTACCGCAGATAACAACAAAACACGAAATGAGCCCATCAGATAAAAAACAGATATCGGCCAGATTGAGCGAGTCCGCGCGAGAGACGCTCAAAGCAGAGTCAGAAAAACTTGGTCTTTCCCAAACGGAATACCTTGAAAGATTGATCGACGGAACAATCCCTAATGTGATCGAAGCCAAAATTGAATCACTTCGCGAAGAGATCGAAGCCTTACGTCTCGAAATCGAGAAACTTCGCAAGGAGATCAAGAAATGACAATGCGAGGAATCAAAAGAGTTTACGTCGATACGTCTGTTGTCGGCGGGTTGTTTGACAAAGAATTCGACTGGCAGACTGAGCCGTTCTGGAATGCTGTCCGCAATGGTGAACTCACCGTTGTTGTCTCGGATTTGCTCGAAAGAGAGTTGAAGGGAGCCCCGGAACACGTTCTGGATTTCTTTCGATTGCTGCCCGAGGCGCAAATCGAGCGAATCATTACCACGGACGAATCCGATTATTTGGCGGCTCAGTACATTGCCGAAAACGTTGTCGGCAAGTCGAGCTTGGACGACTGCAAGCATATTGCAATGGCGACGATCGCTAAAGCAGATGTCCTTGTAAGCTGGAATTTCAAGCATGTCGTCAACGTCAGTCGAATCCGCGGATACAACAGCGTCAACATGAAACTGGGGTATCCTCAAATCGAAATCCGAACCCCCTATGAGGTAATCAATGACAACGCATGAAATGGCATGGCCGAAAGCCATTCCGGGCTTTAGTGCCCTGAAAATGAAGCAGGAGCTTCAAGACCGAATTTATCGGGAAACGGAAGGGATGACCGACGAAGAGGTTCGCGAGTATATTCGGAAAGGCGCAGAAGAGTTCCGAAAGGACATTGAGCGCCGCCGAGCGGAACTCAAGAAATAGAAAAGGCTGTTCCCCGAGGCCTCGTAAACTTCATGGGAACAGCCAATTTTGCCCGAAACTTTAATCTCGGAACACCTCTAACTTTGCCATTCTTGTGGTAAAAGTCAAGGGTGTTCTCAACCAAAAAGGAGAACATTATCTATGACAGCCGACCGTACCGCATTGCCGAAAGACTTCAATCCCGATCCAAGGAACAATGCGGAATTGGAACTTCTCGAAAGACGCAGTCGGCTTATGGCAGGGATTGCATACGAGGTTTGTATTTATCTCGAATGAAATTCCGAGGCTTCCTGACGCCTCCGGGGCAATTGCAAGCCGGTTTATGATCGTCTCGTTTATCGGGAAGCGAACGATCCTTGTTCATACGACGCGATTTCGAGAGAAAAAAGATGGGCGCTAAATTTGAAGTCAAAGTGTGCGGCGTGGAAAGTTTTATCGCCAACTTTGCCGATGTTGCCGTCGCGATCGCTCGGAAGGCCGTGCCGGAAACCTTTGAAGAGATCGCCCCGATTTTGGTCGGCGTTACGAAAGCGAGAATTCCTCAAAATTGGTTGCTTCGCAAGGCGATTGTTTGGCGAAAATACAAAGAGGGCTCTTGGAAGCAGTACATGGGTGTTGGGATTGAAGAAATGCGAGTCGTTCGTCCGCAGGCCCGGTCCGATGTCCAGAGAAGGCGACGGAGGCAAGCCAAGTACGCTAAAAACAGCCCGAGCCGTTATTGGATTTTTCACGATATCGGATCGCCCGGGAATAGCATGAAAGGATACTCGCCGACGAAGGCGTTGCATTTTCTCCGACCGGCGGTCAACGTTGAAAGGGTAATCGCCGTCGCCGTTTTGACACGAAAAATTATGGAAATTGTATCGAAATTTCGTCCCGCTCGACCTGCTCTGCAATAATGATCCCGATTGAAAACGAAATCAGAAAAGCGATCGAAGAATCCGGGCTCATTGGTAAAGCGGCGGTGTTTTTCGGCGAATCGCCTTCGACGGAATGGGATGGTCGGTCGTACCTGACTATCGAGTTTGGGACAACGACACAGAACACCGCGAAGGTTTTCAAAATGTCTCCGGAACCACACACCGCGTTCCCAACGTCCGTTGTAACTCTCGATCGATGCCTGGAAGCCCGTTTCCCTCGGAGGAACAAACACCGGCGTTACGCCAAGCTCAAACAGCATCGGATCGCCTTGCCGAGCGTGTCCGGCCAACGGCCGCCTTGAAAAACCGTCGAATTGTCGAACTGGGCGTAGTCCGGCAATCCGAATTCCGTCCAGTGCCCGATCATCTTTTGAACCGTATTTTCAGCGGTCATTCGGCTCATCGGCCAGGAACCGACCAAGCCGCCGTGCAACGAAATCACGTTCAATACTTGGAACGTCTTTCCTCCTTGGATGCACAAGTCTTCCACGAAATCGAATTGATCCAACTCAGCGGTTTTTCGTGCGAGCGGTTTCAAATACCATCCCTTCGGCGGCGGCTGGAATCGTTTACGAGTTCTTCCATCGAAGGCTCCCTGCCGTTTCAATATTCGATTGACGGTCGCCTTGGAAGGCGGTTCGGGACATCCGTACGCTGCATTTCCGCAACACCGCATTTCCCGGAGGATGGCGGCGGCCCCGTGTTCGCCGAGCACGCTCTCCTCTTTGAGCCGCTT
>JAVBQI010000048.1:0-9059 GCA_031549145.1 Thermoguttaceae bacterium | reverse complement strand
GAGCGGGGGTTGACAATCCGGGGCGGCCCGATACACTTTTATCTTCCTAAGGATTCATTTTCTCCGTTTTGCTTGGCCGCTTCGCGCACGAGGTGCCCTTATTTTCTAACGAAAAGTATGCCGACAATCAATCAATTGGTTCGAAAAAACCGCAAACAACAGGTTTACAACAGCAAATCGCCGGTCTTGGACAAATGTTCCCAAAAGCGTGGAGTTTGTCTCTTGGTGCGAACCATGCCGCCGAAAAAGCCGAATTCCGCACTTCGAAAAATCACCCGTGTCCGGCTTTCCAACGGTAAGGAAGTAACCGTGTACATTCCCGGAGAAGGACATTCGCTCCAGGAACACTCGATCGTCCTCGTTCGCGGCGGCCGCGTTCGCGACCTCCCGGGCGTGCGGTACCAGGTCGTTCGCGGAACCCTCGACTCGACCGGGGTTGACGGTCGTCGGCAGGCCCGTAGCCGTTACGGAGCCAAGAAAAATCAAAAAACCGCCGCTAAAGGCAAGGGCAAAAAGTAAAAACGCCCCCTATTCCGCCTTTTTTAGCCGCCGGCCGCAAACCAGCGCGAAGCATCGTTTTCGGTTCGCATACATACAAATCAAACGTCAGTCTATATTTTCAAGAATTTTTCTCATGGGACGAATTACCTCCAGCAGAAAGCAACTCAAAGGGGATCCGCTGTTCAACTCGCTTTTGGCGAGCAAGTTTATCAATTGCCTGATGTGGGACGGCAAGAAGACCGCCGCGCAAAAGGTTTTTTACGAAGCTTTGGATGTGATCAAGGAAAAGGTTGCCGACAAAGAGCCGATCGAGGTTTTTCACCAAGCGTTGGAAAACGTCAAGCCGAACATCGAAGTCCGCTCGAAGCGGGTCGGTGGTGCTTCGTACCAAGTTCCGATGCAGGTCCAGAAAAACCGCCAACAATCGCTCGCGATTCGCTGGATTCTGCTCGCCGTCCGCGACAAAAAAGGGCAGCCGACCCACCAAAAGTTGGCCGGAGAGCTCCTCGCCGCCTACAACAAAGAAGGAACGGCGATCACGAAACGCGAAAACGTGCATCGTATGGCCGAAGCCAACAAAGCGTTTGCCCACTTCGCTTGGTAATTTGATTTTCTCTCCTCTCATATCGAGCCGGCTGCGTCAGTTGCCGGTTGGCCTCCATTTCAATAATGTGAATGGTCGCCAATCGGCAACGATCGTGGTCGGTTTATTTTTTTGTAACCGTTTACGGACAATTCGACCGTGAACGCTTACGTTTTTTAATCCGATGCTGCCCAACGCTTTGACCATTGATGTCGAGGACTACTACCAGGTCGGAGCCTTTGCCAACACGATCCGCATCGAGCACTGGGACAACTGGGAATTCCGGGTCGAAGCGAACACGGAAAAAATTCTGGGCCTTCTCGATTCTCACGGCGTCAAGGGGACGTTCTTCGTTCTCGGCTGGGTTGCCGAACGAGCACCCCGGCTGGTCCGCCGCATCGCTGAAGACGGGCACCAGGTCGCTTCCCACGGTTTCGCCCACCAGCTGGTTTATACCCAAACGGCGGAAACATTCCGCGAGGATGTCCGCAAAACCCGGGCGATGCTGCAAGACCTTTCCGGACAACCGGTCCTTTCTTACCGGGCTCCGAGTTTTTCGATCACCCGCAAAACGCCCTGGGCGCATCGGATTCTCGCGGAAGAAGGGTATCTGTACGACAGCAGCGTTTTCCCGATACATCACGATTTGCACGGCAATCCGGACGCCCCTCGGGAGATTCACAAAATCGAAACCGAGGCGGGCTCGCTCATCGAATTTCCCCCGGCCGTCGTCCGTTATTTCGGCCAGAATATTCCGGCCGGCGGCGGCGGGTACTTCCGCCTGTTCCCGTTCCGGCTGACCCGGCATATGCTGCAATCGATCAACCGCAGCGGCCGACCGTTCGTCTTTTATATGCACCCTTGGGAAATCGACCCGGAGCAACCGCGTGTCCCGGGGGCACCGTTCAAAAGCCGGCTCCGGCATTATCTCAACCTGCACCGGACGGAATCCCGGCTCAACCGACTGCTCTCGGCCTTTTCGTTCGTCTCCTTGGAAGAAACGCTCCGGCAATGGGAGCTGCAAAATCAAAGTCCGAAGGCGACAACGATCGAGACGGAGTTGGGTTGAAGCGCGGAGTACCGGCTAAATAGGGCGGCTCCGACTTGACGAGTGTGCGAGGAACGTCGATAATTCTCGGAATTCTTTTTTGATCTTTTTTCAAAATCCCTTCTTTTCAAAAATGCCTCAAAAAATTCTGGCTCTTGATATCGGCGGTTCGAAAATCATGGCCGCGATCGCGGACATTCGAACGGAAGGCTCCGGGACGCGAGTCCGGGGAACTTGCCAACTGAGTTCGGTCGAGAAACAATCGCTCCCCGTGGACGCGACCCAGGAGCAGTTGCTCTCGGACCTTCGGGAGTTGATCGCGAAGCTGGGACCGGTCGATTCGTGTGACGCCGTCGGCGTCAACGTCCCGGGATTGGCCGACCCGAAAACGGGAATGTGGGTCTTCGCCCCCTTTTCCGGTATCCGCGATCTGCCGATCGCCGAAATCATCGCGGATTGGACCGGTCTGCCGATCGTCGCGATTGAAAACGACGTCAACGCCTGCGCCTACGCCGAAAAGCTGTTCGGGATTTGCGGGGATGTCGATGATTTCCTTTGGATGACGATCAGCAACGGGATCGGCGGCGGGCTGGTACTCAACGGCGACATTTATCGAGGGCATTTCGGCAACGCCGGAGAGATCGGGCACTTTATCGTCGTCGAAAACGGCTCGAAATGCGGCTGCGGGAATCATGGTTGTCTCGAAGTCGAAGCGGCCGGCCCGGCGATCGCCCGACGTTTCAGCACGATGCGACCGCGTCACAAACCGTGCGGGGCGGCGGAAATCGCCGAATTGGCGAGAAAAGGGGACGATATCGCCCTCGGTGTGTTGGAAACCTCGGCGCAACTGATTGGAACGGCCCTGGGAAATGCGGCCAACCTGATCAACCCGGCGAAAATCGTGATCGGCGGCGGGGTGAGCGGAGCGTTCGATTTGCTGGCCCCGGAAATCCGGCGTTCCTTCAAAAAGCACGCATTTTGGGCGGCCAACGAGCATGTTGCGATCGAAAAAACCTCGCTCGGGTACGAAGCGGCCTTAATCGGCGCCGCCGCGATCGGCTTCCGTTCGCTCCAAAAACGGTCCCGATAATCGGAATTTCAAAGTCCTGACATACCGCGTATACCGTCGCCGGCATGGGCGGTAGGCTTCGCCCTCGGTCAAGCCGCGGCCTCGTTGGTCCGGCTACTGTATTGAAGACGGGAATTTTAACCGGCTTGAGTATATGATCTTGAATCAACAACCTCGGAATGCACGTCACATTTTTGTGTGAGTTCGGCTCTTTGAACGGCGGGGAACAATCGTTGCTCGCCGTGTTGCCTTTTTTGCAATCGGCGGGACTGCGGCTGATGGCGATCGCCCCGCCGCAGGGGCCGCTCGCCGAAGCGTTTCGCGGTCTCGGCGTCGAACTCGTTCCCTGGTTCGATCCGGAACGGGAAAATTTCGCGACCTTTTCCCTCGCCGAAAAACGGGAACGGCTCGCCGGGCTGCTCGCGAAACGCCGTTGCGACCTGTTGCACGCGAACAGCCTTTCGATGGGCCGGCTTAGCGGCCCGGTGCTCGCGGAGCTTGAAATCCCCGGCATTTCCCACATCCGGGACATCATCCGGCTTTCCCGGCAGGCGGTTTGTGATTTGAACCGGCATTCCCGACTGTTGGCCGTTTCCGAGGCGACCCGAGCCTATCATCTCGCCCAAGGAATCGACGCCGACCGCTGCCGGACGCTTTACAACGGCGTCGATCTCGCGAAATTCGCTCCGAAACCGCCGAGCGGCTTTTTGCATCGGGAACTCGGCATTCCGCCCGCCCGGCCGCTGCTGGGGACGATCGGTCAAATCGGGCCGCGAAAAGGGCAGGACATTTTGTTGGAAGCCCTCGGCCCAGTTTTGGAATCGCTCGATCCGCATCTTTTGGTGATCGGCTCGCGGTTTTCGGAAAAGGAGGAATCGCTCGAATTTGAAAGACGGCTCAGGGAAAAGGCGGCCGAACCGCCGTTTCGCGGCCGCGTTCATTTTCTTGGTGTTCGGAGCGATGTTCCGGAACTGCTCACGGAGCTGACGCTGCTGGTGCATCCGGCCCGGCAGGAGCCGCTGGGCCGCGTCTTGCTCGAAGCCTCGGCTTGCGGCTGCCCGATTCTCGCGAGCAATGTCGGCGGCACGGCGGAAATTTTGCCGAACCGGGAGATGCTCTTTCCCCCGAACGATCCGGGTGCGTTGAGGGGAAAACTATCGGCAATTCTGCAAGACGCCTCACTTCGAAAAACATGGGCCAACGAGTCGCGAAAGAAAGCCGAACGTCTTTTTTCGGTCGAGCAATCGGCACAAAAATTGCTCCGCGAGTATTCGGAGCTGTCTTAAGAAACACGAGCCGGGGGCACAGGTCCCGGCTCGTGTTTCTTCGTTGCAATCAGGGCATTCGAATCGCGATGTCGTCGGCCTCGGGCCGCTCGCGCCGGTTCAAACCGTCGTCGTCGACGCCGTTCGGGCCGACGCTGTACAGGGTGTAACCGTCCCCCGTTTCCGAGCGTTTGTAAAGCAACGGTCGCTCGACATTGAACGGATCTTCCGGCGTCTTTTGCGACAGGTCCTCCAGTTTTTCCGGGAATGTCCCCTCGTGGACATTGCGGTACATCGCCAAGTAAAAGGCCGTTTCCAACATCGCCGTCTTGGTTCGAGCGTCTTTGCCCGATTTCTCAAACGAACGGTTTTGGTCGTTCCAACTCAAAATCGCGTTTCTGCCGGCCTTTTCAGGTACGGCTTTGAAAATGCCGTATTGAATGATTTCGCTCCAAGGCGAAGTATTTCCTCGAATCGGCATCGAACCGAAAAAGGCGTCTTTCGCCCCGCCCTGGGCCTCCAACCAGTCGAAATAATCGTTGATGCGGACAAGAATCCGATTCCAATAGAAAAAACGGGCGAACCGGTTCGGCCCATGAAAAACGAACGACTCCGGAGAGTCCGACCCGAGATTTCGGCCGAATGCGTAGGATTGAAACCGGTCGAGCAAAATCAGCCGCTCGGCGAAAAAAATGTTGCGCGACGTTTTTTCGTTGGGCGGTCCCCAAAATTCCCGCAATTCCTCGAACCGTTTTTGCAGTTCTTCGTTGGAGAAATTTCCGTACTGCAACAGCAGCAGCCCCGATTGAACCGCTTCCTCGACCCACCAACCGGCATGTATCGCGTCCATTTCCCGAACGGCCGTTCGGGTCAAATGCCGGGCATATCGGAATTGCGTTCTCAAATCGGCCCAAGCCTTTTCGGGTTCTCCTTCGCCCAGCTCGAAAAGGAGACGCAGCCGCAGATTGCGGAAAATTTCCGTTGTCGAAAGCGACGGGATTTCTCGGGAGTCGAGCGGCTGAAAGTCCCGAATTTTCAACATCGGCAAGCGAAATTCCGGCTTCGCGACCGCTTCGGCAAAAAGATCGAAGACCGGGCTGTTGGCCGCAATCCAATCGGCGGCAACCGGAAATTCCTCTTTCGTCCAAGGTTTTTCGCCGAGCCGCAGAGCCGTTTTGATCGGCGATTCTTCCCCTTCTTTCCGGGTTTTCAAGAAAGAAGCGGCCGATTGAAACGCGAGCTTCGGTCGCGTGTTGGGATCAAGCCGCAGTTTTTCGCAAAGAGCGTTCCAGTATTTTTCCCGATCTTCGGACGGCGTATCGAACGCCGGTTGCAGGATACCCGGCCCGAGGGCTTCGGCCAACGGTCGCAGCCCGTTCTCTTCCGACCGATCGTCGGGATCGATCTTTTGCTCGATCCCCTTTTCGTAATCGATGCGCTGCCCGTCGGCCGTTTTCGGCTCTGTCAGGTAAGTGGTGTCCCGGGCGATTCGAACCGGAGGAATCAGGAACAGCACGACCGCGAAGTAGCCGAGCAGCAGCAGTCCGGAGATGAGCGATTTTCGCAGCCGGGTGATCGGAAACGGCAGTTTGGGGAAGAGGTCCCACTGCAAAACGAGCACGAAAAAAAGAGCACTCGCGAACGCTCCGGCATCCCGCAACAGAAAGGCGTCGGTCCCTCCGAAAACGAAGAGAAAAAGCATGAACGGGATCACGACATGATACCAACGCCGTTTTCGCGGCGTTTTCGCGACCGCCTGCGGTTTGGCAGGCGTCGCGGATTTGGCGGCGGTTGCCGGGGCCGCTTTTTTCGATTTCGAGTGTTTGGAAGATTTTTTAGGAGGCATTGAAAAGAAAGAAAGGAGAGCAAAAGAGAGCCGCGACCTGAGGTCGCGGAGTGCGCGTTACTGCGCGATTTTTTGTCCGGTCATCGCGAGGTAAATGACGGTTGCAAAACAGACCATGAAGGGGATCGTAACGATAAATGCAAAAGGCACTGTCCCGACGATCATCAAAATCAGCATCAGGACGATCGCCAGGCCGAGAATCGTCCAAAAGTTGTGCCGCACGAATTGCCGCGAATGTCGCAGCGACTCGTTGGCCCCTTCGCCGCGATCGACGGCGAAAAAGTAGCCGTAACCGTAAATCAGGTTGATATAAATCAGCATCAACCCTCCGATCATGCTGCCGACGATACACAAAATCAGGCCTGGAAGGAAAAGCGACATTTCCGGATGAACAACGCCGTCCAGAGAAACGCCCAACGAAAAAACGGTCAGAACGATACCGGGCAGAACGACCGCGGTTCCGAGAAGCATAACGATGATCGCGATGTAGGCGGCGATGTAAATGTACTTTCCCAGGTATTTCAGGCCGCTGAAAAGAACGGTGAGCGAAGGTTTTTTGCCGCGAGCCAATTGCAGCATCAATGCGACCTGACCGGCATAAAGCCAAAGACAAATAAGTGAAAAAATGAGAAGTCCGAACAAGAGCAGCACGCCGGCGATCGTTACGCCCACAACCAGCGGGGTAGGATCGATTTTATGTCGCGTTGTATCAAAATCGAGCGGCAGAAAGCCGGTCGGAGGATGCTCGGCGGTTTCGTCGCCATCAACATCTCCCTCTCCTTCCTGGTCCGAATCGGAAAAAAGATGATTCGAACCGTCGTGCTTGTCCCAGGAAGATTCGATCACATGCATTGTATGAGAAGGAGAAAACGTCAAATGCATCGCAGGAAGTACGAGTGCAAACACAATTCCGATACCGATATAGAGAATGATCCCAAAGAGCATGGAAAGCCCGCCGACGATCAGTCCCATGAGAATCATGTGCGAGAACTGACGGGTAAAAATTCTCCATGTATCTTCGAATACTTTCGAAAACGAAATCTTGGTCAACACCGGCTCCGACGGTTCGACCTCCTGCAACCCCGGCGGCGGGCCGTAAAGCGGCTGGGCCTGGTAAGCGCCGTCGGCAGGCGGCGGCGGGCTGTGCGAGGGGGCCTCCTGAATCGCCTTGCACTGCGGGCATTCGGTGGGCCGGCCGGCGATTTCGTCCGGAACTTCGAGCAGACAACGGCATTGGGAACAAAAAAAACGAATCGACATATCGGTTCAAAGTGTAAAGAGGAAGTGTTTTTTCTCAATTGCGCGATGCCAACAACCTCATTTAGCCGGTACCCCGCGTCAATCGAACCCGGTTCAAGCCTAACAAATATTCTCCCATTTTTTCCGGACGAGCTGCAACTTTCGCTCGACGGTCCGGCGGGCACAACCGAGTTGGCCGGCGATTTCCTCGGTTTTGTACCCTTCCAGCGTCAAAACGACGATCTTGCGAAGCGTTTCGTCCCCGAGCGAATCCAACATTTGCCGGCAGTTTTCCGCGACGCCGTGCGCCAGTTCCGGCGTTGGTTCGTTGCCGAGCACCCCGCCGATCCCTTCGCCGAACAGGGATTGCTCGCCGTCGGAACGAACGAACACCGATTCGCCGCGGACCCGGCCGGCTCCCCGTTTTTGGGCGAAATGCATCCGACGTTGGGCACATGCTTTGCGAGCCGTGATCGTAACCAGCAGCTTCCAAAGCTCGTCCGCCCCGGCAATGTCCTCGAATTTATGGGCGGCCAGCCCCCGGCAAAAACTGTGCATCGCGCTCAGGGCGACATCTTCCTCATCGGCACTCCGAAGCGGCACCCCTTCCAATTTGCGTCGGGCGAGCCGGACCAGTTTCGAAAAATACTGCTCCCAAAACTCTTGCGCCGCCTGTTCGTCCTTGTTTCCCAGCCGGTTAAGCCAATCGACGATTTCCTCGGACATCGGGCCTGATCCTCAAAAAACTGTGTTCTCATTACTTGTGCTGCACACGTCACTGATACCCATTTAGCCGGTATTCCGTGTTTCTTATGCAGACACATAATATACCCGAATACGCCTCAAAAAGCGAGAAAGGGGAAATTACGAAAAAATTCCCGCTCCCCCCTTTGAAACTTTCCGGGAGCGGATATACTACTTTGACACTTGAGGAACGGCACTGCATTGTTTGACGTAAGTTGTTCAGCGCAAAGGGTTTGCGAGAAATCGCGGCCGTCGGTTTTCGGGAAGTTGAAAAAATTTTCTCCGGCCCGTTGACAGAACGTTTCCCAAGGGTAAACTTATATTCTCTTTTCGACCCAATAAGGTTCGCCGAGAGAATTTGATCTTTGACAATTAGGAAGAGCAAGAGTGGCATCTGCACTATAATTCACAAGTGCGGTGATCCGAGATTCGACCGCAAGGCCGAAACGGAGATCGCCAAAACCGATTTGTTGTTTTATAGAGCGCGTTAGGTAGATTTAAATATATGTCGTTACCGCCCAAAGGTGGATCATACCGTTGGGCGATTATAGCCACAAAGAAATCTACTTCTTCGCGGACAATGGGATTGTGGCAAAGGTCGGAATTTATTCTGTCCTCTGTTTTCTGTCCTCTGTCCTCTCAAGAGGAGTATGAAATATTTGTGATCAAGCTATTAAGGGCGTATGGAGGATGTCTTGGCATCAGAAGGCTTTGAAGGGCGTGGAAAACTGCGATAAGCCCGGGGGAATTGTTAAACAAGTGGT
>JAVBQI010000136.1:0-7118 GCA_031549145.1 Thermoguttaceae bacterium | reverse complement strand
GCAAGGTTCGATAAGCCGAAACAACGTCCGCAAATGCTTCCATGGCAGATGATCGTCCGAGACGGCCAGCGTCAAACCGTGTTTGCCGGCTTTTTTTTGATCCGCCGCCAAACGTAACGCCGCCAGTGCTTGACCTCGGCGGGCGCTGTTTCGTCGATTTGACGTTCGGCTTTTGAAACGACGATCTGCCATCGAGGCGTCCGGAGCTTCCGCTCCGTTGCGATGATTGACCTTCATGTAAAAAACCGAACACCGAAAACAGCAGCCCGATTTGATATTTTTTGTGAAGATCAGTAATCGCTTCCGTTGGTCGCTTGCTTTTCGATTAGAATGAGCGCTTTATGAAAACGAGCGCAGCAACGCGGAGCGGTTTATCGAGACCGAAGGCGACTGCGATGGAACTGCAAGTTCCCGGCGACGATCCGGGAGGTCCACCGGCCGGTGGGATAGCCGTACTCGGTCGGTTTTTGTCGAATGATATCTTTGAGTTGTTGTCGTTCGGCTTTGCCGAGTTCGCGGGGTCGTTCCGACTGGGCTTTTCGGGCCAGTCCGAGCAGACCGTTTTCCTCGACCTTTTTTCTCTACCGCCGGACGGAGGAGAGCGAGGATTGGGTCATATCGGCGATTTCGTCGTTGTCGAAACCGCGTAGGATGAGGTCGCCCGCCGCCAGCCGGCGGCGAGCCTGATCCGATAAACTTCCGTGTTTTGTAGTCATAAAAGATCATACGATCAAACGTTATACTCAAGCCGGTTTAAAATTCCCGTCTTCAACACGGCAGCGGCCCAACGAGGCCGCGATTTGATGGAGCGCGAAGCCTAACGTCCTTACCGGCTACGGTACACGATCGGGACTTCTGAAAAACGACCGGATTTCGTCACTCATTTCCGGATCAGCAACTCGGCCAGATGCACGACCGGGATGTCCCGCATTGTCGGATCGAGCCGCATCATGCCGCCGAAATGCATCGCACAACTGATATCGGTCGTCGCGACGACCTCGGCACCGGTCTTTTGGATGTTTTCGATTTTCTTTTTGCCCATCGCGAGCGAGGTGCCCGGCATCTTGACGCTGAAGGTCCCGCCGAAACCGCAACATTCGTCCATATTCGGCAGTTCGAGGTATTCCAAATCGCGAATACTTCGCAGCAGGGTCATTGCCGGTTCCGCGACGCCGAGTTCCCGCCGGGTATGACAGCCGATATGCATCGTCACTTTTTTGGCATACCTCGCCCCCGTATCGGTGATCCCGAGGACGTTGACCAGGAATTCGCAGATTTCGAAGACCCGTTTGCCGACTGCCGCCCCGAGCGAACCGGGCGCGGCTTCCTCGTAAAAGAGCCGGCACATCGCCGCGCAGGAGCCGGACGGGGTTACGATCCAGGGATACGACTCGAACACCTTCGCGAAGTGGTCGATCACCTTGCGGGTGTCGTTCCAATAACCGCTGTTGAACGCCGGTTGGCCGCAGCAGGTTTGCTCTTTCGGGAAAACGGGCGAAATTCCGGCCTCTTCAAGCAACTGGACCGTCGCCCGACCGATCATTGGATAAAATTGGTCGACGTAACAGGGGATGAAAAGAGCGACCTTTTCTCCGGCCGTGTATTTCGGGTACTCAAGTTGGACGCGAGCGGTTTCAAGAGGGGTAATCATAGGGGAAACGACCCGTCCGAGATCAGGAAAGGGTTGAGGTAAAAAAACAGCGCGGGCCGGAAGACCGCGATTTCAAGAATTTCAACCGTGAGTTTACATCGACGTTCCGTTTGTTGCAATAGGGTGGTTTTGGTATGCCGTAGCCCGGGAATTTCAGAAGGAAGCCGCGAGGGCCAGAAAGCCGCATTTGACTCCGCAATCCTCGCGAGACCGTCAAACGTGTCTTGAAAGACGAACGGCACAAGAGTACAATAACCCCTTCCCGGTTTTTGGCCCGCCTGTCCCGCGTTTCCCATGCCCGTTTGCGTGGACGGGAGTATCCTCACATTATCGAAAACGCTTTATGTTTGACAATATTTTGGACACGATCGGCAACACCCCGCTCGTCCGAATCCGCAAGTTGCATTCCAATCCGAACGTCGAAATTTTCGCCAAGTTGGAAGGCTTCAACCCAACCGGCAGCATCAAGGATCGGATCGCCTTGAAAATGATTCTCCAGGCGCAGGCAGACGGCAAACTGAAACCGGGCAAAACGATCATTGAAGCGACCTCGGGCAACACCGGTATCGGGTTGGCGATGATCGGAACCGTGCTCGGTTACGAAGTCGAAATCGTGATGAGCGAAGCCGTTTCGGTCGAACGGCAGAAAATGATCAAAGGATTCGGCGGAAAGCTGACGTTGACCCCGGCGAAACTGGGAACCGACGGAGCGATTCAAAAATGCCGCGAGCTCGTCGCCGAATTTCCGGAAAAGTATTTCAATCCCGACCAGTTTTCCAACGTCTACAACAAATTGGCGCATTACCAGGCGACTTCGGCCGAAATCTGGAAGCAAAGCGGCGGCCGGGTCAGTCATTTCGTCTCCTCGCTCGGTACTTCGGGGACGCTCATGGGGGTCGGGATGGGGTTGCGGGAGAATAACCCGGGGATCAAAATTATCGAAGCCCATCCGGTCAAGGGACATTATATTCAAGGTTTGAAAAATATGGAGGAAGCGATTGTTCCCGAGATTTACGATCCGGGTCAAATCGATTACAGCATCATGGTCGAATCGGAAGAAGCCTTTGAAATGTCGCGCAAGATCGTGCATGAGGAAGGTATTTTCGTCGGCATGAGCAGCGGTGCGGCGATGTTGGCCGCACTCGCCGTCGCCGACCGGATCGACAAGGGATACATCGTCGTTCTCTTCCCGGACCGCGGCGAGAAATACCTCAGCACGAATCTGTTTCAGGTTTGATTTTCGAGGCTGTAGGCTATAGACTGTAGGCTGTAGGTTGAAGTGCAAAAATCGTGAAAATCGTCTTCGCCAAAAAACCCGGCGGTCATTTCGAATCGAATCGTACAAAATTGATTTTCGCGGCAAAAAGAGCCGTAAGTGCAGTCGGTACTCCGACGCAACTTACGGACCTCGTATACTCAAGCCGGTTTAAAATTCCCGTCTTCAGTACGGCAGCGGCCCAACGAGGCCGCGGTTTGATTGAGGGCAAAGCCTACCGCCCATACCGGCTACGGTATATAAGGCCCGGACCTCTCCGACTTCCAACTCGGCACAAGGTCCGCAAGTTACGCTGCGCTGCACATGCGGCTCTTTGCCCTGTTTCAAACCGTTGCCGCCGCCTTCTAACTACAGCCTACAATCTTTAGCTTACAACCTAAACACGAAAAGGACCACATCATGATCCGAACCCCCCTTCTTTTGTTGTTCGTCGCGACATTGCTTTTCGTCGCGTCGAATCGTCCGCTAACCGCCGCCGATTGGAAACCGGTCGAAGGCAAAATCATGACGGAATTCGCGAAGCAGGTCGATCCGGCCCGGCCACTGCCGGAATACCCCCGGCCGCAATTTGTCCGGAAAGATTGGAAAAACCTCAACGGTCTCTGGGATTATGCGGTGATTGGCGAAAACGATCCCCGGCCGGAAGCGTTCGAAGGCAAAATTCTCGTCCCCTTCGCGATCGAATCCGCCCTCTCGGGGGTCGGCAAAAAAGTCGGTCCCGAGAACCGGCTCTGGTACCAACGGACGTTCGAGGTTCCCAAAAACTGGAAGGGCAAACGCATCCTCCTGAATTTCGGGGCCGTCGATTGGGATTCAACCGTCTTTCTTAACGGCAAGGAGATCGGCCGGCACAAGGGAGGTTACAGCCCGTTTTTTTACGACATTACCGATGCGCTCAACGAAACCGGCGAGCAGACGCTCGTCGTTTCGGTTTGGGACCCGACCGAGCAGCGCGGCGGCACCCAGCCGCGCGGGAAGCAGCTGAGCAACCCGCACGGAATTTGGTACACGGCCGTAACCGGCATTTGGCAAACCGTTTGGATCGAACCGGTCGACCCGACCCGACTCACGAAGATCAAGGCGGTCGCGAACCTTGAGAAAAGCGAAATTCAGCTCAATCTCGAAACCGCGAACCTTGAGCCCGGCGACCGGGTCGAGGCGAGCGTGTTCGCGCGCGGGAGGTTGATCGTGAAAGGTGGTCTCAAGGAGGGGAAAACGGCGATCACCCTGCCGATCCGAAATCTGAAACCTTGGACGCCGGGTTCGCCGTTCCTTTACGATCTCAAGGTTGTGATCCTTCGCAAAGGAAAAACGCTCGATTCGGTCGATTCCTACTTCGCGATGCGGGAAAGCCGACTCGGAAAAGACGAGAAGGGAATCACCCGGATGTTGCTCAACGGCAAATTCCTGTTTCAACACGGCCCGCTCGATCAAGGTTGGTGGCCGGACGGGCTGTATACGGCTCCGACCGACAAAGCACTCGAATACGACGTAATCCGGACGAAAGATTTCGGTTTCAACATGCTCCGCAAGCACGTTAAGGTCGAGCCGGACCGGTTTTATTATCATTGCGATAAGCATGGGATTCTCGTTTGGCAGGACATGCCGAGCGGCGAGAAATACATCGACCTTAAGGACCCCGATCCCGAGCGGACGCCCGAATCGGACGCCCAGTTCCGGGCCGAGTTGAAGGAGATGATCCGTTCGCTCGAAAATCATCCCTGCATCGTGATGTGGGTTCCGTTTAACGAAGGCTGGGGCCAATACAACACGGCGGGCATCGTCGATTATTGCCGGGAGCTCGATCCGACGCGGCTCGTCGACAGCGCGAGCGGTTGGACCGATCGTGGCGTCGGCGACGTGCACGATATACACGTTTATCCGGGGCCGGGCGTACCGCCGGTCGAAGAAAACCGGGCCGTCGTTCTCGGAGAGTACGGCGGGCTCGGCATGCCGGTCAAAGGGCACACTTGGCAGGACGACAAAAACTGGGGATACCAGTCGTTCGAGGAAAAGGAATCGCTTTTCAACCGATACGACCAACTGAACCGGATGATGCATCCGATGATCGGCCAAGGTCTTTCGGCGGCCGTTTACACGCAAACGACGGACGTCGAGATCGAGGTCAACGGGCTGATGACCTACGACCGTAAAGTTGACAAGTTCGACGCCGAAAAGCTCTGGGCTTCGAACAATCGGCTCCAGCTCCCGCCGCCGACGCTGGAGATGTTGGTCCCGACAGCGCGGGAAGCGGCTTCTCTTTGGAGATGGACGATCGAGCAACCGGCGGAAAACTGGGAAAAGACCGAATTCGACGATTCCGCCTGGAACGAAGGCGAAGGCGGTTTCGGGGCGAAAGAAACCCCGAACACGGCGGTTCGAACCGATTGGCGATCGGGCGACATTTGGATTCGCAAATCGATCGAGATTTCCGAGGACGCCGCCCGGCATCCGGAGGAATTGCTCTTGAACCTGTTTTATGACGAAGATTGCGAAATTTATTGGAACGGCGAACTCGTGTTTTCGATCAAAGGACACGTCAGCAATTACGTTCCCGTCGAAATGAACGCCGCCTTGAAAAAAGCGATCCAACCGGGCAGGAACCAGCTCGCGATACATTGCAAACAGACCAAGGGCTGGCAATACATCGACGCGGGCGTGCAGCGGCTGGTTCCGGGGACGAAATAGGAACAAGCTCCTGAAAAATCCCGACCGTCATTTCGACTGGAGCGAAGCGCAAGGAGAAATCTCACCCTCGCGAGAGGGGCCGGGAATTCCGAGTCCTTCGGCGAGGGTGAGATTTCTCGCTTCGCTCGAAATGACACGGCGTTTTAAGCGGAAACCGACCATCGACATTTTGCGCCCGCCGTTTCCGCCCCTCGCTTTCCGGGTTGCGCTCAATCCCAGTTGCGCGACTGCGGGACATAGGGTATATCCAGGGGTTTCCAGTCCTGTTCCCTATTTTTCCGCTCACCATGAAACGACAAACCCCCGATGACAGCGCCCCGAAAACCATCGCTCCCAACTCCCCACGCGAAACCCTCTTTCTCCAGTTCGCACAAACTTACTACCAGGAGATGCAGGCCGTCGGAAAGAACGCCCCCTTCGGTCAGGTCCTCAATCCAGTCGACGCCTTCGCCTTCGAAAGCATTCACGAACTCGGGCGAAAATCGCTCGAATTGGTCCTGCAAGATCAAATTTGAAAACACCGAAAAAAAAAGAAAAAGAAAGCCGCGTCCGCGAAAAATGCCAAACGAAAAAAAGGCACCGCGGTGACCGTAAAAAAAGGATCGCCTCCACCCCCGGCGAAATAAACCTCAAACGCGTCTACGGGGAATGCGTTCCTTGCCGTATCCCGGAACATCCCGCGGACCCCATGCCGGGCCTCGAAGCCGGATACACCGTCGGCGACCTGCCGTCGAGGCGTTTCGAGCTGCCGCTCGGCGGGCATCACCGCTCCCGTTGGTCGCTTTGCGGATGAGAGGAAAGCGACCAACGGGAGCGAGGATATTATCGCTCTCCGCGAAAAATTTGAACCGGAGCTTCGGACTCGACTCTCGCGGTTTCGGGGCTTTCGTCGCTTCGCTCAGGAAGCCCCTTGGCTCAATTTTTGTGCGGAGCACAGTATCTCGGTGCGGTAGCACCAAATGCCTGGACGGCAGGTCCTTCGCGAAGTCCTCGGAATATTTCAAGGCAACCTCTAAAAATTCCGCTGACCAACCGGGACCTGTAGTCCCGGCTTCGGAAAAACAAGGATACAAACGTTCATAGTCTTTGGATTATCAAATTACTAGAGGTGCCCTCAAGGGATTCCGCGGCAGGCGCAGGAGAATCTGGACGTTTATCGCGCGTTGGAATACTTGGCGGGCAAGGGAGGTGCGTTATTTGGCAAGGGGACGGCAAAGTACCGAACATGGGTTGACACCACGCGAGAGGATCTTTTGGTGGGCGGCGTGAAGCCGTTGTGGGATCGGGTGCGGTTGCTGGCGTCGACGGAACAATGGGACAAGAACAAGGAGCTGCTTCGGGTGCTGGAAAAATATTGCCCTCCGCGTAAAAATTGAACCGCAACTTCAAAACCGACCCTCGCGGTTTCGGGGCTTTCATCGCTTCGCTCCGGAAGTCCCTTGGCTCATTTTTTGTGCGGAACACAGTATCTGGAGTTTCATTCGGGCCGAATGAATGACCGGT
>JAVBQI010000142.1:0-18261 GCA_031549145.1 Thermoguttaceae bacterium | reverse complement strand
GAAGCGTTTCCTCGAAGCGATCAACGGCGGGGTCGGATTCCTCGCCTTTCATTCCGCGACGGACACTTGGAAAACGGAAGGGGCGCCCTACGAAAACCAGGAAAACGTCGATCCGTACATCCGGATGCTCGGGGCCGAGTTCATTTCCCACGGTCCGCAGCAGGACGCGGTGATGAAAGTTTCCCGGCCGGTCGAAGTCCCCTGGCTCGAACGCAAGGGGGATTCGTTCAAGTATTACGACGAATGGTATGCCCTCAAGAATTTCAACAAGGACATGCACGTCATTTTGACGCAGGAAACCGAGGGAATGAAGGGGGAGCAGTACCAGCGACCGCCATTCCCGGCGACCTGGGCCAGAAAGCAGGGCCAAGGCCGGGTGATGTACTGCTCGATGGGGCATCGGAACGAATTCTGGGAAGATGCCGAGATGATGAAGCTGGTCCGCGACCTGTTCTCCTGGACGATGAACGGCTACGATATGGACCTGACGCCGAACATCGACAAGGTTGCGCCCAAATGCGATATCCTCAAAAACCCGTCGTAAAACCTTTCGGAATTAAGAATTGATAATTTAGAATGAAGAGTTTAGAGAAAGATGAGTTATCGTTTTTCTTTTCTAGACGCAATTGTTCTTGGTCGTAATTCTTAATTCATAATTCATAATTCTTAATTTTAAAAAAACGCCCATGTCAGGACTGATTGCCCCCCACGGGGGATTGAGTGAGCCGGTTTGTCGAACCGTTGCGAGTCGGGAGATTGACGATTTCAAGAAAAAGGCGGCGACGCTGAAGAAAGTTCCGGTCAGTGACGCCGATCTTTCGACCGTGTACCGTTTCGGGGACGGCGGTTTGAGCCCGCTGCTCGGGCCGATGGACGCGCGGACCTATCATCGGGTTCTCGAAGAGTCGGTAATCGAAGTCAACGGCAAGCTGTATGCCTGGACGATTCCGCTTTCGCTCCCCGTTACCACCGAGCTGGCCGAGCAACTTTTGGTCGGCGAAGAGGTCGCGATCGTCAATTCGCAAGGCGAAATCGTCGCGATTCTCGAACTGAGCGACATTTTCCCCTGGGATAAAATGCATTATCTCAGGAGCGTTTATTTGACGGATCGGACCGACCATCCGGGCGCGGATATGGTGTTGATTCAAGACGATGCGAAAACGCATCTTTTGGGCGGGAATATCTGGGTGCTGCCGCAGCCGAAAAATCCGGCGTTCGGGAAGTACGTCCTTTCGCCCTACGAGGTTCGCCAAACGCTCGAAAAGACGGGCTGGGAACGGGTTGTCGCCTTTCAAACCCGCAATCCGCTGCACAGGGCGCACGAGTATGCCCTCGTTTACGGATTGGAGACCCTGCTCAAGGCCGGTTTCAATGCCGGAGCCTGTCTCAATCCGCTGCTGGGAGAAACCAAAGGGGACGACGTCAACGCCGAGATCCGGATGCGGACCTACGAGCATTTGATTTCCGACCGCGTTCTCGGGGAAGGGGACAGCGACGTCGAACTTTGGAAAAAGCTCGGACAGCAGGTACCCGACCGGGTACTGCTCTTGGGACTCGATATCAAGATGTTTTACGGCGGGCCGAAAGAGGCGGTGATGCACGCGATTTACCGTCAGAATTTCGGCTATACCGATTTGATCATCGGTCGCAAACATGCCGATGCTCCCTATCACGACGGTACTCCGATTTGGGGGGATTTCGGCGCTCAGGAAATCTTCAACCAGCTCAAGGGGGATTTGAAACTCAAGCCGCTCAATGTCGGCTTTGCCGCCTACTACGAATCGATCGGTCGTGTCGATTTAATGGAAAATCACAAGGACGAAAAGCCGGTTTTCATTTCCGGAAAAGAGGTCCGGAAAACGCTTTTGGAAGGCAACGAGGTTGACCCGCGAATCATGCGGCCGAATACGTCCCGAATTCTCTCCGAAGCGATGCGGGGCTAAAAAACGTCTAGCTCGCACGTTCAATACACCACGAGCCGGGAGCTATGCTCCCGACTGCCGGCGCCAAACTTTGCTTTTGCGATCGACAGTCGGGACCACAGGTCCCGGCTCGTTGTCTTTTTTGAAAATCCAATTTAAAAAATATTTTTTTCCGGATTTGATACAAAAAAACGAACATCGGAGTATCATATATCGTAGTTACAACGAAGAGAACACGGCAAAGGACTTTTGCAAAGTCGGACAAAAATCCGGTCGATGCAAAAGAAATCCTGTCTTGTTTTTGAAGTGCTTCTCCGAACGGCCCGGTCGCCGCATATATACTCAAGCCGGTTAAAAATTTCCGTCTTCAGTGCAGCAGCGGCCCAACGAGGCCGCGTTTTGACAGAGGGCGAAGCCTACCGCCCTTACCGGCTACGGTATGCCGGTATTTGAAGCCCCGGAAAGCACGAAAACCCAGGGAGGAAAAAAACGAACTCGAATCAAGTAAGGATGCCGGGGGCGGTTCCAAGGACGAATATTAGCCCTTTCGAGTGAGACGTTTCAAAAATGGACGAGGTTTTCGCGGTCGATCGAAGGTCGCCGCGGTTCAATCCGCCAACTGTTGGAATGATCTCAAAAGGTTTGGTCAGGGAAAGATTTTCGAATGAGATCGTTTGTACGAAACGATTGCATTCAAAACGGCTGAAAAAATCGAATAACTGGCATTAACGGAAAGGGTTCATTTTATGTCCTCGGGACGGGATTTCAATTCGACGGGGCGGGGTACGCCGACGAAGAAAAACGCATTTTGTTCTTTTTGTCGCAAAAGTTTCCGGGAAGTCGGCCCCTTGGTCGAAGGACCGGGCGACGTCTATATCTGCGCGGAATGTATCGAACTTTGCCAATCGATCCTGACACAGGAAAAACGGCGTCGGGGCTCAAATGCCCAGCCGCTTTCCCGAGTCCCCTCCCCCCGCGAAATCGTCGGCAAACTGAGCGAATACGTCGTCGGGCAGGAACAGGCTAAAAAGGTTCTTGCCGTCGCCGTTCACAATCATTATAAGCGGCTCATCAACCGGGAGACCGACGACAGCGTCGTTCTCGACAAATCGAACGTGCTCCTGCTCGGTCCGACCGGCTCGGGCAAAACGTTGCTCGCCCAAACGCTCGCGAAAATCTTGGACGTTCCGTTCGCGATCGGCGATGCGACGACCTTGACCGAGGCGGGCTACGTCGGGGAAGATGTCGAAAACCTCCTCCTGAAACTGCTGCATGCCGCCGATTTCAACGTCGAGGCGGCCCAACGCGGGATCATTTATATCGATGAGATCGACAAAATCGGCAAAACGAGCCAAAACGTCTCGATCACCCGCGACGTTTCCGGGGAAGGGGTGCAGCAGGCCCTGTTGAAGATGCTCGAAGGAACCGTCGCCAATGTCCCGCCGCAAGGAGGACGGAAACACCCGGAACAGCAATACATTCAAATCGATACGACCAACATCCTTTTCATTTGCGGCGGCACGTTCGTCGGAATCGAGGACCTCGTCTCCCAGCGGCTCGGCAAAAAGTCGATCGGTTTCGGTCAGACGATTTCGATCGACCGGGAACGGCGGGACAGCAATCTGCTCTTGCAGGTCAATTCCGAAGACATCCTGCACTTCGGGCTGATTCCCGAGCTGATCGGCAGGCTCCCGGTCCTCACCTCCTTGGAGCAGTTGGACGAATCGTCCTTGATCCGTGTGCTCCAGGAACCGCGTAACGCCTTGGTCCGGCAGTACCAACGGCTCTTCAATATGGAAGAGGCCGAAATCGAATTTACTCCCGACGCCCTGAGTGCGATCGCCCGAAAAGCAATGGAGAAAAAGACAGGCGCCCGCGGTCTGCGATCGATTATCGAAAGTGTGATGCTCGATATCCTGTATGAACTGCCCGATCTCCCCGGCGGCGCGGTTTATACCGTCAACGAAGCCGTCGTCGAAGGGCGGCAGGAAATTCTCTCCCTGCCCGGCCCGGTTACGAAAAGCGCATGATTTTCACCGGAAACCGACGACGAAACGAACGGCGAACCGCACACTCCTTGCGGTTCGCCGTTTTCGGTTTCTTGGGCTTGCGGCATGTTCAATTAAAAAAGAGCCGCATGTGAAGTCGGTACTCCCGACGTAACTTGCGGGCCTGGTACAAGGTCCGCAAGTTACGCTCCGCTTCACATGCGGCTCTTTTGCGACTTGTTTACCTTAAAATTACCCAACCTGCTGCGCCGCCAGATTCAATCCGGAAATGATGTAATCCAAAACGGCGTCTTGCTCGATCATCTGGACGACGTCCATATTATTGTGCCAACTCGGATACCGCCGCCGGTCGAAGACGGTCGCTCCGCGGCACAGATTTCCTTCCGTTTCGACATCTCCGGCCATTTCACGGCTCGTACACCAACTCGATTGCGTTGCGACGACGTAGGCCAAAAAATCATGAATGTGAATCCCTTCCAATCCGTAGCATTGCCGATAGGCGCGAAATCCGGGAATCATAATGCTCCGGAGCAACGAGCCAAGTTTCGTTTCTTCCGGCGGCAGCAGATCGAGATGCCCAAGCGTCAACATGATCCGGTTCGTCGCGTCCAGCGGCACGAGCGTTTTCGTGCAGCGGGCATTGAGGACCGTTTTCGCCGCTTTCGGGTCACAAAACATGTTGAATTCCGCGGCCGGAGTGATGTTGCCCGGCCCTTCGACCGTTCCGCCTTGAATGATCAGGTGGTTCAGCAATTGCGGCAATTGCGGGTCCCGTTGAAACGCCCTCGCGACATTCGTGAGTGGTCCGAGACAAATGAGGATCACCTTTTCCGGATCACTCCGAACGGCGTCGCAAATCACCTTTTCGGCCGGGTGCTGGGAACGCAGTTCGGCGACCGGCAGGGCGGTACCGCACAGGCCGTCGATCCCATGCACATGCCGGGCGTCGACCGGAAGGCCGTTTTCCGGTTCCGCGCCGAAACCAATCCGCGGCAGACGGGGTGGGTCCAAAAATTCGACGATCGCTTGCAGGTTTTTCGCCGCGATATTCGAAGCGACGTTCCCGCCGACCGAGGTCAAGGCGACAACCTCGACCTCCGGGTCGAACAGGGCCATGCAAAGAACCATAGCGTCGACGAAACCGGGATCGACATCGAGAATGACTTTTTTTGCCATAAAAAGACGGCCTTATCAATAAAAGCGAACAAAGGAGAGCAAGGTTTACTGATCCGCTCGTAATAAATCGAACGCGGTAAACAGCAGCCCGAAGCGTTAGCGCCGGGTTGGCCTCGCGTTTCTGTATTGGATAACCGGGCGCTGACGCTTCCGGCTGCTGCCCGATTCGAAATTTTTGAAGATCCGTAAAAACCTCAAACATTATAGTGAAATGCGAATTGAAAAACAAGAGTCGAAAATCACGAGGCCGAGGATTGCAAAGCATTTCGATAGGTTTTTGAATTTGGTCGCGCATCCGTTTTGGTTTTGTTCAGCCGCATGACTTTCGAATAAAAGCCGGAAAGGAGCCGTACACGGCGTATCGACAGTGTGTTGACGCTCAATTTCGCCGAATGGTCCGTCAATGCGCTGTGCTCCTTTCCGGCTGTTGTTTTTTCGGACGAGTCTATTTCGCGAAAGCCCTTATTTTACACAGCGAAATCCGAGGTCCTCATAGGAAAGATTTTCCGGCTGCTTCGATCGGGCCGAAACTTTGTAAGCGGCATCGGAATTCTCGGCGCTCAGGAACGAACCGCCCCGGACGACCCGGAGAAAAACCGTTTCGCCCGTCTCAGGCCGTTCCGGGTCGGCTTGCACCCAAGCGGTCTCGCTTTCCGATTCGCCGGGACCCGGCGGGTTGTCGCGAACGGAATACCGGTAATACGTTGAACCGAACCGATCGTTGCACCATTCCGAAACATTCCCGATGATATCGAAAAGGCCGTAATTGTCTTTCGGAAAAGATCCGACCGGAGCAAGGAAAAGAAAACCGTCGGTCCCGGTGTTTTTCTCGGGAAACCAGCCTTGCCAATAATTCGCGAGCAACCGCCCTTCCGGCTCGCGGCGGTTGCCCCAAGGAAATTCGGCGTCGATCAGTCCGCTCCGGGCGGCGTATTCCCATTCGGCTTCGCTCGGGAGCCGCTTGCCCGCCCAACCGCAAAACGCGATCGCATCGATATACGAAACGTGAACGACCGGCAAATCTCCCCAGCGATCCAGGCTCACGGTGTGATCGGGATTTTGAGCGGTTGTTGTCCAATTCGCTCCGGGCATCTTAACCCAGGATTTTTCCTGGGAATCGAAAACATAGCTCCAACCGCGGCGTTCCGCGGAGGTCATGTGTCCGGTCGCGTCAACGAAAAGCCGGAATTGCCGGTTGGTCACTTCGTAGACGTCGATTTCAAACGGCGCAAGCCGGACCTCATGGGCCGGCCGCTGATCGGCATTGCCGGACAGATCGTCCCCCATGAGATAAACACCGCCGGGCAGGCGAACCATCGGCGCGATTTTAGCCAATGTTTCTTCCCGAAGTTTTTGGATCGTTTGCGCCTCTTCGCCGGAATGTTCGGCAGCGGGCCGGTTCGTTTTGTCGGTCGAATCCGACCGTCGGAGCGAAAAATCCGGCGGGGAAAGTTCCGGCAAGTCGGATTTGCCGCCCCTCAAACCAACCCCGCCGCGAAAAAGGAAAAAGAGTATCGCTGCGACAAAAAACAGTCCCCAAAGGCTGAGAACACCCCAAGAAAAGGGTTGCTTTTTCGGCGGAGAATCGTTTTTCGGCGATTTGGGGGACGACATGATTGAGGGTTTTCGGTTAAAATCGAACGTTGCAAACACCAGCCCCTGGGCTTACTGATCTGCGCGAACATTTCGATCCGGTTGGCAACGCGAACACTCGCGATCCCTTGATTTTTGAGACTGCGCTTCGCTATGTCTTGAAAATCAAGGGCCAAATTTTATGAGCAGACCAGTAACAGTTTAGCCGAGCGGCGAAGACGCCGGTGCCCCTACGGCTTAGCGGTCTTTTTTTGCCCGGGATACGCCAACATACTCCTACAGCCTACAGTCTATAGCCTACAGCCTTTGTAATCATCTCCAAGGCTTCGTCGATTTGCGATTTTTCGGTAAAACCGAACGTCATTGAATCGACATTTCGCCCAAAGCTCGCCAATCGCGGCCTATCGGCTCGTTGCCGGAACATTTCGCGGGAGCCGTTGCCCCAAATGCCGGTTCCGAGGATCGCTTTTCCCTGCTTTCTTGCTTCGTGCAAATACGGAAGCATCTCGCTCGCAGGCCTTTCGGCGAATCGCCCGAACGAATCAAGCCGAATCGCGAGGAGGTCGATTTCCTCGATCCCGGCGGCGATCGGCAAGGTTTCGGGAGATCGACAAGAGATTCCAACGGTTTTGATTCGTCCGCGTTTTTTTTCCGCTAACAAAACATCGAAAATCGCTTGGCGGTTTCGGGACCAGGCGGTATCAACCGGATCGCCGTCCAACAGCAGCGCATCAATGTATTGGCATTCCATTTCGTAGAGATAACGATCGACGACCACCTTCGCGGCATCGGCGGTTTTCGCATCGGTTTGGCTGAGCAAAAAGAATTCTTTCCGCCGGATACCCGCTTTTGCGGCTTCCTGCAGAGCGGAGCGGAGAAAAATATGGCTCCGATCCCTCTCGGCCGTTTCGATCAGTCGGATCCCTCTCCGAAAGGCATGCAACATCAAATCGACGAACCTCGCCTGTTTCGCGCCGAGCCAATCGGCTTCCCCGTTCCCTCCGGTTCCGATCCCGAGGACCGAAGTTTCAAACCCGGTATCACCGAGATAGGTTTTGGGAAGGGAAAAGCCTTTTCGTTGTTCCCGTGCTTCGCCGAATCGCAAAAACGGGCCGCCCAGCGCCGTTGCCGCTGTTACTGCGGACAGATCCGAAAGGAATCGACGTCTTGAAAGCGACGGCATGTTTGGCAATTTGATGATATTTTGTTAAAAAACAGGACACTCCCATACAATCCCTAATTTCCCTATAAATGTTGAATCTATAATACCCTAAAATTCGGCAAGCGGCAATCCGATTTGAAAGATAGACTCAAGTCGGGTGTAGTAAAATTTGGGAACTATATACTTGACTCTACAGTTCCTTTTTTCTCTCACAAGGCACAAAGATCACGAAGGACTTGAGAAATCTGAGTTGTCCTTGGTGTCCTTCGTGCCTTTGTGAGAGAAAATAGGACATCTGGGTAAGGATGTGGAGTTAAATATACAATTCCCCAAAAATTCGTTTGGAGCGAGATACACTAGCGAAACAGTGCTAAATGACGATTGAAATTGATCGGGAAAAAGAGAAAGGCGAAAAAGAAATTGCCGAAATCGCGACACGAAACGCGACGTTTTGGCTTTTCAGCATCGCTTTTCACATTTTGCTGATGGTCGTTTTTGCATTGATTCTCTTTCTGCCGCCTGCGAATCAGGGATTGGTCGTCGTGCTCCAACCGAGTTACGATTTTCGCTTGGGGAATCCCGACGAAGAAACGACTCCGCTGTTTGGAAACAACGATTCCGAATTGTTTGACGAACCGGTTTTGACTCCTGAGAATTTGCCGGAAGTCGAAGAACCGAAAGAGAGTTTGCCGAAAGAATCGACGCTTTTTGACGGGGCCGCCTCTTCCCGCGATTCGGATCGGAACGAGTTGACGTATTCCTTGAGCAATCGCGATGTCGGTTCGCGGGAAACGGCTCTCCGAAGCGGCGGAGGAGATGCAACGACGGAAGCCGCCGTCCTGCGCGGCTTGAAATGGCTCGTCCGCAACCAACACAAAACCGGCTACTGGTCGCTCCTGGGGCCTTATTCGGGCGGAATTCAAAGAAAGAAGGACGAAAACCTCCCGGCGGCGACGGCGTTGGCCCTGCTCGCGTTTCAAGGACACGGGGAAACCCGCGAACGGGGGGAGTTCGCCGCCGTCGTTCAAAAAGGTTGGGATTGGCTCCTCGCCCAGCAGGACCCGGAAGGTTGCTTTTATCACGAAGGGGAAGGGGCGAAAGACCAGCGGTTTTACACGCAAGGCCTCTGCACGATTGCGATTTGTGAGCTTTATGCAATGACGCGGAACGCGGAAGAAAAGGAAAAGCTTCGCCCTCTCGCCCAGGCGGCCGTCGATTATTGCGTCAACAACCAGCGACGAACCGGCGGCTGGAAGTATTATCTGAATAGTGATTGGAGCGACGTTTCCGTAACCGGTTGGATTCTCATGGGCTTGCAGAGCGCGAAAATGGCCGGCTTGAACCTCCCGCAAACGACGCTGGACCGAGTATCCGGATTTTTGGATTCCGTCGCCTTGGAGGGGGGAAGCCGCTATCCTTACGAAATCGGGCGGCCGTCGACCCGAAGTATGACGGCCGAAGCGTTGCTTTGCCGACAGTATCTCGGTTGGAAGCGGGACGATCCGCGGTTGATCGACGGCATCCGATGGTTGACGGAGCCGGGCAACCTGGTCGATTTCAAGGGCAAAGACGAGAGCGGTCTTTCGAACCGGGACGTGTATTATTGGTATTACGCGACGCAAGTGCTGCACCATTTCCGGGGCCCGGCCTGGAAAACCTGGAACGACCGAATGAAGCAGGCGATGTGCGAAAACCAGGTTGCCGACGGTCCGGAAAGCGGGAGCTGGGACCCGCAGTTCCCGACTCAAGATCGTTGGAGCGCGGAAGGGGGACGGCTTTACGTCAGCTGTCTTTCGATTTGCATTCTCGAAGTCTATTATCGGCATCTGCCGATATACCGGGCGGTTACGGAATAGGGCTTTTCGAAAGGCTTCAGACTTCAGGCTGTGTGTTCAAGATTATCCCAGAATCGTACTGATAAGAAAATTTCCCATTTTTTGCACCCCCTCTATTTCCAGCATCTTCCTGAAGCCTGAGGCCTGAAGTCTCACGTCTAAAACTTCAACGTCATCGCACAGCCGAAGACCAACTGGTTGCGCTCGGCGTTGCGATCGAACGGCTTGTATCCGTTTTCGTAATCGGTCCAATCGTGCCGCAGTTCGGAGCGGATGTTCAGTCGCGGTCGGGGATCCCAGTTGACCGCCAGGGCCAACGAGTTGATCTCCGTGCCCGCAGCGTCCGTCAGGTACCGAAGATCGTACAACGTGTTGCGGGCTCGCAACCATTCGTAACGGCCGCCGAACGACCAACGCTCGTTGAGCTTGTAAAAAAGGTTCAGGTTGAAGCCGTTGGAGAAGCCCGTGTCGTCGTCCCCTTGCACCTGACTCATCACGCGCGAACTTGTAAACCCTTCCGCGACATAACGCCAACGCGGCGTGAGATCCCACAGAAAAACGGCGTGATGACTCGCCGCGTCCTGCGTGAGATAGTTCCGACCGAATGTCTCCGCCGCATCGGGACGCTTGTTCAGGCCGTTGTTGCGTTCCAGAAAATAGCTGTACTTGAGCGTCGTCGATCGGCTCGGCTTGCAGCGAACCTGGAACAAAAATCCGTTGTCGTCGAACCGGTTTTCGAGCGACGTGTTTTCCCCGGCCGTCCAGGCCCCCAGCACGGTCCAACGGTCGTTAAGTTGGTACGCCGCTCTCACGCCTGAGACAGTCGGGGCATCGAAAAAGGCGTAAGATTTAGTATAGAAAAAAGTTTCGGTCGCCGAAAACGATTCGTTGCTCATCTCCGAATTGAATTTTCCGGCCCGAATCGAGAGGTTTTTGTAGCCGAGATCGCCGTAAAGCGAGACGATCGAAAGATAATAATCCCCATCCCCCCAATCGTAATCGAAGGTCCGATCGTTGAACGATTGGCAATAACGCAGGTCGGTCCCGTAGGCAACGTCGGTTTGAAATCCCCAGTCGAATCCGTGCCGGGTATCGAGCAGCCGCTGGACGCCGAACCACAGTTGGTTGAGCTTGAAATCTGATTGCTGTTCCAGCATCAAAAGGTTGGAATTGCCGGAATTCCCGGCCAATTGACGATTGACCGGCGAGACAAAAGGGGTGTCGTATCGATTCTTGCACCCGTATTCGTTAACGGTGATGCCCGCCTGAAGCCAACCGTAAAAGGCGATTCGCGACCGGTTGCGGTTGATTCCGTCGAAAATCGACGTCCTCGCGGGCGGGGCGGGTTGCCCGCTTGATGAGACAGTTGGTTCTTCGGCCAAACCTTCCCCGCCGAGAGTGTGAAAGCCGAAAAAAATGGCGGCGATGAGAAAAATTCTTTTGACTCTCATCCGGCAAAGGATAAAATTGACGTGGTGAAGGCATCTGTTCGGGCAATGAGACAAGAATGTCGTATACCGCAGCCGGTAAAATTTCCGTCTTCAAGCCGGTAGCAGCCCAACGAGGCCGCGGTCGAACAGAGGCCGAAGGCTTCGCGCAATACCGCGTCGGTATTATCGGCGTTTTTCGCTCATTCATTGAGGCATTTGGAAAGGAGAATCCCGTGTTCCAATTCGAAAACGACAAGTGTTATCGGATGCCGGCTCATTTCGGCGGTTACGATTATCAGCCGATGGAAACGTGCTATCACGATGTCCTGAGCATGAGCTTCACTTACGCGACGGACGGCGACCGTCTGGCCGGGTACATCCCGGAAGGCTTCGAGCTGTTGCGGCCCGAACTGACCGTCGGCTTCAGCCAATGCCGCGAAATCGAATGGATGGCCGGAAGCGCTTACAACCTGATCGACGTTTCCGCTCCGGTCCGTTTCAACGGTCGGCGCGATCGTGTGGAAGGTGTTTTTTCCCTCGTCGTCTGGGAAAACAAGACGGCCCCGATTCTCGGCGGCCGGGAAGAAACCGGCGTTTCCAAAGTTTACGCGGACATCGAGGACGTGCACATCCTACACGAGAAAAGGTTCAGTACGGCCAGTTTCGAGGGCAATTCCTTTTTGCGATTGGAAATGACCGTAACGGGACGGATCGAGGAGACGCGGATGTCGTTGCTGCGAAAAATGCCGGTCAACGCCTTGCATTGGCGATACATTCCGAAAGTCGGCGGGCCGGGCGCCGATATCAGTCAGCCGGTCCTGTATCCGCAGCGTCTCGAAGCCGAGCGCGGCTGGCAGGGGAACGGAACCGTCGAGTGGATCGTCTTGCGGCCCGAGCAGCATCCGGGCCAGTGGCATATCATCCAGGCCCTGGCCGGGCTGCCGCAACGTGAAATGCTTTCCGTGATGATGACGAAAGGCAAGGTGTTCCTGATGCCCTCGATGGCCCGAGTGCTGGAATAACCCCGTAGCCGGGGAGGCGATAGCCTTCGGCCTCGCGTGGTCCGCCTCCCGTTGGTCGGCTTCATCCCGCAGGAAAAATCAATTTCATCCGAAAGGAACACGATGAATAACAACCGTAAAATTTTTCACAACAAGGTCTGCGTGGTCACGGGAGCGGCGTCCGGAATCGGCCTGGAGCTTTCCAAGAGCCTGCTCGCCGCGGGCGCGACCGTTTTCATGGCCGATGCCGACAAGGCGAACCTCGACAAGGCGTTCGCCGGACTCGGCGACGCAAAGGAATGGGCCGTACCGTTCCTCGTCGATGTTCGGGATGAAGAACGTGTTCGCGAACTGATCGAACAGGCGGCTTACGGCGGACATCTCGATTACCTGTTCAACAACGCCGGGATCGGCTGCACGATGCCGTGGGAGTATTCCGACCTCGCGACGTGGAGGCGTGTCGTCGACATCAATTTTTGGGGGCCCGTCTATGCGTTGCTCGCGGCGATCCCGATCATGAAGAAGCAAGGGTTCGGACATATCGTGACGACGTCGTCCGCGGCCGGACTCCTCGCGGCTCCGTATCAAACCGCCTACTGCGCCACGAAAGCGGCGATCACGATGATCAGCGAATGCCTGCGGTTCGAGATGGCCCACGCGGGGCTGTCTTTCACGGCGGTTCACCCGGGGAACGTGATGACGCCGATCTTCGACGGATCGCCGGCACCGCCGGACGCGGTTTCCGTCGAACAGGCCGTCGATTGGATTCTCGAGGCCGTCGAGCAAAAACAACCGATTTTGGTTTTCCCGGAATCGATGCGGGAACTGATTGAAAAATGCCGGCGCGACCCGGAATTCAGTGAAACGTTTCGCAAAGATACGGCCGATGAACGCCGTCATAATTACGAAACCAAGGGAACGTATTATTGAGAGACCATGAGCAAGCCTTTCGAAGAAATTTTCGGACCGATCATCGGCAATGGCGCCCAGGCGACGGTTTATGCCAAGGGGGATTGCGCGGTCAAACTGTACCGCAAGGGGTACCCGAAGACGAACGTTTTCAGCGAAGCGTTTATCATGGCGAATCTGGAACGGCTGAACTTTCCCTCCCCAAAAATCCGCGAGGTGCTGCTGGTGAACGGGCGATACGGCTTGCGGATGGACCGGGTCAGGGGGAAAATACTCTCGGAAGAGCTGGCTGATCCCGCGCGATGCGAAGCGGCCGTCGAGAAGCTCGTCGAGATCCAGTGCCGTTTGCAGGCGTATGACGCCTCGACGTGGGCGCCGGATTTGAAGCGACGTTTTCGCGATGACCTGATTCGCAACGATCACCTTTTCGCCGATCTCCGAAAGGAACTCCTGGGGATTCTCGACGGATTGCCGGACGGCCGGGCGTTGTGCCATTGCGATTTCCATCCGGGCAACATTTTTTTCGACGGCGAGGATTACACGATCATCGATCTTCTCCAGATCAGCAGCGGCGATCCGGCGGCGGATGCGGCTTGTTCTTACGTTTCTTATTGCATGATTCATCCGGATCTCGCCGAGCTCTATTTGAACAAATACTGCGCCCGCTCCGGGATTTCACGAGCAAGCGTGTCGCAGTGGCTTCGGATGTATGCCGGGACGCTGTTGGGACAGGTTCCCGAACAACTGACGCCGATCATCGAACGCTTTCTTCGAACGAATCCTTCATGAGCCCGACAAAAATCAATCCCACAAACGGTCCCGACCGTCCTATTCGCATCACGAATGTCCCGTTGCCGTACATCGACAATGCGCGTACGGTCTCGCTCACGCTGCTGCTGAACCTCCTGCTCTCCTGGCTTTTCCGTCTCGACCGTTACGGGACTCTCGACATCGTCGTCGATGCCGTGATTTGCGCCCTGCTGACGGTCGTGATCGACATCGCGGTCGTTTGGCGGGGCGTGCGAAAAGCGAAGGTGGCCGGAACCGTGCCCGCCGAAGTGCCCATCAGCCGGCCCATGATGCTGCTGCCGAAGACGCCGCTCGGCCTGATCGCCGTGTTCGGGCTGCTCTTCGCCGTCCTCTGCGCCGTCGTCAACTTCGCGGTTTTTTCCTGGTACGGTTTCGAAAGCTGGACGTTCGGACAATTTTTGCTTTACAAGTTGGTCTATTCGCTGGTTTTGAGCGAACGGATCGTCAGCCTCGGGATTTTGCGGCTCGTGCAACCGGATTGCCGGGAATCGGACGACGAGCACGCCTCGCCGAACGTTCAGCCGGTCAAGAATCCGCTCCCGAGCCTCAGCGGCGTCCAGGAATTGTTTTCGACCGTCGCCGCCAATTTGGCGCTGCAACTCTTTTTCAATCCGTACCTCGACCGGTACACGATCGGCGGCGACCGTTCGATCATCGCGGAAGCCGTAATCGGTTCCGCGGTCACCTGCTTTATCGTCGTCGGAATGATGGCCAAGACGCTGGATATGGCGAGGGCCAACGGCGAATTCAACGTCCCGTCGAACCGCTTGCTGATGTTTTTTCCGAAAAACCGCTGGCTTTTCGCCCTCTGGTGCACCCTCGCGGCGGCCCCGATCGCGGCCGTCGTTTTCGTCGGCCTCTTCCGGTTTTACGGCTTCGAAAGCTGGACGTTTTACGAATTTTTCTGGGTCAAGATCGCGTATTTGACCGTGCTAAGCAAAGTCCTCGTGTCGTTTTCCCTCCGTCGATTCACGCAACCGGACCTGAGCGGATCCTAGGCAAAAAACGTCGTTCCCGCACTTGCACGAAATGGTTGCATTACAACAGACGCGACAAGCGGCGGAACGACCATTCGAAGCAGAGCAGGCCGCAAAAAACGTAGAGGAAAAGGCGTCGCGTTTTTTCGTTCGATTTTTCGTCCGGCACGGACTGTTGAGAGCGGATGCCGAGCCCGTCCAAAACCGTTTTGCCGGAATCGGTCGCCGCAACGGTCGGAAATGCCTTTTCCGCCGAATCGAAGTATTCCCCGCCTGTCTTCCGGGCGATTTCGATCAGCAGCGGTTCGTTGCGGGCGGGGTTCTCGCTCTCCAAATCGCTCATACGGACCTGAACCGTTTCGCTCAGGACCTCTTCCGTTTCCGGAATATGAAATTTCGCGGTCCATGTTCCTTCGGCGAGCATCGGGATAAAACCGGAATACGAACCGGGGATATTCGGATCGAGCGTGAGCGAAACCTGCCGCACCTTCGCGTCCGGGGAAAGCACGTCTAGCGAAAGCGTCGGGCTGGTGAGCGGCTGTATTCGGGCATCGGTCGCGCTCGCCCGGACCGTCGCCGTCGAACCGAGCGTGTACCGTTTTTGATCGAACGCAAGCGAACCCCGCTCCGAGCGGCGTTGTAATCGCCCCTGTGAAACATGCCGGATGATTTTCGTGTAAATTTTTTCAAAATACGAATCGTCCAACATCCGCAGCCGCCAAAGCTCGCCGCTGCCGATATAAAAAACGCGGCCGCTTCCGTAAAACTGCTCCGCGAAAATCGCGGCGACCCCGCGCGAACCGGCCGCGTCCGGGGACGAGGATTTCGCGAGCAGCCGGGCCGTCGGTTTCAGCCCGTTGACCATAAAAAAGGCGTAAAACCCAGGAAATTCGCTCCAGATCGCGCGGGATTCGCTCTCCGAATCGGCTGGACGTAAGAATTCCGCTTCTTCCCCCGCCCGGGTCAGCCCGACCGTCCAAGGCTGGGAATCCGTCCGAAACGACAAAACCGAGGACGTTTTCTGCGCAGAGACATCGACCGGATACAAGGCCCGGATTTTGCTTAGCCCCGGATCGGTGGTCCAACCGGTGATCGTATCGGCGAGATGTACCGGTCCGGCGACGACGATCAGCCCGCCGCCGCTTCGGGCGACCCATTGCTCCAGCAAATCGATTTGCCCCGATGTGAGAACACGCCAATCGGGATCGAAGGCGACGACGCAATCGTACTGGGACATCTCGGCCGGGCTGTTCGGGAAAGTTTCCAGAATTTTGTCGACGCTTTGCGCAATTCCGGGCCTCGCCCACGGGAGATAGGCTTCGACAGTCACGGATTTGTCTCGATACAGCTGATTGCTCAGAAATTGGTAATCCCGGAGCGGCCCGCCGGCGAAAAGCAGAATGCGGTCTTTCCGGTCGACGATTTCGACGACGGCGGATTGAAGGTTGTCCTCCGCGATCCGGTCTTCTCCGGGCGGAAGAATCTTGAAATAGAGTCCGTACTTGCCGATATTCTCGGGCTTGACCTCGAATTCGACCTCGCGGGTCGAGCCGGGGAGCAACTCGACCTCTTGCCCGCCAATCTTTTGCGCCCCGGCCGGAACGGTCTCGTTTTGAGAAACGGCTGCGTCCGCAGCGGGGTCGACGGGCGTCATCCAAAGTTCGAGCGGAACCGCGATCGGGACCGGGGGGGCGTCAGAACGTTCGCCCCCTTGCAGCTCGATTTGGGCTTTGACGGTAAACGGGTCGTTCGGAAAGGCCCGTTCGGGAACGTCGGTTTGCGTGATCCGAAAATTGATCGGTCGGGATTTGGAGCCGACCCCGATCGTGTAAACCGGAATTCTCGCGTTTTTCGCAAGCTCGATCCCTTTTTCGGAAGAAGCTCCTGCGTTTTGTCCGCCGTCGGAAAGAAGCAGTATCCCCGCGAGCGGCTGACCGCGCTCGCGTTGCAGCAGATCGTGCAGCGCATCCCCCAACCGGGTCGCGGAGCCTTCGGCCTGCAACTCGACCGCCCAGTTTTCGGGGACCGGCTCGGAGACGGCTGAGGTTTTGTGCTCTTGCTGCAAAACCCGGGCGAGCGAGTCGTCGAAACGGTAAACGACGAGATCGTGCTTTTCGCGAATTCGGCCGAACAGGTTGCCGCGGTCGATCCAATCGGTCAAGACGGCGAGCCGGCTGGGGGAATCACCGTCGAACCGGTCGGGGGAAACTTCCGTCGAAAGCGGCTCCGAATCGGGCGAGGTCGCCCGGGGCGGTCGGTCCGAATCTTCAAGGTCGGTCCCGGACATGCTTGCGCTCGTGTCGATCAAGACGGCAACGCGGGAAGAGGCGACGAGCTGCTCCCATTGTGGGCGAAGATAAAAGAGCAGCAGCGAGACGATCACGGCAAAGCGAAGGGCGAAGAGAAAAACCTGCTTCCAACGCGCGAGTTCGACGGCGTCTTTTCGGTAACGCCGATAGGCCCAATACAGGAGCAGGAGCGTCGCGAGGAGCGGCCAAAACCAATCTCGCGGCTCTTGGATTCGGTCGAAGCGGAACGAGTCCGCCGTTTGTGCGAAAAGAAAAAACACGAACGTTCAATGGTTTGCGAAAAAAACGTCGAAGGCCGCGAACCGATATACGGGCTAGTCTTCAATTTAACCGATCAGCGGATTCTCTCAAAGTGGTTGGGAAAAAACACTTGTTTCCGGGAGCCTGCAATCCCAATGCCGTCCTTTCCCGGTCGATTGAAATTCGTTAAGATATCCCGGAGAGGTGATTGTCGGTTTTTTCTCTTGCCCCGTCTTCGAAATGCCCGTTGAATTCGACTGCGTTCACTGCCGCGCCCGACTCCGGATCCCGGAAGAGGTTCTCGGCCAAAAGACCCAGTGTCCCTATTGCCAAGAGATTCAAATCGTCGCCCACGCCGCTCAAAACGGCTCGACGGATGCGGGAGTAAACGCGGTTGAACCGGGAAAGCTGGCGCCGAGCCGGGTTCCGTTCACGATCTTGTATGAGGCCTGGATGATTTTTTGTGCCCGAATCGGCTCGTTCCTGATCCTCGGGCTGATTGCATTCGGCATCAACGTGTTGGCAATTCTCTTATTTCTTCTTGCGTTGTATATCGAATCACTTGAGAAGCACGGTCTGGAACCTCATGCCTCAACGATTGCCTGCATTTTTTGCTACGTGTTTTGGCTCCTCGGCAACATCCTTTTATTTTTAGGCGGCATTCGTTATTCGTTGCACCTCGTTCGTAGCGGCCAACGAAGATTATCCCTGCTAATTCCCCGTGCGAAGGAGTTTTTTAGTTTTTCCTGGTCTTGTCGAACAATTCCGACTTTGTGTCGTATCATAGGAGCCACAGCGATCCCCTTTTCACGTCACGGAGGCGAAAATGTCAAAACAGGCAAAAAAGAAAAAGTACAAAGTCGTCAACTGGAAGGAATATAACCAAGC
>JAVBQI010000029.1:0-7921 GCA_031549145.1 Thermoguttaceae bacterium | reverse complement strand
TTCGACAAGTGTGCGGGTCTCCTGATTGATGAGTGTTGGATTGATTTCGTGTCGTGTGATAAAAATAGAGCCGCGGGCGGAAGGTAGACGGGATTGGGCGGGGGCCGCCGTGCGTGAAGGCGCGCCGGCGCCCCCCACCGGTGGGAGGGGTCGGTCGCGCGCTCTTATGGTCGCTGTCGCCCTCCCTATCCGCCCTTCTTTCGGGCCGCGGCTCTATTTTTATCACACGACACGAAATCAATCCAACACTCATCAATCAGGAGACCCGCACACTTGTCGAAAGTCGCTCGAAAAAGCCTGCCCCCGGTCGAAGAACGCGCGAAAATCGCGGCGAAAGTCGCCGCCGAAAACCGGGGACAAAACATCCTGGTTCTCGATTTGCGGGAATTGACGCAAAATTTCGATTTTTTCGTGCTCGTTTCCGGCAGCAGCCGTCGGCAGTTGCACGCGATCAGCGAAGAGATCGACAAGAAATTCGAGAAAGAACTCGGCGATCGGCGGCTGAGCATCTCCGGTTACGAGGAAAGCCGCTGGATCGTGCTCGATTACGGCGATATCGTCGTTCATCTTTTCGACGAGGAAACGCGCGAGTATTACGCTCTCGAAGAACTCTGGGGCAAGGCGAAGGAACTCCCCTGGGAATGACGCTCCCGGCGGCAAAATCAAAATCGCGCGCGGAGACGCGGAGGGCGCGGAGTTTTCATTGAAATCTCTCATCTTGCTTTCCGTGCGAATATCTTTTTTCCGCTTTTCTCCGCGTACTCCGCGTCTCCGCGCGCGATTTTTGTCGAGTTGGCCATCCCCGATTTGTCTTCTCGCAGGGGTTGTCCCGGGACCGCTTTTTTGGTATATTGAAGGGGTTATATTCCGCCCGAATTCCGGGCCCCTTACACTGCTGAAAGGAGTTCCCTTTGTCCTCCGACGACACGAATTTGCCCGGCGATTCCCAGGAGTCTTCCCCCGAACTTCCGCCCCTCGATCCCGAGGTCCTCTCGCCGGAAGAAATCCCCTCCGGAACCCGGATCATGGAAGATGGGACGAAGCTCCTGCAACTGTCGATCGATGACGAACTGCGCGGCAGTTATCTCACCTACGCGATGAGCGTGATCGTCTCCCGGGCGATTCCCGATGTGCGCGACGGGCTCAAGCCGTCTCAACGCCGGATTCTCGTCGCAATGAACGATTTGAACATCGGCCCCGCCTCCTCGCGGGTCAAGTGTTCGAAGATCGCGGGCGATACGATGGGCAACTATCACCCGCACGGCGATTTGGTCGTTTACCCGACGCTCGTGAGAATGGCGCAGGATTGGGTTATGCGCAAAACGCTCATCGACAAGCAGGGGAACTTCGGCTCGATCGCCGGGCTTCCACCCGCCGCGATGCGGTACACCGAAGCCCGGCTCTCGCATATCGCCTCGTTGATGCTCGAAGATCTCAATCTCGACACGGTCGATTTTACTCCCTCTTACGACGAGCAGAGAATGGAACCGACGGTCCTGCCGTCGAAATTCCCCAACCTTTTGGTCAACGGCTCCAACGGCATCGCCGTCGGTATGGCGACGAGCATCCCCCCGCACAACGTCGGGGAAATCTGCGACGCGACGGTCGCCGTTCTCGATGAGCCGAACATCTCCCCGTTCGAGCTGTTGAAAATCTGTCCCGGCCCCGATTTTCCGACGGGCGGCATCATTTGCGGCCGCAGCGGGATCAACCGAGGGTACCTGACCGGCCGGGGCAACATCGTCGTCCGCGCGAGGGCACACATCGAAGAGCACGGCAAGAGAAATCGGATCATCATTTCCGAAATTCCGTTCCAACAGACGCGGGACCGGATCGAAGAGAAGATCGCCGAAATGGTCAATACCGGAAAAATTCCGGGCATCGGCCACATGCGCAACGAATCCGACCTCAAGGAGCCGGTTCGTCTCGTGCTCGAATTGAAACGGGACGCCGACCCCGATGTCGTCCTCAACCAGTTGTATCAGTTTACACCGCTGCAGGATTCGTTCTCGATCATCCTGTTGGCTTTGGTCGACGGCAAACCGCGAGTGCTTTCGTTCAAGGAAATGGTCGAAGAATTTATCCGGCATCGGATTTCCGTGATCCGCCGCCGGACGCAGTTCCTGCTCGCGAAGGCCCGCAAACGGAAGCACACCGTCGAGGGGCTGATCATCGCCCATGCCAATATCGACGAGGTGATCCGGACGATCCGGACCTCCAAAACCCAGGCCGAGGCGAAGGTCCGACTGATGCAAATCGAATGTCCCTCCTCGATGCTGCATCGGGCGTTGGGAGACGAAGGGTTCGAAATCTTCGAATCGGAACGGGGCAAAGCCGAACATTACACGCTCACCCCGGTTCAGGCCGATGCGATCCTGCGAATGACCCTCGGGCATTTGGTCAACCTCGAACAAGAAAAGCTCGGCGATGAGTACCGCGAGCTGCTGAAGGAAATCGCCGAATATCTGCGGATTCTGGCCGACGAAAAGCTGATCCGGGCAATCATCCGCGAAGACCTGCTCGAAATCAAACGGAAACACGGCGACAAGCGGCGAACCGAAATCACCGGCGAGGAAGCGACCGACATCGACGTCGAAGACCTGATCAACGAAGAGACGATGGTCGTTTCGATCACACACGGCGGTTACATCAAACGGACGCCGGTCTCGGTGTACCGGGCTCAAAAACGGGGCGGCAAGGGCCGAATCGGGGCAAAGGTCGCCGAAGAGGATCCGATCCAGCATCTTTTTATCACCTCGACGCACAATTACCTGTTGTTCTTTACGAACAAGGGCCGGGTTTATTGGCACAAGGTTTACAATCTCCCGCAACTGCCGCCGACCTCCAAGGGCCGGGCGATCGTCAATATGCTCGACCTCTCGGAAGGGGAGCAGATCGCCGATTGCCGGGCGGTCCGCGATTTCGACGAACCGGGCCGGTATCTCGTGCTCGCGACGAAAAACGGACTCGTCAAAAAGACGGAACTTTCGGCGTTTCGGCGCCCGACGAAGGGGGGCATCATCGCGATCAAGCTGCGCGACGGCGACGAGCTGATCGACGGCACGGTCGTCGGGCCCGGAGATGAGCTGATCATCTCGACCGCCCAGGGGAACGCGATTCGCTTCCGGCACACCGATGCCCGAGCGATGGGCCGTTCGGCGAGCGGTGTCAAGGGAATCCGGCTCCGCAAAGGGGATCACGTCGTCGGCATGATCGTCGCGTCTCCGGATATGACGCTCTTGACGGCGTGTGCCAACGGATACGGCAAGCGGACGCCGATCGGACCGAACGCGGAACCGGAAGAGGAAAAAACCGCGATCGACGGAGAAGCCGACGAACTGGAAAAAGATTCGGATGTCGCCGAAACCGAGGTCGATTCGGAAACCGGCGAAGGGGACGAACCCGATTCGGCCCGCTGTTACCGGACGAAGCATCGTGGCGGGCTCGGGCTCAAGGACATCCGAACTTCGGACCGCAACGGCCCGGTGATCGGCATTACCCGGGTTCGTGAGGACGACGAGGTGATGATGATCACCGCCCGCGGCCAAATCCAGCGGATCGCGGTCAGCGACATTCGCGAGATGGGCCGCAACACCCAAGGGGTCCGGCTGATGAACCTCGACGACGACGACACCCTCGTCGCCGTCAAGCGAATCCCACGCGATGCCAACGCCGGCGGCGATTCGGAAGAATCCGAACCGGAAGCCGCGACGCCGACCGACCCGACTCCGGAAACGGTTTAAAGGAGTTTCGAATGGTCAACAAATCAGAGCCGCGCCCATAAGGAAGCGGTTTTTCAGGGGCGACCGCTTCCTTACGGGCGCGGCTCTGATTCGGCTTTGCTGCCGCTCCTCAATCCCCGGCAACCCAGTGTTCCGCGATCCAACGGGCGGGGCGGACGGCGCGGAAGCCGTACTTGCCGACCCAACCGTCGCGGGCGGCGTCCGGGTTGGGATTGCCGTGAAAAACGACGATCTTGGCCCCCTCGGGCTGAACCGGCGGCAAGAGATAGTTGATCGGGAACGACCGCATGCAATGCCGTTTGAACGAGCGGCACCATTCGTCCGGCCAGTATTGCAGTATCCCTTTCGAATGAATGAAATGCGAAAGGTACGCCTGCTCGTTGCGGTGCTGCTTTCGGATTTCCTCCCGGTTCTGCAGAAAATAGGAGAAAACGTCGGGATATTTGCCGATTTCGAATCGAAAGACCGAAGAATTGCCGATCACCTTGTCTTTGAATCCCCATTCGTGAACGATCAGGAATTCGCCCGGTTGTGTCAAGAACGGTTCCAAATCCCCGAGGATCAGGACATCGAGGTCGAGGAAAAGGGCTCGCCCTTCGAGGTCGGCCAATTTTTCCCCGAACACGCTCAGCTTTCTCCAACCGCGTTCCGGCAAATGGCCCGGGAGCGACATTTCCGGCAGCGGGCGAACCTCGATTCGCGGATCGAGCCCGTTGCCGTCTTCGGTAAAGCAGACGAAACGGTGCGGAATTTTCAAATGCCGCCGAACCATTCCGGCCAGAGTGTTGACATATTCGGGACCGAACTTCGTTCCCCATTTCATACAGATGATGTTGTTCACAATAATTTCCTTGAAAAGAGGGGAAGAGATTGGGGACCGGGTTGGAGCACAATCTGCCGCAAAGTTCGCCGATTGTAACGAAAAAACCGTATCGCGGCAAGTCCGAAAAGGGAGCAAGAATGCCTGTATACCGTAGCCGGTATGGGCGGTAGGCTTCGCCCTCTGCCAAACCGCGGCCTCGTTGGGCCGCTACCGTATTGAAGACGGGAATTTTAAACCGGCTTCAGTATAACACTTCAGCGGAATGGTGTTTTTGTCATTTCGACTGAAGCGGAGCGTAAGGAGAAATCTCACCCTCGCGCGAGGGCTGGAATTCCCGCCTGTTCGGCGAGGGTGAGATTTCTCGCTTCGCTCGAAATGACGCGTCCTATTTTCTCGATCTTCTCACAAATTCAACTTTGCTGTTCTCTCTCCTTTTCGTGAGTGATTCGGGAATTGACAAAAACGACGAAGATGCTCTATTGAAGAGATTCAACTCGCCCCTTTTCGCCCTTTTGGCCCGTGTCGACCGTCGAAATTCCAAAGTGTTTCTTTTTCCAGTTCGAAATGAGCTGCCTTTACCTTCCGAAACTCGGTGGGGCGGGCGGGCTGCCGGACCTCGGCGAGAAATACCGCCTCCCTTCGTTCGCGGACCTGGAAAAAAGCGGCCCGAAAATCGAAGAAAGCCCGCCGGCCGACTTTCGAATCGGTTGGAACGAAAAAGGGCTCGCTCTTTCGATCACCGTTTCCGGGAAAAAACACCAACCCTGGTGTCGCCTCGCGCAGCCGGAAGAGAGCGACGGCGTCCAAATCTGTCTCGACACGCGTGATGTTCGGAACGTGCACCGGGCGACGCGGTTCTGTCACCGTTTCGTGTTTCTGCCGCTCGGCGGGGGAACCGATGGGCGAGAGTCGGCCGTTTTTTGGTTCCCCATACACCGGGCCAAAGCCCATCCGAACGCGGTCGAGACGGAACGGATCAAGATTCGCGGCCGTCTTTTGAAAGACGGGTACCAATTGGACGTGGTCCTGCCCGAAGATGTGCTGACCGGTTACGAACCGGCGGAATTTCCCCGGCTCGGCTTTCATTACGCGGTGCTCGACCGGGAAATCGGCAACCATTACCTTCTGGTCGGCCCACCGTTTCCGCACGACAACGACCCGAGCCTCTGGGGTACCCTCGATTTCGGCAAGTAATTGCGTTCCGAACAAGGGAAAAGAGCCGCAAGTGTAGCGAAGCGAAACTTGCGGACCTTGTACAGGGTCTGAAACAGCAGGGGCCAAGCCGTGTACAAGGTCCGTAAGTTACGTCGGAGTACCGACCACACTTACGGCTCTTTTTTATCACGCGGCTCTGATTGCGTTGTTCGATATAGACTTAAGCCGGTTTAAAATTCTCGTATTCAACACGGCAGCGGCCCAACGAGGCCGCGATTTGACGGAGGGCGAAGCCTACCGCCCATACCGGCTACGGTATTCAACCGCGGAGCAATTTGATTTCCTTGACGAGGGCGGTTTTTTCGATTTCGGCGGCGACACGACCGGCCGTAATCTCCAAAACGGCCAATTCCCTCGAATTGAAATCCCGCCGGGTGCCCGCGAAGAACCAAAGCGTCCCGTACACCATCACCTCGGAGCCGACCGGAACGCAAACCGCACTCGCGAACGACTCCGGCGGGTTCCAGGTTTCCAAAAGAAATTCGTCGTTCAAAACGACCGCCTGGCCGAGAATCGCCTCCATATCGGCGAGCGAATCACGCAAATGCCGCGGCGGATCGAGCAATCTCTCCTCGGGCAGGCCCCACATCGCCCGCAATTTCAGCAATGTCGATTCGGTGTTGAGCAAATACAACGACGCGGCCTCGCATTGAATGATCTTGGAAGCATGCTTCAACTGATCCCGCAAGATTCCGGCCAAATCTTCTTCTCGCCGAACGCGGCAGGCGACGGGAATGTCGCCGGCCCGATCCGCTTCGTATTGCCGCATCGCCCATTGCCAACGGTAGGCATCGCCGAGCAGTTCGGCCAAAGAGTCGATGAAAGGGGCGATTTCCCGGTCGGAGAGCGATTTCAGCTCTTCCCCGCGACCGTAAATCACCAGATGCCCGGGTGTTTTTCCGAATCGATTCTCAATCGGAAAGATGGGAAAAGCGAGGATATCTTCCGGGAGCGAGCCGCCGGCTCGAATAAACCGGATATCGATCCCGGTCGTTTGGCGAACATTCCTCAGCAATTCGGGCAAACTTCCGAAGAAGGGGACATCTTCGGGATCAAGAAGCGGTTTCGGGCTGGGGAAGGTTTTGAGATGTTTCTCGTAAAAATCGGAATTCATGTATTGTTGCACGGTCTGGTTGTGTAATTTGTTGGAGCCTTATTATTGATAATACGTACTCCATTACGAAACAGTCCTGCCAACAAACCTGAAAAATCCGATCCGTCGCCGTTATTTTGTCAAATCCTTGCTACTTTCCCTCCTTTTTCGATCATATAACGATTCGTTCAATAGGAGACCGAACCGTTTGCGCTTCCCCACGCTGGAACCATCATCGGAAATTTTTTCCTCGTTCCCAAAGTCTTTTTCCCCGACGTACGATTTTTCATTTTGTTATGTTTGTAGGTCGAAACCGGCTTGTTGACGGGGTACTGATGTTCAGAAAAAATTTGAACTCATTTTGAAAGTATCGCCAAAGAGTCAGACGCTGGTTTCGCTCTTCGGCCTGTAAGGCCGACGCGTAACAGCCTTGGGCAGAGCCGAAGGCGACGCCCTGGGTCATGAGCCTTCACAACAAGTAGCCGCCCTGTAAGGGCAAGGGAACAAAGGATTTGTGTCGGCCTTACAGGCCGATGGGTCGTGGGGCGTCCGCAACCCAGGGCGTCGCTTCGCTTTGTCCTGGGCTGTTATGCGCCGCCCTTTCAGGGCGAATTCGGAAAACGCAACTTTTTCGCGATGGTGGCAAAAAGGCTGTTATTGATCTGGGACTCAGCAATCCGGTCGCGATTTTTAAGAAAAGGTAAGCGACCGACCGTCTTGAGATTGAATCGCGAGAGACGCCCGCCTCCCTGTCAAATTGGGGAGAACGGGCAAAATCTTCATTACTCTTTTTACCTATTTTTCTTATAAAGGCAAAAAATTACCAAAAAACGGTGATATCGGCATTATCATTAAGCCGATAGTACTGCGGAGAGCAAAATCGTTATTGTCGGATTTTCGAAAAGTGGATCCGCCGGTTTTGTGGGACCTCTTTGATACATTTAGCCGCTGGGACATTACCCATTTTGAGGAGAGAAAACATGCAAGTTAAAGTCTACACGCCCCGGATCATCGAGATTGCGAGCGAATATTTGCCCGCGTTGGCCA
>JAVBQI010000214.1:0-23041 GCA_031549145.1 Thermoguttaceae bacterium | reverse complement strand
CTGGGGGGTTCACAGATTTTACGATTTCCCTCTGGACCCCCGGTGGCGGGGGGGTTACGAAGGTGATTTCATAATTTTGGGCTACGGACTAATTTAATTTTCTTTTCGAAAAACGCCCTCGGCACCAACTAAACACGACTGCCCCGCTTTCTAGTCGACTATTTTCTTTTTTTAAATCGCGCAAAAAAACGCCCGACTTTTTTCGCTAAGCGACACAACCGGCAAAAGGCCGGATTCCTTGATTTCCCGGGAAACGAAAACCCGATAAGACATTTGTTTTATTGTTCAAACAGTTGGCGGTTTCCAACAATTTATACAATTAGAAAAAAGAAAATCGAAAATGAAAAAAATCAGGGATGTGTCGATTCTAAGATATCTGGCGATTATATCGGTCGTACTTTGCCTTTTTCGTGCGGCTCAAGGACAGGAAATCGCAACCCAGCCGCCGGGCGCCGCGACGAACCACCCTGATACTTCCGGCGGTCGGCAATACCTGCCTTTGGAACGTCCGACAATGGTGATGCCGGAGTCGGAAGGGATTCTCGGCCCGATCTTTCCGAATATTCACGGCAACGATGCCTTGCACTTGGACTACGTTTATACCGGCGGGATTTTCAACAATTCCCGCGGCGGGCTGCAAACGAAAAACGGAAGTGCCTATGTCGGGATCGCGAACATTGCGATCATGGGGGACACCGAAAAACTCGGCCTTTGGAAAAACGGGACGTTTTTTGTCAGTTCGCTTTTTTCGCACGGCCCTTCGCCGAGCCGTTTCGTCGGGGATGCCCAAGGGGTCGCGGTTTTCGCCTACGAAACTCCGGCGCAGGTTTCGGAATATTGGTATGAGCATCGTCTTTTCCGGGACAGGCTTTCGGTTAAAATGGGAAAAATGGATGCCGGCACCGACTTTTTCTATTTGGATTCGACCGCCGATTTCATCAACGCGTCCTACACCTGCATTCCGACGACGCGAATTCCGACCGCTCCGTGCAACGCTTGGGGCGTTGCCGCGAATTGGAAATTGACCGATCAACTCTGCTTCAAATTCGGTATTTTCGACGGGCAGGGGAATGCCAACAAATTTTGGATGTCGGAAGCGGGCGATTATTACGCGACCTATCAGATCGAATACCATTATTCCCTTTTCCGAAGGTTGCCCGGCTTCGCCTTTGTCGGCGGCTGGAACGACGATTGTTCGTATTCGATGCTGTACGACGAAACGATCACGAAAACCGGCAACGCGGGCATCAGTTTCGGTTTCGAGCAGACGCTTTGCCGTCGAAACATTTGCAACGAAGACGATTTGCGGGGCTTGTACCTGTTCGCCAACTTCGGTAACGCGAAGGACGATCGGACCGAAATCGACAAATATTGGAGCACCGGATTGCTTTGGCGCGGAATCGGTCGCCGCAACGACGATTCGATCGGAACCGCGGTCAACTACGCCTATTTCAGCGATCATTTGGGGACGACCTATGCCTACGAATCGGCTTGGGAACTGTTTTACAAATTTCAGTTGACACGCAACTGTTCGCTCCAACCCGATTTGCAGTATGTCGCCCACCCCTCCGGCGAAGAACGCGACGCCGTCGTTACCGGATTGATTTTTCAAATGATTTTCTAGCGTGTTGATACACCACTGATTTCCAGTAAAATTTGAACCTTGCTTCGGAGTGATACCGTCATCCCCGCGAAGGCGGGGATCCACAGAGAACAGTTTCACTATAGGAACCGTCCAGAAATAACCTTTGCAATTGTACAACAACGAAATATTTTCAATCCTTTTGTTTTAACTACGGAACACACGGAAATACGGAAAACGCGGAAGGTTTTTCTTTTCCGTATGTTCCGTTCTTCCGTGTATTCCGTAGTAAAAAAGAGCGGTTATAAAGGTTGTTTCTGGACAAGTCCATAGATTCCCGCCTACGCGGGAATGACGGAAGGTGAGTTCCAATTTTTTTTCGCAGCAAATTAACAAGTTTGTCATTCCCCCCATGCCGAAACTCCTGATCATCATCAGTTGCCTTGTCCTTCCGAACGCCGTTTTCGCGGCGGAGCGGTTCGAGTTCGAACAGATGAAAATGGCCGTACCGGTCCGGATCGTTCTTTACACCGATTCGTCGGAACAGGCGAAAACGCTTGCCGATGAGGCTTTTCGGCGATTCGACGAGCTGAACGGGATCATGAGCGATTACGAGAACGACAGCGAAATCGTCCGATTAGCGATGCAAAACGATCGGCGTTTCTCGGAAGTCGCGTCCGGCGAGCCGGAATCGGAGGCCGCCGACGGTTGGATGCCGCTGAGCGAAGACCTTTTTCGCGTGCTCAAGGCGGCCCGACATTACGCCGAAATATCCGACGGGGCTTTTGATGTGACGGTTTCGCCTATGGTCCAGATTTGGCGGCGGGCCAAACGGCTGCGCCGCCTGCCGACGGAAACCGATATCGAAAACGCCAAAGCCCGGGTCGGGGCCTCGCTCTGGGAACTTCGGGAGCCGGAACGCGAAATGCGGTTTTTGAAAAAAGGGATGCGGTTCGATCTCGGCGGCATCGCGAAGGGATACGCGATCGACCGGGCTTTCGAACAGATTCAAGCCGCTGGCGTGCAAACCGTTTTGATCGACGCCGGCGGCGACATGCGGCTTGGGAAAGCTCCCCCGGACGGTTGGAAAATCGGATTCGGCTCGGCCGAAAGCGGCGAGAATCCCCTTCCAGACATTGAGCTTGCCGATATCGCGATCGCGGTTTCCGGGGACAAGTTCCAGTATTTTGAGCTGGACGGCAAGCGATTTTCTCATATTATCGACCCCCGAACCGGTCGGCCGCTGGTCGATCAGTGTCTCGTTACGGTTTTTGCTCCGACCACGATCGAAGCCGACGCCCTCGCTTCGGCGCTGAGCGTTCTCGGCCCGGAAAAGGGACAAGCCCTGCTCGAAACCCTGCCGAAGGTCAAGGCTCACTTTTTCCAAAGGCAATAGCCCCCGGTTCGCCGAACGGACGGAAGCGGTTAAACTGGTAGTAAGCATTCACGCAAAATCCTGGAGCGCGGGCGTCCCGCCCGCACGGTGGGCGGTCGAACATTCCTTTGCATCGCCGGAATTCGCTTCGCGAGGGGCTCTTTCGGGTGGCGAAATTCGTCTCCTATCGAACAACCCCTTGCAGGCGAGACGCTCGCGCTCCAACAGAATACCGTGAACGGTTACAACTGGTACATCACCCAAGTAGTTTTGCATTGTCTGTTTAGCCGAGCGGCGCAGACGCCGGTGCCGACAGGATCGCGACGTTGTCAAAATGCGACGTTGTCGGCCGTCGCGACGAAACCGGGACCGCAGGTCCCGGCTCGCAATTTCCTGTCCTCTGTCCTCTGTCCTCTATCCTCTGTCCTCTAAAAAATGAAAATCGGTCTGATCGGTTACAAGGGAAGCGGCAAAAGCACGCTGTTCGAATGGCTGACGCAAGCGAAGGCGGATCCGTCCCTTTCTCACGCGACGCAGTCGGCGATGTCGGCGGTCCCGGAACCCCGGGTCGGGACATTGTGCGAAATCTACAAGCCGAAAAAGGTAACCTACGCTTCGTTAGAGATCGTCGACACCCCCGGTTTGGCGCGGGATCAGCAGGGGAATCCGGCCCGACTCGCCCAGTTGCGGGAATGCGACAGCATTGTTTGCGTGATCGGCGTGTTCGACGGAGCCGATCCGACCCAGGAAATCGCCGCCTTTAACGAAGAGCTGCTGCTCGCCGATTTGGAAATTCTCGGCAATCGGCTCGCCAAGGTCGAAGAGCAAAAAAAGCGACCGCTCCCGAAAGCGGAACAGGATCGCGTTCAATTCGAATACGAAACGCTTCAATTGGTGCAAGCCGCCCTCGAATCCGGCAAACCGCTCCGGGAAGACGAATTGACCGAGGAGCAGAGGAAGGTAACTCGGGCGTTTCGGTTGATGAGCGAAAAACCGAGGATGGTCCTCATCAACACGGCTGACGACGAACTCGACCTCGGGCGATTTCAGGAACTCTCGAAGCCGGGTGTCCCGGCGGTCGCGGTTTCCGTCGGATTGGAACGGGAACTCGAACAGATGCCGCCCGAGGAACGGACCGCGTTTCTCGAAGAGATGGGCTTGCAATCGACCGACCGGGACGCGATCGTGCGGATGATTCTCGACGCTTCCGGTTTGAGCCTGTTCCTGACGGCCGGGGACAAGGAAGTTCGAACCTGGTTGGTTCGCAAAAACGCGACCGCTCTCGAAGCGGCCGGGGCGATACATACGGATATGGCCAAGGGCTTTATCCGGGCGGAAATCTTCAAATGCGAGGACTTGCTCCGCCTCGGCAGCGAACGGGCGGTCAAGGCCGAAAACCTCGTCCGCCGCGAGCCAAAGGATTACGTCCTGCAAGACGGAGACATCGTCCTGTTTCATTTCAGCGGCTAGTGCATTTAACGAAATGATATGTACTCAGCGCGGGGGGATTGAGCCCATTTCAGACGCAATATCACCCCGCGCTGACGCTTGGGGCGAATTTTTTCAGAAAATCAGTAATCGCGACTTGGCCGTGATCGTTTCGATTGAGCCGCATCAGGACCCAATGGGCGAGGGTCAGGCCGAAAATGCCGGTGATCGTCGGCAAACTGCCGAGCGAGCTGCGCTGCCGGCCTCGCGAAAATTCCGGAATTTCTCCGGGACTTTCGGCGGAATTTTCGGGCGAGCGAATCGCCTGCCGATACAAAAGTCGCGTTTCCTCGTTGGAATAGACGCACGGAATGTCCGGTTCCAATCCGCGGCGCCGAAGCCGCTTACGAACGGTCGCGGCCAAAGGGCAGTGCGTGATCTCGGCGAGCGGGCCAACCCGGATTTTCGTCGGGTCGGTCCGGAGCGCCGCGCCCATGCTTGAGATCGCCGCCTGCTTTCGCCGGATCAAGGCGGCAATCAGCTCGGTTTTCGGGTTGAGCGAATCGATCGCATCGATCACGATATCCGGCTTCCCTTCGAGAATCTCGTCCAAGGTCTCGACATGGGCGAAGAGATCGAGCGTTTCGAGGCGGCAATCCGGAGAAATGGAACGAATCCGTTCCCGGGCGAGATCGCATTTTTTCCGACCGATCGTTTCCCAGGTCGCCAGAATTTGCCGGTTGATGTTGCTAGGTCGAATCCGATCATAATCGACTAGCCGCAGCCGCCCGAGGCCGGATCGGGCGAGCGCTTCGGCCGCGAATCCGCCGACCGCCCCGAGGCCGACGATCACGACGAACGATTCGCGCAGACGCCCAAGCCCCGCTGAACCGAGAAGCTGTTCGACCCGTTGAAATTGATTGGCGGAGGAAAAATCGGGCTGCATGTTTCAATCAGCGTCCTTCTTTCCAGCGGTTTTGGATCGGGTGTTCGATGTGCAACCGGTCGAGAATTCTCGCCGCGATCGAGTCGATCAGATCGGCGACGCCCAAAGGCTGGTGCGGTTCGGAAACGCCGTAAAAATGCGGGGCGGCCGGCAGAACCGTGCCGCCGGATTTCGTGATCGCGACCATGTTTTCCAACTGAATCAGCGAGAGCGGCGTTTCCCGGACAACCAGGATCAGCGGCCGGCGTTCCTTCAAATGCACTTCGGCGGCCCGATGCACCAGATGCCGGTTGACGCCGCTCACGATGCAGCCGAGGGAACCGCTCGAACAGGGGCAGACGACCATCGCATTGCTCGGAAAGGAGCCGCTCGCAATCGCCGCGAAAAAATCATCGTCCCGGTGCACGATCATTCGGCCGGGATCGACCGGCATTTCTCCTTCGGGCCGAGGCAGATCGCGGAACTTGTACATCCGGTGCAAGGCGGCGATCGCGTTGACGAGGAAAAACTGTTGGTCGACTTCCCGCGAGGCTTCCGGGGAAATCTCGTAGGTTTTTCCCCTCGGATCGGAAACGACCTGGGGAATCCCCAGCTCATGGGCGAAGGTCGCTTCGGCCGTCCGGGACATGACGACATGGGCCTCCGCCCCGAGCCGAAGCAGCAAATCGAGCAAGCGTGCACCGTAAACGGCCCCGCTCGCCCCGGTCATTCCAAAAACGATTTTTTTCATGGTCCTACTCAGGTTCGGTCCGGGGACTGCGCTGCGCTTCGTCCCCGGACCTCTTTGGGGGAGGTGTATTACGCGTCGAGCGACTTGCGTTTCCAAGGCCAACGGGGCGGGATGAACCACCAGGAGGCAAGGACCGCAAGGCCGAAAAGGCAATAGCAAACGGTTAGCATTCCCATCGAAAACTCGACGAAAATCAAATTATGCAGCAACCGGCCGACAAAGGTTCCTTCGGAAACGTCCTGGCCCGCAGCGACCCGGAGGTCGTGTTCCCAGACGGTCAGGGGGCAAATGATCCCGAGCAAGGCTTCGGCGACGACGATCAGGATCATCGCCAAATGAACGGCCCGGAACCAAAAATTCCGAACGAATCCCCAGCCCGCCGCACCACCGATCAAGATCAGCAGCATGCCGCCGAGGATGACCGCGATGTAGCCGAAGTGCACGAAAACAATCATATCGGCGAGAAGGGAGTACCAGTTCATCGGTTTCTACAGGTTCAGGTTCGCGGGAGAATTCATTTTATTTTTTCAACAGATGATTCGGGTTCAAAATTTTAACGAATAACGTCGTCATGGTATGTTCGGGTTTGTTATTTGACATTGAAAAAGGATCCGAACCATGAAAACAGCTTCGTGAACAATCCCTCATCGCTGCCGGGTACTGCAATGGAACCGACCAATTGGTGATTCTCTGCGGAAAACATCAAAACCGACCGTTTCGTCTCGATCAGATAAAAGAAGCCTTGGCTTGTCTTGAAGTACCACGACGTTACTTGGCGTCCTTGATAAACGTGGGTCGGGTTTCCTCCCGTCCGCATCTCATACTCGATCCCCATTTCTTTGCAAAGTTTGCGAATCAACCGAAACGCGAGCAGCTCATTCTCAAGCGAACGGGCAATCCGTTCCTGCATGTCGTGACAATTCGTGATGCGTCGCTGAATCTCCTCTTTCATTTCTTCTAGGGTGAGAACGACCAAATCCGGGTGCGCTTTCAACCAGCGTGCATTATGCCCCCGGACGTCCTCCGTATCCAAAAGCAAAGCCAATTCTTCTCCGCACGAATTAAGAATGTCGCGTTCCTTGTTCTCTCCCCAATATTCGCTTTTGACAAATTTGGCGAGTCTTTTATCTCCCAGGATATCAAATGCGTTCTGATAGGCATTCAAAAACGCCTCGCGGGCTGTAACGATTCCCATCGCCTTCATGCCTATGTTGATTCGTTTTAGGATCAATAGAAAGACTTCATAATCTCGTGTGTCTCGAACAAGGTTATAAAAAAACTGGGAATAGCCTCCGTTCAAAATTTCGTTTTGCAAGCTTTCGACGTAGTAGCTTCGCAAGGCATCCTCGGAAATTTCGTTTAGGCGAAAATGATTGGTACGCAAAAGGGAAACGAAAGCACAATTTGACTCGACGATGGCTTCCTCTTCGAGTGAGTCATTGCAAACGACGATGGATCGAGGCGTGATGGTCGCGGTGCGAGGGCTCATGTTGGTTCGTGAAAAATCATTTCTATTCAACAGATATTCCAGATGCTCGCAGATGGTTTTTTGGCAGCAGCGTGCGGCGTCATTTTCAAATCATCTGTGGCAATCTGTTGCATCTGTTGATGATTCGAGGTTCGGTCCGGGGACTGCGTTACGCTGCGTCCCCGGCTCTTTGAGGGAGTTAAACGACCTTGACGCGGACGCAAAGGCTGCCGATTTTTTCCAGTTCCCGTTGCAGTTCGGCGAAGGTTTCTTCGTTGGCATAAGTTCCGACGATCGCCCCGCCGCTGCCGGCGAACTTCGCGGACGAGCCGGTTTTGCGGGCCGTCTCGACCATCTCGATCTGCTCTTTCGGGATCCGGCAAATCGAACGGCGCAAATCGAAATTCGCGTTCATCAACCGGGAAACGGCCCCCCAGTCGCGGGCCAACAGTGCGGCCTTTCCTTGTTCGGCCAAATCGGCGAAAGCGACCATCGCTTGGACGACCTCCGGCTCGCCCCGTTCGAAACGGAAACGCAAATTGTTGTGAAACACTTCCGTCGGCTCGCTCGTCTGCGCCGAAAACGCGACATACAGCGGCGGCAAAAGAGCCGGGTCGATCGGTTCGTACGTTCCGCAGGGAAAGTCGTCGACCGTTTCAAAAACGGCGAAATTCATAAAAACGGCCCCTTCGTAAATCTGGGCGACCCGATCCTGCAAGCCGGCCGGAATGCCGAGTTCCTCCCGTTCGATCGAGAGCACCAACGAAGGCAGAACCCGAGGAGCGATCTCGATCCCGTAAAATTCGATCAACGCCCGCAACGTCGCGACGACGATCGCGCTCGACCCGGCCAAGCCGACCTGTCGGGGAATCGTCGTTTCGTAGCGGATCATGAAATTGCGGTCGTGCAACCAGATGTTCCGTTTGTCGCAGTAATCGACGAACCCTTTGATCGCGGCCTTGACCAGTCGGATGCCGCCGTAGTAGCCGTGCAACTTGACGTCCTGCGTCAAATCGCGGATCGAAGAAAACCGGCTGTCGTCGTTCCGGCTCGACACGATTTCGAGCTGGTCCCATTCGGCGAGGGAGACCTGCGCCCAAAAATTCCGGAGGATGACGGCGATCACCTTGCCGTTGTAACCGTCGGAAGGGTTGCCGAGCAAGCCGACCCGGGCGTAGGCACGCTTTTGAATAAGAGACATGGGCGGGAATTAAGAATTAAAAATTATGAATTAAGAATGTGGGGAATGATTAAGAATTCGGGGGAAAGGAGGCTGGAAGAGGCTGGTATTTTTGTTATATTATAGGCTTTCCTCTCTGGGTTTGCCAGCTTCATTTATACATTGCAACGACATGATTGAAAAGAATACAAGCGGCGAGGTTTGGGTTTTCGCGGAACAGCAGGACGGACAGCTCAACGACGTTTCGCTGGAACTGTGCGGTAAAGCGAGGCAGCTGGCCGAGCAGCTCAAGGTACAGGTCGGGGCCGTTTTGCCGGGCAAAAACGTCGCCCCGCTCGCGAAATCGCTCATCGAGCATGGTGTCGACCGGGTTTATCTCGTCGAGAATTCGCATTTGGAACAGTTTCGGACCGAGCCGTACACGAAAGTGCTGCTCGAACTGATCGGGAAACACCGCCCGCAAATCGTCCTGTACGGGGCGACACCGCTGGGCCGCGACCTCGCTCCCCGTGTCGCTTCGGCAACCCGAAGCGGAATGACCGCCGACTGCACCGATCTCGAAATCTCGGACGTGACCGAAACGAAGTCGGGCGAAGTGCACAAGAATCTCCTGCTGCAAATCCGACCGGCGTTCGGCGGGAACATCATCGCGACGATCGTCAATTACGATTGCTGGCCGCAAATGGCGACGGTCCGGGAAGGGGTGATCCCGCTCCGGGATGCGGAGCCGAATCGTAAGGGGGCTGTGATCAACGAATCGATCGAGATTGATCCGGCCGCGATCGCCGTTGAAATCATCAAGCGACATGTCGAAAAACGGCACTTGAATCTCAAGGGCTCGCGCATCATCGTCGCCGGCGGGGCCGGGGTCGGGAGCAAGGAAAACTTCGATCTGATTTTCGAGCTGGCCGGAGCGTTCGGCGGAGCGGTTGGGGCCTCCCGGGCGGCGGTCGATTCCGGGTACATCGGACACGAGCACCAGATCGGGCAGACCGGGACGACGGTGCGGCCGGCGCTTTACATCGCTTGCGGCATTTCCGGGGCGATCCAACATCGTGCGGGTATGGACGAATCGGCGAAGATCATCGCGATCAATAACGATCCGAACGCCCCGATTTTTTCGCTCGCCCATTACGGGATCGTCGGCGATCTTCGAACCGTGATCCCGATGATGATTAAGACGTTCAAAGAACGGGCGTGAGTCGCGCGGACGTGGTGGAATTGTCAGACACGCCAGACTTAGGATCTGGTGCCTAACAGCGTGGAGGTTCAAGTCCTCTCGTCCGCATTCCTTTTTGAGCGATGAAAGCTAAATCGCGGAGTACCGATTAAATATCGCGGAGTACCGGTTAAATGTTATTATGAGAGCGGAAATTCTATCAATCGGCGACGAGCTGACCTGCGGGAAGATTCTCGACACCAATGCGCAGTGGTTGAGTCGCAATCTTGAGGATCTCGGCATTCAAGTCCTGTATCACACGACCGTCGGGGACGATCTCGAAGCGAATATCGAAGTGTTCAAAATCGCGGCAGCCCGGGCCGATGTGATTATCGCGACCGGAGGGCTAGGGCCGACGGCCGACGATCTGACGCGGGAAGCGATTGCCGGGGCGCTCGGGGTGCCGCTCGTTCAAAACGAGGCGGCTCTCGAACAAATCCGGGCACTTTTCGCCCAATGGAAACGCGAAATGCCTTCCCGCAACGAGAAGCAGGCCCAGTTTCCCGAAGGGGCGACGCCGATCCACAACCCGAATGGGACTGCCCCGGGCATCGACATCACGGTCGCCCGAAAAGACGGGCCGAACGCTGCCGGAAAACGGCTGCCGTCATATCGGATCATCGCCCTGCCCGGTGTGCCCGCCGAAATGAGGGAAATGTGGAACGAGACCGTTCGCGACGCCTTGGAAGAATACTGCCAATCGATCAGCGGCCAAAAACGAGTGATCCGGTTTCGCACCATTCACTGTTTCGGGGAGGGGGAAAGCCAAATCGAACGGATGCTGCCCGATCTGATCAACCGATCGCATTTTCCGACCGTCGGGATCACTGCCGATCGGGCGACGATCACACTCCGGATTCAAAGCGAGGCGGCGAACGAGCGGGAATGTCTCGAACAGATCGACCCGGTCGCGAAAATCATTTACGAAAAACTCGGCTCACTCGTTTTTGGCGAAGGGGAAGAGACGTTGGCCGATGTCGTCGGCAAAATTCTGCAAAAAGAAGGCAAAACGCTTTCGGTGATGGAATGGGGGACCCGCGGGCGGCTGAGCGAAGCCCTCGGCTCGTCCGAGGAGACGAGGGGTCGGTTTCTCGGTGGGCTGATCGTCCGCAGCGCCGAAGCGCTGCGAAAGACGATCCGTTATTCGAGCGAGCTGGCCGGATCGCAGGAGATCCCGGTCGGATTTTCGGACGCGACGCTTGATGAGCATCCCGATTGGAACGAACAGGTCGCCGCGCTCTTGGCCCGACACGCGCTCAAGGTATTCGAAAGCGATTATTCGCTCGCGGTCGGCCCTTACCCGAACCAGCGTGCGGGAGCTCTTCCGGTGTTTCTCGCCCTGGGCAAAATCGAGCAGGGTGTTCCGCGAATTCGGACGCAGGCCTTTCCGTTCGGCGGGCACCCGGCGCTCGTCGACGAACTGTATTTGAAGCGGGCGCTGAACCTCTTGCGGTTGGCGGAATGGTAAGGGAACAACCGTAAAAAAGAGCCGCATGTGTAGTCGGTACTCCGACGTAACTTGCGGACCTTGTATACCGTAGCCGGTATGGGCGGTAGGCTTCGCCCTCAATCAAACCGCGGCCTCGTTGGGCCGCTGCCGTACTGAAGACGGGAATTTTAAACCGGCTTGAGTATACACGGCACGATCCTTGCAACTTCAGACTCTGTACAAGGTCCGCAAGTTGCGCTGCGCTACACATGCGGCTCTTTTTTTGACGTATTGGATTATCGAACGATTGCTAAAACAATGGCGGACATCGACATCATTTACGGTTCGGATGCGAGGGAGATGACGTTGACGTTGCTCCGGGAGGCCGCCGTCGGAAAGCGGTTGCGGCCGGGAATGAACGTCGTGATCAAGCCGAATCTCGTCGTCGCGAAACCGGCCGAAGAAGGGGCGACGACGCATCCGGAGATCGTCGAGGGGCTCGTGCTGTTTCTCAAGGAGCACGGCATCGACGGCCCGGTGATCGCCGAAGGTTCCTGGCTCGGGGAGACGACACAGCGAGCCTTCGCCCGTTGCGGTTACGAAGCGCTCGCCAAAAAATACGGCTTGCGGTTGTTCGACACGAAAAAGGACAAAGTCGTCAAAAAAACATTCGGCGGTGGGACGTTCGGGGTTTGCGAAATCTTCCTCGCGGTCGATTTTCTGATCAACGTGCCGGTTCTCAAAGGTCATTGCCAAACCAAAATGACCTGCTGCCTGAAAAATCTCAAAGGCTGCATCCCCGACAGCGAAAAACGGCGGTACCATTCGATCGGCCTGCATGAGCCGATCGCGGCGCTCGGGGCGATTCTTCGTCCCGATTTGCATCTCGTCGACGGCATTTGCGGCGACCCGACGTTCGAGGAAGGGGGCAACCCCGTTGTTTCGAACCGGCTTCTTTTGGGAACCGATCCGGTGTTGCTCGATTCGTATGGGGCGAAGCTGCTGGGCTGGGACCCGCCGGAAATCGATTACCTGCGATTGGCGGCCGGGCACGGGATCGGAACGATGGCCGGGGAGCGGACGACGATTCGCGAGCACTCGCCCGAGCGGCGTCCGAAGGCCGATCCGACACACCGGAGCGAGGTCGTCCGGCGGCTGGCGAAAAAGATCGACGAGCAAAGTGCCTGTTCCGCCTGTTATGCCGCGTTGATCCTCGCCCTCAGGAAAGCCGAAACGTACATTCCGGACGGGAAGATCAAGATCGGTCAAGGGTTTCGCGGCAAACGGTGCGAGGGGGTCGGCGTCGGCAATTGCACCGCCGGCTGTCAACGCTCTGTCCCCGGCTGCCCGCCGACGGCGGTCGAGATTCTACGATTTTTGGAAGCGGTCACGAACGTTGAGGCCGCGGGCCGAAGCCGGGAATAAGGGTCGCGAGCGGTTGTCAATTTTTTTCTGGAACTCATTATCATCAGATTGACTCCAATTCCGCGGACCAATCAATTCAAACATGGGTATTCCGTACAGCCTGAATGATTGATCCAAAATTTGCGGGCATTTTACACGAATGCAAAGCCGAACGGGGCAAACAGCAGCCTGAAGCGTCAGCGCCGGGTTGACCCGCGTTTCCGTATTGGATAACCGGGCGCTGACGCTTCCGGCTGCCGTCCTATTCGAAATTTTTTCTGAGGATCAGTAAATTCGTTTCTTTTTTCCTCTTTTTTGCTCACGAACGATTTCATTTCGTGTACAATGTGGTGGGAATCTCAGGTATTCCGATCGATTCAGAATCATTTTTCTTATGGGGCAATATATCGTACGATATGGAGCGATGCGGCACCTCGGGGTGTTTAGCGGTTCCGGAGACCGTTTGTTCCCGCTGGGAACACGGATTATCGTGCGCACCGGCCGCGGCCTTGAGGCCGGGGTCGTGCTCTGCGAAGCGACCCGGGAAGCGATTTCGAAACTCGAAAGCGGTTACGAAACCGACCGGATCATCCGGGAAATGACCCGCGAAGATTTTTCCGAATCGCGACGGATCCGCTCCGAGGAAAAAAACGAGTTCGCCCGCTGTTGTCAAATCATCAAAAAGATGAGCATCGACATGAACCTGGTTCGGGTCGAACATATTTTCGGCGGCGAGCGGATCATCGTGTATTACGTCGCCGAAGGGCGAATCGATTTTCGGGAACTGGTCAAGGTTTTGGCCTCCGAATTTCAAACCCGGATCGAAATGCGGCAGATCGGCGTTCGCGACGAAACCAAACTGCTCGCCGATTTCGGGGATTGCGGCCGGGAGGTTTGTTGCAATTCCTACCTGATCGAGATGCCGCCCGTTTCCATGAAAATGGCGAAATTGCAAAAGGCGACGCTCGACCCGACGAAAATTTCCGGTCGCTGCGGCCGGCTTAAATGTTGCCTGCGGTACGAATACGACGCCTACCTGGACCTGCAAGATCGGCTCCCGGAGATCGGCAGGAAGGTCGACACGCCCGATGGGCCGGGAAAAGTCCTCTCCCATGAAATTCTTCGCCAAAAAGTTTGGGTCGAACTTTCCGATATGACCCGGAAGATCGTGTCCCGAGACGAATTGCAGATGGTTTCGAACGAGAACGCCGCGGACGAAGGCGAATCGAACGGGTTCGAAGAGTCAGTCTGATAATAATGACGGAACGGATGATGTCGTCTTTCGCGGAAATTTTGAGCTGACTTTCCGTCATCCCCGCGCAGGCGGGGATCCAGAGATTACGGTTTCTCTCTGGCCCCCCGCCTGCGCGGGGGTGACGCGAATTATTTTGTTTTCAGAGTTTGCTTCCGAATAGACGCAAATTTTTTGCAAAACTCAAAACTTCTATTTTGAGTACAGACAACGCCCGTCAAGGTTTCGTCGTTATGAGCAAGAGCCGTTCCGAATTCGCTCCGCGAAGGGAAATCGAAAAATGGATCGTGAACCGGCCTTCGAACACTTTTTTCCGGAATACCGGTATTTTTTGGTAAAGATCGTCGACGGCCCGGTACTCCCGGTCGATGTCCTCAAGTTCGAATTGCAACCGTTTTTTCGGGTCAGGATTGTCCCGGTCCCCGCCCGTGCCCGAGGGCTTTTCCCCTTCGGCGGCGGGCTTGCCCGACTCCTCTTCCTTTTCCTTTTTCGCCTTATCGAGGTTGCGGCGCTGCGCCGCGAGTTGGGCGAATTGTTCGTGTGACAGATCGCGGAATTGCAGGAATAGGGGGGTCAACTCCGCCGAAATCGGGATCATGATCGGCTCTCCCTCGGCCGAAAGCGTTTCGCCCGAAAAGGTGATCGTCTTTTTCCAAGGTTCTTCGCAATCGGCGCAAACGGCGACAACGCCGTTCTCGGCGGCGGCGGGCTCGACCGAAATTTCGAGCAATAGCGACTCTTGCAGATCGGAAACATCCCTCTGCACTCGCCAACGGTCCTTCGAAAAGACGTTGTCGATTCTGACGACCGGATTGGCCGGTTTGTCCAAATTGGTTTTCGGTTGCAAAAGAAACGGCTTTTCCCGCAAAGACTCGAAGAGCGGGATTTCGCGGACCAAGACGGTCCTTTGAGCAGGCGTCGAGGAACCGACCAGTGCTGTTTCGCCCACGTCTTCCCTCGGGTCGAGCACGACCCGGAGCAGGGAAAACGGGGTACGGCTCAGAACGCCGAAACTCAATTCGGCATTTTCCGCGGCCTTTTCGTCCCATAGGAATTCGAGCCCCGATTCGCTCAAGACCAGCGAACAGAGAAGAAACTCCCGAATGTCTTTTTTCGCGAAAAGCTGCCAAGCGGTCGGCGAAGAATCATTTCCCCACTCGAAAGCGAGCGGCTCCAACCGATAGGACCAGCCCTTTGGAGGAGCGAGCCCGACCCATTCCAACTGAAGGAGGTCCCGATAAGGATAAAGAGGGGCGAAACCGGGTTCGAGCGTTTTGAAATACTCCAACAGATCGAACGCGTTCTTGCGAGGCTCCTTGAGAGGGATCGTGCTCGGGAGCGAGGAAAAGGCCGCATGCATCGCCTCTCGACGCTGACGCCGCAACTTTTCCCGTTTTGCAGCCTCTTCCTCTTTTTCTTTCTCTTCTTTTTTCTTTCTTGCCTCTTCGTCGGATTCGAGCGACCGCCCGTCCGTTTTCGACAACGCGTCCTCGCTTGGGGTGCTCGTCTTTTCGCCAACGGTCGGCTCGGCGTTTCCCGTTTCGCCGGTCGCCGGATCGACCTTGGGCGGTTCAGTGTCCGGCTGCGCCGTCGGTTCGTGGGGGGGCGTTTTTCGCGCATCGGCTTGGGCACCCTCCTGTTCGAAGACGGCTTCCGATTTTTCCGGCGAGGCCGTTCCCTCGCGATTCGGTTCAGCGGGCGGCGGTTTCCGTTCGGGCACAGTGGGTACTGCCGGCACTTCGGGCGTCTGTTCGGTTTTCGCCCCGAACGCGGAGCCGAACGCTTGCGCCAAGGTTTTGCGGCCGTTGCCCGCGTTAAAAATCTGATCCCCCAAAAGGGTAAGGAGAACCGCGATCGCGAGACAGGCCAAGACCAAAAGCGCGAAAAACGATTGCCGCGACTTGCGATTCTTTTCGGCGCGAAGCAGAGGGGACTCGTACCGTTCCGACCAGGTCCCGAAATTCAAACGCCTTCGTCCCGAGACGGGCGAGATTGCGATCGAAAAAGTCTCTCCGTTTTCGGGCGGCTCAATAACCGGCGGGGCATCGCCGATCACGGTTTCGGCGGGCGGAATCCCAGTTGACGGCCCGCCCACGGGCGGCGGCATGTCGGTTCGCTTCGCTTGGACTTCCGGATGCGGCGGGCGAATGCTGCCGGTTCGGGCGAGTTCGAGCAGCGGCGAGTCCGAAGCGGGGCACGGTTCGCGTTTCGTCAAATCGATGATGAGCACGCCCTTAATGCCGCGAACCGCGATCGCTTCGGGAGAATCGTGAGAAAGCCCCCGCCATTGGCAAGCGAGTCCGGACGCGATTTCGTTCAAGTGCGTGTTGAACGTCACATTCCAACGAACGGCTTCGGGCAAGAGCGCAAGCGATTCCGCGAAAAGCGGCAACAGATCGATCCCGGGTCGTGAGAGAATGCAAACGGGCCGCTTTTGTGCGGCGGTTTCGGCGAGAGTCCCGCCCCAACCGGCATCGCCGGTGATCGCTTCCCAGAGCACACATTTTCGTGGTTCGTTCGGCGGGTTCGGGACAGGCCGCCCTTTTTCCCAGGCCAGCGGCGGGGAGTCCCATTTCGAAATCATGAAATTCGGTTCCGCGAGAATTCGAGCCGGACCACAAGCGGTCAATTCCCCCGGAGCAAGAACAACGTGATGCGCGATGCTGTTGGAACGTTTGGTGTGATCGAGCCCGGCGCTGCCGATCCGGGAGAGCAGATGCAATGTGGTTTCGCCGAGCCGGAAAACCGCATGGGAAAAGACGACCGGGTTCAGCGAGGTGTTCTCGCTTTGCGGCGGATAGGCGTGCCGATAACCGCTGAGCGATTCGAGGCGTTTCGCGAGCACCTCGGGCATCTCGACGGTGCGCGCAACGGTACAGAATCCGCTGCTTCCGGGCAGCAGCCCTCGCGGGACCGAAGTGTAAACCAGTTCCTGGGACATGAGACAACACGAGCCGGGGGCTGTGTCCCCGGTTTGTACCCCTTTTGATTATCGTTAGTTTCTCGCTGTGAACGAAACCGGGACCGCAGGTCCCGGCTCGTAATATTTGTTGTCTTAACTCTGCTAACGTCGGATTTCGTCTTCGCCGACCAGAGGGCGGAGCACTTCGGGGATGCCGACGGAACCGTCTTCCCGTTGGTACAGTTCGAGGATCGCGACCAAAGCCCGGCTGATCGCGACCGCCGTTCCGTTGAGCGTGTGCAGGAAATGCGTTCCCTTTTCCCCTTTGATCTTGTATCGGGCGTCGAGCCGCCGGGCTTGAAAATCGGTGCAGTTCGAAGTGCTCGTTACCTCTCCGTATTCCCCGCCGTCCCCCCGGCCAGGCATCCAGGCTTCGAGATCGAACTTGCGGTAAGCCGGCCCGCCGAGATCGCCCGTCGCCGTATCGACGACCTGGTACGGAATGCCGAGCCCGTCGAAAATCCGGCATTCCAAATCGAGCATTTCCTGGTGCATCGCATCGCTTTGATCCGGCAGGGTAAAGGCGAACATCTCGACTTTGGTAAACTGGTGTACCCGATATAGCCCGCGGGACGCTTTGCCGGCGGCCCCGGCTTCGGTCCGGAAGCAGTGCGAGATTCCGCAAAGCCGGAGCGGGAGTTTTTCCGCTTCGACCACCTCTCCGGCGAGCAGTCCGCCCAAGGGGATTTCGGCCGTCGCGACCAGGCTTAGATCGGTCCCGTCGATACTGTAAATCTGCGTTTCCGGGCCGCGCGGAATATAGCCGGTTCCCTGCAAGACCTCGTTGCGAGCGAGGTCCGGGGTCGTCGTCGGGACGAACCCAGCCTGCATCAGAATTTCGACGGCGTATCGTTGCAAGGCGAGTTCCAACAGAACGGCCTCGTTTTTGAGGAAGTAAAAGCCCGCTCCGGCGACCCTTGCTCCGGCCTCGAAATCGATCAGGTCGAGTTTTTCGGCGATTTGAACATGATCGAGCGGTTTGAAATCGAAAGTCGGGATCGGCGTCCTGCCGAGAAAACGTCTTAGGTTCGCTTGGTCGTCGGCCCCGATCGGGGCTTCGGGGTGCGACATGTTCGGAATCGAACGGTGTATCGCGTCCAATTCCTTTTCAATGGTTTCGAGCTCCGATTGGGCGGTGTTTTTTTGTTCGCGGAGGAGCCGGCCCTCTTCCTTTTTCGCGTCCTTTTCTTCGGGCGTTTTCATTTGCCCGATCGATTTGGAAACGGCGTTGGCCTCGGCGTTAAGCCGTTCGACTTGGGCGAGCTTCTCCTTTCGGGCGAGTTCCAAGCGGAGGAAGGCCTCGACATCGACCGCGACGCCCCGGTTGCGGCAGTTGGTTTTGACGGCGTCCGCGTTTTCAAGAATGTATTTTCGGTCCAGCATGTTTGAGTTTTTTGGAATAACCGGTACACGACCGGGTTGATAGTGCATCACCAAAGTCGATTTTGCGAATTGAACCGTTTAGCCGAGCGGCGCAGACGCCGGTGCCTCACACGGCGGTCGGCTAATTCCGCTCGGCAGTGTCGTCGAAAAAGCGTAAAAAACGATCGGTCGGCTTTTCCGCTTGCGGCGGCGGTTCGGAGTCCTCTTCGGCGGTCTCTTCCGCTTCTTCTTCAAACCCCAGATCGTTTGGTTCGATTCCGAGAAATTGGAGGTATTCGCGCTCTTTTTCCCGCATCGTCGCGCGTTCGCCCGAAACGGTGTCGTCGAATCCGACCAGGTGCAAGAGGCCGTGTATCACATACAACAGCACTTCTTCGTCGGTTCCCCAGCCGAATTCCGGGCCGCGATCCCGAGCCATTTCAACGCTCACGATCACTTCCCCTTCGAGCAATCCGGTCTCCGGGTCGGATTCGACCTGAAAACTGATCACATCGGTCGGATAATCGTGTTTGAGAAAATCGTTATTGAGTTTGTGAATCGTGTCGTTATCGACCAGCACGATCCCGACGCGGCCGTACGCGATTCCCGCATCGGCGAGAATTTTTTCGCCGACGGCCCGAATCCGTGTCGGATCGACCGGAATATTTTCCTGTTCGTCGAGAATTTCCAGATACAGGCTCGAAATTTCTTCGTCCTGCTCCTCGAAATCTTCGTTGTCGAATTCCTGGGACATTAAACTGTCTTGCTCGAACAAAATTATCATCAACCGGGGCCGCGCCGCGCCCGATCTTGCGAACGGGTGGGTGTGCAAACGACCCTAGGAATTGTAAACGACGGTCACGGCAAACACAAGCGGATCGGTCGATTCCGGCACGAGAATTACAAAGTAAAATTTTCGCGAGGAGACGCGGAGAGCTCAGGGAAAGATTGTTTTTTAACCACGGAATACGCGGAATAACGGAATAAACGGAAAAATATTGCCCTCCGCGAAAAAATTGAACCGGAACTTCGAACTCAACCCTCGCGGTTTCGGGGCTTTCGTCGCTTCGCTCAGGAAGCCCCTTGGCTCAATTTTTGTGCGAAGCACAGTAAAAATTCCGTGTTTTTCCGTCTTTCCGTGTGTTCCGTGTTAAAAAACAGACAATGAAAAGGTTCGGTTTTTTGTGCACTTGTAAATATGATTTTGATACGGCTCCTTATTGAAAAACTCCGCGACCTCCGCGTCTCTGCGTGAAATACCTGACACCGCAATTCTCGTGCCGAATCGAATAGCCGAATTGAATCTCCGATTCGAATACGGTATCTTGCAAGCATGTCGGTGCAAAAATTGCGAAAGCGAAAATTTTTTACATTCATTCTCATCTTTTTCAAGGAGATTACGAATGCACAAGCTCCTCATTCTTTTGTCCGCTGTTCTTCTTGTATTAACGGGCTCCGTTTTTTCCTTGAATGCGGCCGAGACCCGAACCTGGAACGACAGCTCCGGGCTGTTCAGTGTCGAAGCGTCTTTGGTTGGCATCGACGGCAAAAAAGTCAAGCTGAAAAAAGCGGACGGGAAAGTCGTCTCGCTCCCCCTCTCCAAACTCAGCGAAGAAGACCAAAAATACATCGACGAACTCGTCGCCGCCAACCCCTTTGAAGGGGGCGAAGAAAGCGGCGAAGAGAAAGCTCCGAAAAAAACTCCGAGCCGTCTGTCAAAACCGAAAGAAACGGAAGCGGCCGCCGGGGCCAAAAAACTCGCGAAATTTCCCGCCCCGAAGCCCGTCGATTTGGAAAATGTCCCCGAAGCTGGGGGACCGTCCAAAAATTCCTGGTCTTGCCAACCCGATCCGGTCTTGCTTAAAGCCTATTCGCAAAAAGTCAAAAATCTTTCCTTTTCGACCCGCGGTTTGCCGGAGAAGGCTCACCCTTCCCATCACGAGTTTTTCATTAACCCGGGGACGGGCCAAACGGTAATCGCCTCGCTTGAGGCCAAAAGCATCGGCAGCCGCAAAGACGCGGATCATCTGACGCGAATCTTTCTCGGCGACGCGTTCGCGGGGACAACCGTCTCTTTCGATTCGCCGCTTCTGCTGAAACCGTTCGGTTTGTCCCCGGACGGCAAGAAAGCCCTTTTTTTCCAAGACTCCTGGGATATTTTCGACAAGGAAAGGAAACGATCTCTTCATATCCTCAAAGTTTCCCCCGGCCTGTTGGAACCTTGGGTCTCTTACGAACCGTTTTCGTACTGGAAGCAGGACACGGAGAGGCACCTCCCGGCGACCGAAATTCAATGGGCCGGCTGGGTCGATGATGATCATGTTTTGGTCCTTTCGGGGGCAGGTTGGTTGATTCTCCTGAAAACCGATTCCGGGAAAGCGGTTTGGAAATTCAAAACGGATGCTCACTCGAAAATCTCCCTCTCTCCCGGAGGTAAGTATTGTATCGTTCCGAAAGGAAGCGACGTCTTTTTGTTGGAGACGGCCGCCGGAACCCCGATCGGACGATTGGGAGGACTACCGGACAACGCCTTTGTGATGAGGTTCGAATTTTCCCCCGACGGAGAACACATTGCCGCCTGCTCGGAAGACGGGGCGATGATTTGGAACGCGACCGACGGAAAGTACCAGGAGCCGTTTTACATCAAAGGGAATTTCCCGGGACAGTCGGTCGTTTGGATCGATGGTCGCTATTTTTTGCTCGGTTCGCGATTGATCGATTCGAAAAAGCAGACGCAGGTTTGGAACTATGTCGGAATCAACAACAATAACATCAAAACGGCGGGGGAATATTCCTGGTGCTTTTCCAGTCATTATGGTGATGATTCTTTTCTCGTTCCCTTCGCCCTTCCGCATAAGGAAATGGACCAAGGCGGCGAAACGACCTTTGCGGTCGATTCGGGGACGGGTGTTTCCCTCGTTTTAGACCCGTCCGTTGCCGAAGATCGGGAAAAAATTCAAGATGTTTTGAAAAAGAAATTCGATGCCAACGGCTGGGTGCTCGCCGAAGACGCCCCGATCTCCGTCGTCTTGAAGGTCGAAGAAGAAAAACCGAAAACGACGGAATATGTCGCCGGCTCACCTTTCCGACCGGCTCCCCTTTTTCGAGGAGGCGGAACGGAAATCGAATTCAAGCCGACGAAATACAGCATCGCCGTTCAAAAGGGGGACGAAATGCTTTGGGGCCAGTATTATATAACAACGCCGCCGCAGCATGTCAGCTTGGACCAAATTAAAGACACCTCGCTCCAGGAAATCGTCAAAGAATCCCTGGAAGAGCAGAAATACCAAAAATGGTTTGCCGAGACGGAATTTCCCAAAAAAATCACGCTGCCGCCGGATCGTAACAAGACGTCCCTGGTCTCGGAAAAAGGAATCGACGATACCGCCGCCAAATTTGTCCCCGATGAGCGGCAGCAGCAAGGCAGTTTACGGCCCATGAAGGGGCAGCGTCCTCGCGGCCCTTTCGGTTTGCCGTGAGCGACCGAACTCGGCGCCGGCGTCTGCGCCGCTCGGCTAAACGAATTGACTCTTTTAACCCTTTTCCCGGAGATATTTTATGTCAATGATTTTTCGGTTTCTTTCTTGTTTTGCGCTACTGTTTGGAAACGTCCTGCTGCTTCAAGGGGCGGAGCCGCAACGGCTTTCGCGGGCCGAGAGTTTTCTCGGCGTGCATTTCGATTTTCATGCCGGGCCGGATTGCACCGAGGTCGGCAAAAACACGACCCCGGAAATGATCCAGAAGATCATCGACATGGTCCAGCCCGACTATTTGCAAACCGATTGCAAAGGGCATCGCGGCATGTGCAGTTATCCAACCAAGATCGGTTATCCCGCTCCCGGGATCATCGGCGATCCGCTCCGGGTTTGGCGTGAGACGACAGCGAAAAACGGCGTCGGGCTGTACATGCACTATTCCGGCGTCCTCGATATGGAAGCGGTGATCCAGCATCCCGATTGGGCCGTCGTCGGCGCCGACGGGAAAGTGTTCAACGCCTCCGATCACATGCAAGGGGCGACCTCGGTGTTCGGGCCGTACGTCGATTTGCTGCTGATTCCCCAGCTCCGGGAATTGGCCGGGGTGTACGGTGTTGACGGCGTTTGGATCGACGGCGAATGCTGGGGAACGGTCCCGGATTACGGCGAAAAAGCTCAAAAGCTGTTCAAGGAACAAACCGGCTTTGCCGAGGTCCCGAAATCGAAGGACCAGCCGCATTGGCGGGAATGGTTGGATTTCAACCGGGAAGGGTTCCGCGATTACATGCGGCATTACATCGCCGAGGTCAAAAAGACGAATCCCGAATTCCAGATTTGCGGCAACTGGGCGTTTACCGATTTGATGCCGGAGCCGGTTTGCGTTCCGGTCGATTTCCTTTCCGGGGATTACTCGCCGCAGGACAGCGTCAACTCGGCGCGGATTTCGGCCCGGTATATCGCGACGCAGAAGATGCCCTGGGATTTAATGGCCTGGAGCTTTACAACCGTTGCCGATCCGGAAGGCCGGCGGTTCAAATCGGCCGACCAGCTTTCCCGCGAGGCGGCGGTCGTCCTTGCGCTCGGGGGCGGGTTTCAAGCCTACATCACGCAAAACCGGGACGGCTCCGTCGATTTGGAGAAGGTGATCCCGATGGGCGAAACCGCGAAGTTCTGTCGTGCCCGGCAGCCGTTTTGTCATAAAGCGGAACAGGTGCCGCAAATCGCCGTC
>JAVBQI010000227.1:0-8191 GCA_031549145.1 Thermoguttaceae bacterium | reverse complement strand
GCTGCCTTTTCTTAGGCGGCCATTGCCAATTTAGGTTCGGCAATTGAATTTAAAGTCGGCTTTTTACGTGGCCTGCTGACCAACCACGACACGCAACCTGAACTTCCCGAGCCTGGTCGAACCCAGTTCGCCCCCGGTTTTACCGAGGATTTTTTTCAAAACTGTCTAACCATCCCATTTTCTGGAAAAAATTTTACACAATTGCCAAACGTTTGTCAAGATGGGATGTTTGAAAATTGTTATTGATTTGCTATTTCGTTTAAACTGTCAACGAGCGATCATTCAGCCACAGAAAACATGGAATAGCACGGAAAATCTCGAAAGTACTTTGATATGAGTATCCCGTGTTCCGTGCTTTTCCGTGTCTTTCGTGGCAAAATATTACTTTGTGTTTTTAAATTGACTGCAAGCGACTGAGCCATGGTCAATTTTGAGCGGTATTCAAATTTGGTGAATCGGTCGAACCTAATCTTTTTCCGAAGTTTCTTTTTTAAGCCGGAAGGTTACGGTTCGCTCTTCGCCGTCTTTGAGCGTCAGGAATTTCTCCTGTTGTTCATATTCCTTTCCGTAAGCCTCGGCCGTCAATGTGAACCGCAGCCCGGCTAGGGTGTAGAACTCATACTGGTAGCTGGGCGTTTCTTCCCCGGTCGTTTCGTTCTTCCGCACCGTCTTTTGGAAATCGCAAGTATTGAAACCTTGAGATGCACCAAATCGTGAACCGTCATCTCTGTAGAGGCTCAGCTCGCGGTCGTATCGAAGTGAAACGTACCAAGAGAGAAACGATTTTTCCGAAGCGATTTCCTCGCCGTTCTCATCCGTGCAAAGAACCGTCAAATGCCCCGGCCGGTACGGCATGATTTCCAGTCCGTCGATGTCTTCCTCGATCACCCGGTAATGGGCTCCCAGATCGATCGCCCAATCGTTCCAAAGGACGTCTCCTTTTTTGAGCCGATACCGCATCGGGTGAGACCGATCGTGTCCCAAAGACGTATGCAGCATGAGCAGCCCTTGTTGCAGCCCGTGAGGGACCGCGATCGAAAGCGGCTTGCCGGCCTTCGCGATCCGTTCCTTGGACGATCGCCAAACCTGGTAGTCGACCGTACCTATGATGTAAATGCCGACCGGACCTTCAAAAGACTTCCCTTCCTCGCCTTGAAGCGAGAAAGAGATCGTTCGGAGGATCGTGGCCTTGTATTCAATCGACGTCGTCCCATCGAAATCGACAAGCATCGGCGGGAATATCCCGGGAATCTCGACGCGATTCGGGTTCTTCGGTTTGTTATCTTCTTCCCACTCTTTTTTGAGAGTTTCGAGCATCTCGATTCCGGACAGCGACGAGCTGATTTCGGGCGGTATCTCATAACCCGGATTCATGCGAAATTCCCCTGCGGACATTTCGTAGTAACCCGGCATGAGCGGTTGGGTCGCGAAATAACCTTCGGCATCGGAAACCGCCGACCGCGAAAAAAGGCATTGCGGAAAAAAACCTTTCTCGGCGACCGGTTTCTCCCGGACGATAACCAGCACGCCAGCGACCGGTTTCCCTTCGGTGTCGAGAGTTCGACCCCGGAGTGGTTGGCCGCGCGGCACCGTAAGCGTCCCGACCTCGCCGGGATCGTCTTTTTCGAGAAAGTACGTGAGCGGCGCACAATTCGCCGGGGTGATTTTGAAGGCAACCTTTTCGCTCGCGACCACTTTCGAGGCAAAATGTCCGTTTTGGTCCGTCGCGACGACATATCGATCCGAGTAGATTCCCAAATCAGGGAATCGCAGCCAAAACACGCCGACCTGACAAGGGTAGACCGGCTTCCCTTCGGGATCGACGATCGTTCCGGACACCCATTTCGCCGGTAGCATGGAAAGGTTGCCGAAACGGGTGTCTCCCTGTTCTTTTTTCATACTCAAAACGGCGACAGGCCAGGGATTGACGTTGTAACCATCGCACAAATAATCATGGTGATCGGCCATCACCTTGACGTAAAGGTTCGGGTTCGCGGCCAGTTCGGCGGAAACGCGATACCGATAAATCCCTTCGGCATCGGTCTGGTGCACCGTTTCCTCCAGGCATTTCGCCGGATCGCTTTGCCCGATGCCGTTGACAAGCGGCGGTCCGTCCCAAAGCTGGACGACGACCTTCGCCCCTTCGATCGGCTTGCTCGTTTTGACCTCGCGAATGTGTCCGAAATATTCGCGGGATTCGCCCGCCGCCGCTTTTTCCGGCTGCGGAGCGACCGTTTCGGCGAATTGTGGCGAGATGGTCAAAAACGACAGCCCGAGCACAAGGAGCGGCAAGAGTACCCCGGAAAGACATTTCGCGGCCCGTGTGCCGACGAGCCGCCGGGGAACGGTTTCGCTCAGCAGAACTTCGATCCGCCGGGTTAGGGAAGTCTGTTTCGATGTCATGGTTTTGCCTTTGCGAAAAAGGGTGAAAAATGGGCGGGAAAATTCCCAAAGCCCGAGCCCCAAAGCGATCGGCCGGAGTTTCGATTCGGCGGCCGCCCTCGCCCAACAGAGGAGCTCTTCGGCGTATTGCATACGGTCCGTTTCCGCGAGAACGGCGGCATCGGCCAAAAGTTCCTGCTCGTCCCGAACCGCCCGACAGAGCAGGTGATACAACGGTTGCAGCACGAACAACGGGAAAAGCAACTGCGAAAACGCGAGAAACTTCAGATCCCCGTGCCGGACATGGGCCAACTCGTGATTGACAGCATCGTGCAAAGTTTTCGGGTCGCCCAAAAAACCGGCCGGAATCAAAACATTCGGTTTCGCGAATCCCAAAACGACTGGAATGGTCGTTTCCGTTGTGATTCGCAAGCGAACCGAAGCCGACGACGACCCGATCGCCTGCTCATCGTCAAGCGGCGTTGAGCCGATGCACAAACGCCGAGTGCGAACCAGCCCGAAAAGGATTCGCGAGACGGCCCAGAAAATCGCGAGAAGTTGTGTGAGGCCGAACAGCGGCATCAGCTGCTCGCCCGAGAGCGGCAGCGGCATTCGCGCTTGCGGAGCGACGGCGATCGGGGCGAGGGCGGGCGCCGGTTCCGTTTCCGAAGATGACGGGGAAACAGCAATCGTTTCCGAGGCCGGAACGCTGCCGATGTCTGCTTCACCCGCTTGCTCAGCAGCCGGATCGTTCGCTTGCGGTTCCGGCAATGTCGGGAATTGTTCGGTAGGCAAACGGCTTGCGAGCGTCGACGGCCCGCTCGTTTGCGGCGGTTGCAGCAGCAGGGAAACGCGGGGCCAACCGGGCAAAACGAGCAGGACCGCGAACGCGGCGAGAGCGAAAAACGTCCCCCGGGCGAAAAGGACCCGGTTGGCCGATTCCCGGACGAAAGGCCAAACCGCGAGCGTCATTCCGAGAAGCAACGCCCCGAAAACCCAAAGATCGGCGAAATAATATCCCAAAAGCGTGAGAGTGCTCATTGCCGTTTCCTTTCATTTTTTCGGGATTGAACGTTTTTTTTGACCTCCGCCAGTTTTTCCTCAAGCCGCGAAATTTCCTCGAGCGACAGCCGGGCCGGGTCGATCGCGTGTATCAGCAACTCTTCCCGGGCGCCGTCGAAAACGCGATCGACGAACGAGCCGATCATTTTCGTGATCGTGCTTTCCCGCTGTTCGACGGGAAAATAATGGTAGGTTCGCCCGATCGCCTCGTGCCCGACCAAGCCTTTGCGTTCCATGATCTGGAACATCGTCAGCACCGTCGTGTACGCGAGTTCCGGGGCTTCCGGATCGGCTTCCCGATCCAAGCGGAGCAGTTCCTTCCAAACTTCGCGAACCGTTCCGCGCTCACGCTGCCAAAGAATTTTCAAAATCTGGAGTTCCCGCTCCGTCGGCTCGATAGGGGACATGTTTGACCTCGTTATTTTTTCAAAAAGCAATCCAACAAAAGACTACTAAGAGACATAATACTATATAAATAGTATTATGTCAATAGTAAAAATCCCCGTTTTTAAAAAAGGTGGAATCCGTTTAGCCAGGCGGCACAGACACCGGCGTCCTAGCGGGAAAGAGCATCAGAAAACAAATCAGAACCGCGACTGTAAGGGAACCAGCTTTGACAGCCCCATTTCCTGATGGGTGCGGCTCTGAATTCATTTTTTTTCCGGGATATTATTTTCCGTCCTGCTCACGAGAGCCCGCTCCAGCCGATGGTCCTTGATCTCCTCGATCCGAATGTCGAGGCCGCCGCCTTGCACATGCGGGGTCTCGCCGTCCTTGGGAATCGCACCGAGCAGGCCGAAGACGAAACCGGAAAACGTGTCGTATTTTTCGGTCGGCAATTCGACTCCCAGAGCCGTTTCGACGGCCTCAAGCGAGGCTGTCCCGCGAATCCGCCAGGTTGCCGCGTCGATTTTCTCGATCCGCGGCGGTTCCAGGGGAAGGCTCGCGTCATCTTCCAATTCGCCGACGAGCTGCTCCAGCAAATCGTTTATCGTCACGACCCCGCTCATGCCGCCGTATTCGTCCAGCACGATCGCGAAGTGATTCCGGCTCTTCTGCATCTCCCGAAAAAGGATGTCCGTCCGCGCCGTTTCCGGAATAAAAACGGCGGAACCGACCGCGTTTTCCAGGACCGCGGCGCGGTCGCGGGATTTGAGGCGAAAGTAATCCTTGGAATTCAGCACTCCGAGAATATCATCCGACATCTCCCCGCAAATCGGATAATGCGCGTGCTTGCTTCCCATGATCGTCGCTTCCCATTCGGCCTCGCCGTCCTTGAGCCGGAGCGTTAAAACGTCCATCCGGTGCGTCATCACCTCGGAGGCCGTTTTGTTGTCGAACTCGAAGACGTTGTTGATGATCTCCCGCTCACCGACATTGATCGCCCCTTTTTCGCTGCCGACATCGACCATCATCCGGATTTCCTCTTCGGTGATTTCCTTGTCTTCGGCGTGGGGATCGATCCCGAACAGCCGGAGCAGCGTGTTCGTCGAAATGCTCAGAAACCAAACGAGCGGGGCGAACAGGGTCGCGACGAACACGATCAGACTCGACATCGCCAGCCCGAGCGATTCGGCGTGTCGCATCGCGAGTCGCTTGGGAACGAGTTCGCCGAAAATCAGCGTAAAATACGAAAGAATCAGCGTAATGAGGACGACGGCGATCGCATCGAGTGTTGCCGGGGAAGCCGTGATGCCGTGCGAGACGAGCCAACCGACGAGCTTATCGGCGAAGTGATCGGCCGCGAAGGCGCTGCCGAGAAAACCGGCCAATGTGATGCCGACCTGGATCGTCGCCAGAAATTTGGCCGGATTCTTCGTCAGGGAAAGCAGCCGCCTCGCCCGCCGGTCGCCGGTCGAAGCGAGACGACGCAGTTTATTGTCGTTGATCGAAATGACCGCGATTTCGGCACAGGCGAACACGGCGTTGAGCGCGATCAAAAAAACCTGGAGTAATAATTGCCCGATCAGAGGATCATCTTCCGACATGGTCAATCGTCCTTGTTGGGGGAAATCCGTTCAGGAGTCTGTCCGATTTTTTTCAACAGTTTTTTGTCGCCGACGAGCCAAATCACGTCGCCGTTTTGGAGTACCATCGACGGGTCGGGATTCAGGAACCGCTTCTCCTCACGTTCGAGACCGACAATCAATCCGTTGACCGATTCCCGGAGCCCGCATTCCCGGATCGGCTTACCGATAAACGAGTGCTCCTTTGTGAGCCGAAGCGGGATCATGCCGAAGTTTTCGTCGTCGAATTCCATTTCCGTGCCCGGCTGTCGTTCGATGATGTCGCTTGCGAGAACCAGCTGATCGTAGGTTCCGATCAAAAACAATTTGTCGCGCGGCAAAAGAACCTCTTCGCCTCGGGGAGCGACGATGTTTTTCTCGCCCCGGCGGAGAATTGCGACCGTTACGCCGAAATCCTGTTTGAGCCTCGAATTCTGGAGCGATTGGAGTACGAGCGGCGAATATTCCGAAAGCGTGTACTCCGTGAGCGTCGCCTCCCAAGGAGCCAAATGTGGCAGGGCCGAACGGTCTTCGACGACCGCCCTTTCCTTTTCGGACAGGTGGGAGACGAACCGGGATTCGATCATCCGATATAGCGTTCCGGGAAAACGTCGGAAAATCAGGAGCAGCGCGACGACCGCCGCCGTACAGACCAATCCCGCGAACGAGAACGGCGGCAGGAAACAGCCGACGAGAAATGCGGCAAGGCCGAGGCCGATGAGAAAACGAACGACGGAAACGCCGAATTGGAGTTTCAAGAGTCGGTCGAACGCTACCGGATCGGTTTCCGTCGCCGGGCGTGCCTGGCCCCGAAAAATTCCGCAAAAGAACGGCGAGGCGATCGCGGCGGCCAAAAACGCGGGAAGCAGCCCGAACGTCGGGTCGGCGACCATTCGGGCGGCGAAGCGGATTCCGAGGGCGATACCGAGGATCATAACCGCGTTGAGCATGATCGCCAATCCGTGAACGCGCCAAAGCAGGGCCAAAACGTGTTCCTTGCCGGTCGTTTCGTTCATCGCGATTTCGTAGCGCAGCAAAAGGAGGTGAGCCCGCTCCGGGATTCGGGCGTTGAGCCATTTCGAAATCGTGTCGGAACTCAGGATTAAATAAGGCGTCGTCAACGTCGTTACGGCGGAAACGGCGACGGCGACCGGGTACAAAAAGTCGCTGATTACCCCGAGCGATTTGCCGAGCGTCGCGATGATGAATGAAAATTCGCCGATTTGGGCCATGCTCAAGCCCGACTGCATCGAATTCCGGAGGCTACAACCGGCCAACAAGGCGCCCACGCCCGTGCCGAAGAATTTGGCGACGACCGTAACGACGGCGATGATCGTAATCGTCCCGGCGTATTCCCAAAGGATCGTCGGATCAATCATCATGCCGACGGAAACGAAAAAGACAGCGGAAAACAAGTCCTTGACCGGAAGGGTCACATGTTCGATCCGGGTTCCTTTCGTGGTTTCCGCGAGAAGCGAGCCCATCACGAACGCTCCGAGGGCGGCGGAAAAACCGACCTTGCAAGCAATAATCACCATCGAGAAACAGAGCCCGACGGAAACGATCAAAAGGATTTCGTCGTTCAAGAGGTTCCGGCAGCGCTTGAAAAACCAGGGGAGCAGAAAAATCCCCATGAGAAACCACAGCACGAGGAAAAAAACGAGTTTGAGCGAGGAAAACAGGAGCTCCCCCCCGGCGACCTGTTGGGAAACCGCGATCGAGGAAAGCAGGACGAGCAATAAAATGGCGAGGAGGTCTTCGACGATCAAAGCGCCGAAGACGATCGGGGCGAACGCTTTGCCTTTGAGTTTCAGCTCGTCGAAGACCTTGACGATAATCGTCGTCGAGGACATCGCGAGCATTGCTCCGAAGAAAATGCTGTCCATATTGTTCCAGCCGAACAGCTTTCCGACGACGAACCCGAGCGCGGTCGTCAAGCAGACCTCGAAGCCGCCGGCGACGACGGCGGTCCGGCCGACGGCGAGAAGTTTTTTGAAGCTGAATTCGAGCCCGAGCCCGAAAAGCATGAAGATGACGCCGATCTCGGACCAAAGATGAATGCTTTCCTTGTCGTGAACCTGGAGCATTTGCGGAACGAATTCCGGCAGATATTGACAGAGCCAGGGATTGGGGAAATATTCGCTGACGATGTATCCGGCGATGAGATAGCCGAGAACGACGGGCTGCCGCAACCATTTGAACAGCAGGGTCATAACGGCGGCTGCGATCAGGATGAGACCGAGGTCTTGGATCAGGCTGGGGAGATGCGACATAGGTTTTCGAACGGCGTGATGCGATTTTTCTTCGGCACCACATTATATACCGTCGACGGCAAAAATGATAGGCTTCGCTTCTGTCAAACACGAGAAGGGGGGTGTCGTCAAATTTTGCTGACGCGGTTCCTGTCCCCGACGAGGCAATTTGCCTAAACCCGCAAGAGAATTTTACTACACCCCTAATTCTCCTGCGTTTGGGAAGTCCCCAGGCCGTGGACAAGTTTCACGGAAAGGCACGAACCTTGAGGGGTTTTCCATCGTAGAAAAGCAAGACGCGAACAGGTTGCGTCCTTTTTTCACACACGGAGGCCCCCATGCCTGAAACCGCTCCCCTCGAAATTTTCGTCCAATGTCTCGGAAAAATACCCGATCCTCGATCCAAACAAGGCGTTTCCCATCCGTTTCGCACCCTCCTCGCCGTCACGCTGCTCGGACTGCTCGCCAACGTCTCCACGCCGACGGAAA
>JAVBQI010000006.1:0-23898 GCA_031549145.1 Thermoguttaceae bacterium | reverse complement strand
GATACATTTAGCCGCTGGGACATTACCCATTTTGAGGAGAGAAAACATGCAAGTTAAAGTCTACACGCCCCGGATCATCGAGATTGCGAGCGAATATTTGCCCGCGTTGGCCAAACGGGCGGCGGACAGCCTCGGCGAAAGGGCGGGCGAAATCTCCGCGACGCGGGGACATTTGGTTCGACAGGCGATCCAAGACGGCTTGTTGCGCCAATTCGACGATTTGATCGGCGAAGACGGCACGGTCGATATCGTTTGCGACCCGGGAATGGAAATTCCGCTCGAATTGGAGAACCGGACGTTGACCCTGACCGAACTGCTCGAAGCCCTGCATTACAAACGCAGTTGGTCGGAAATGAAATCGCACAACGAAGCCGCATGAGTTGAAATTGAAAATTGAAAATTGAAAATTGAAAATTATGATTCAATGAGAATCATAATTCGTCAATCGTTAATTTTTAATTCTTAATTTTTAATTCTTAATTCTCAATTGTTTTCCCATGAGTGATAACACGAAGAAATCGACCAACACCTGGTCCTTGACGGAGGTGTTGTCCGGCGCCTGCAAATCGGTCGTTCCCAAGGCGATGATCGCCCGGATCGCCCAGAAAAACGGCGGGGAGAAAAAAAGCGGATTTGACTGGGCCGTCGTTTCCGAAGAGGGAGAGAGAATTTCGAGCGAGGAGATCACCTTCCCCGGCCGCCGTGTCTCGGACAGCGGAGAAACGCCGACGACGATTCCTTTTCCCAAGAGAGACATTTCTTGTTCGAAACAGACGTTTTTGGATTCCGGTTCGGAACTTGGCACACAAAACGTTTCTTTGCATTTGCGTTTTGACGAGTCGCATACGCGAGGCCCTTTTTTCCCGAAACTCGATTCCGCTCCTCCGGAAGCAAGAGAGCCGCTGTTTTGCATTTCGGAAGCGAACGAAATTTCCGAACTTCTGAAACAGAATCGGACCTTTGATCCGGAAGTGATGTTCGAGCGTTTGAAATCGCTCCAGCCGACGGTCGAAGAAGAGGTCCCGCCCGCGAGAGAAAAACGGCCGACGGCCGCCTTCCGCTCGCACCTCTCGAAAGAATCGGATGCATTCGACGCCCCGCAGTCGATCGGCGTCCCGGAAGAACTGCTCGAATCGGGCGATCTGCTCTCCGAACCGGTCGTCGTCCGCTCTCTCGAAATGATTTCGGACAAAGAATCCGAAGACGAGGACGAAAGCGGCGATTACGAGTCGGACGAGCGAACGATCGAGTTCGTTTCCCGGACAAACCGACAGCGACAGCGCTCGGGCCAACGGGCGCGAGTCCGCCGGCGACGCATTTCCGAGACCGTGAAAACCGCCGCGGAAAATTCCGAGGCGATCGGAAAACTGGCCGAAATCTGGCCCGGCCTGCCGGAGCATGTCCGCAACACGATCCTGGAAATCGCTCTGCGATAATCAGCAGCTCACTCTGCGAACAGAATATGTTCGGCCACGGAAGGCACGGAATTTCACGGATAGCCGTAAAAAAGCTGTTCAAAAATTCTTTCTGTTTTTCTCGTATGCCTTCCGTGTTTTTCCGTGTATTCCGTGGCAAAAATTTTTCGTTGACAGCCTGAGCCAGCAAGAAAGAATTTTCGTGAAACCGCTCTCGTATCTTCCGACGGTTCTCGTTTTCAGCGGTGTCTTATCGGTCCTGCTCGCAACCTCGGAAATGCTGCCGCTCACCTGGGACGAAGGGGAGTCGATCGATCGGGCCGAAAAAATTCTCGATTCCTTCCGCTCGGATACGCCTTTTTCGCGGGAAAACATCCAAGAGCATTGGATTTTTACGACTCAAGTCGAAGGGCATCCGGCCGGGTACGGTGTCGTGATCGCCTCGGGATATCGTTTGGCGTCCTTTTTTCCGCACCTTCTTTCGCCGAAAACCGAATACCGTTTCGGCCCTATCGTTCTTTTTTCCCTCGCAATGGGGGCGGTTTTCTTTCGGTTGGAAAAACTTTTTTCGTGGCAAGTCGGCCTGTTCGCCGTCGGGATCATCCTGCTCCTGCCTCGGGTCTTCGCCCATGCTCATATCGCCGCCTGCGATTCGCCGTTGACCGCCTGTTGGTTGCTTGCCTGGGCGACGTTCGACGGAGCGTTTTCCGACGAGCGGCGGTCGCGCACCGCCCGGATCGGCGGTATCGTTCTTTGGGGCGTTTGCCTGGGATTGACGCTTTCAATGAAATGGACCGGCTGGGTCGCGATCGCACCGTTTTTGTTGTCCGTCTTGCTGGTCCGAAACCCGAAGGGAGAACAATCGTCAGTCGATCGACATTCCTCTTGGGTTTTCAAGCTGAAATCGTATTTCAACGCCCGGCTCTCTCTGCTGCTTTGCCGCTTTCTGCCCGGATTGCTGGTCGGATTGATCGTCTTCTTTCTCTTGAACCCGCCGCTTTGGTACGAGCCGATCCGGGGATTTTGCAAATTCGTTTCGCTCAACACTTCGCGGGAAGGGTTTAACATTTCAATTCTCTTTTGGGGACGGATGTACAATCTCGACCATCCGCTGCCTTGGTACAACACGATCGTTTGGACGTTGATCACCGTCCCCTCCGGGTTCCTGCTGTTGGGGCTTATCGGCCTGTGGAGCGGAAAGTACGGCCGGGCCATGTTCGTTATTCTGCTGCACGGAACGGCCCTACTGGTCGTTCGAGCGATTCCCGGAACGCCGCCGCACGACGGGGTCCGGCTGTTTGTAACCGCCTTTCCGTTTCTCGCGATGATCGCGGCGCTCGGGGCGGCGGCATGCTGGTCGGCCCGTCGCGGTCGCCGGTTTTGGGCCGGAAAAACCGCCGTCGTCCTGATTTTCGCGGTCGGAACCTTCAATCTCGGCTGGTACGCCCCGCAGTGGTTGTCGTATTACAACACCTTGATCGGCGGGCTGGGCGGGGCGGCTCGGGCCGGTTTCGAGCCGACCTATTATTGGGACTCGTTCGACCGTGAGGTGCTCGATTGGATCAACCAACATACGGCCGAAGACGAACTGGTGCTCTTTAGCGCTTCATCGACGAAAACGCTGCTGCTCATGCGGCAATGGGGGGAATTGCGAACCGATTTTTATCGCAAAAGCGCAACCGATCAACAAGGAAAGCGAATTCGTTGGTATGTGCTGCAACGCCGTCCGAGCGGCGAATACCCGCGCGACCTTCGCCTCATCGAAAACGCGACGCCGGTCTTTGTCAAAACGGTTCGAAAAGGCGGTTTCGGCCCTTGGCGACTCGACCGGACGCCGATCCTTGAAATTTACGATTTCGAGGATTGGCAGGCCAACGACTGAGTTGAGCCTCCAACCGGTCAAACGGGCATAGGATGCCGGGTTCAAGTTTAGCCGAGCGGCGCAGACGCCGATGCTCCGACGCGACAGCGCAAACCGCGAAGACACGAAACCGTCAATGCGCTGCGCTCCTTTCCGGCTGCTGCTTTTTCGGGGAGGTAAAACAGGCGTGTCGCATAACAGTTGCTTTTTGCTCTTCACTTTTTCGTCCTGAAGGGACGGTATGTCGATAACCCCCGGCGTCAGCCGGGGGAATGGGAATGCGAAAGGCACCCAAGCCCCAACGGGGCGTAACAAAGCCGACGAATGACGCCCCGTTGGGGCTGAAAGGAGGGAGCGACCCCTTGCCCCCGGTTAAAACCGGGGGTTATCGACATTGCGCCCCTCTGGGGCGAAGAGAAACTTCAATGCTCATACGGCGGTGTCAACAAAATAGGCAGAATATGCAAAATAGGACGAGTTTTTAAACTTCAATATCGGCGAACATCGAGTTCATCTGCTGATAAATCGAGGGACTCCTTTATCAAACACTCTTTTTGCGACCTTCTTGGAAACGCGGCGGATTTGCTCTTGACACAAAAAATGGTTTTCCGCATAATCCCGCACCATTTTTTCCATTTTTCCATATTTCGTTGGAATGAATCGAAATCACGAATCCGAACACGCAATCCTCCGGCGGGCGAGAGCACTCTCCGACCGTGGGCTGATTCTGCGCTCGTTCGCGGTTCTTTTCGCGGTAATCGTTGTTCTTTGGACGACAGGGCTCTGCGCTCAAACGCTCGTCCCGAAACGGCCGGTACCCCAGCGTCCGCAACCGAAAGCGGCTCCGTTGCCCAATACTCCGGAAGTGTACCGCTCCGAAAGCTCACTGATTCAACTCGTTTCCTGGAACGAAGATGCCGCCCCCTCGGACATTCAACAGGCGGCCGGAAAACGGCCGGTTTTAAGCACCGAGGATTTGCTTGAAGAAAATGCGGCCCCTCCTTTGGGACAATCGCTCGCGGAAGGCCCCAAAGACCTAAGCATTCTGTTGCCCGGCGGCGATGTTGCCGAAAATGGTTCGACCGATCCTGCAAATCCGATACTTGCCCAGTCGCAATTGCCGTTTGCCTCTCAAGCCGTTCCGCCGAATCCGGCTTCGGCGACGGATCCCTCGCAAGGGCAGGCGTCCGGCCTTGTTCCCGCCTACGGAAATTTCCCGAATTATTACGGCAATGCGGATGCGGCCAACGCCCAAGCCGTTTACAACCAACAGGTTTACGCCGGCTACTATGCCTCGTATCCCTATGCCGCCCAACAGGCGGTTTATCAATACCCCTATGCCAATTACGCCGCCTATTATTCCCAATACCCGGGGTATTATGCCAATGCGGCTTACGGAGCGGGGCAATACGCTTACCCGAACATTCAGGTCGGGTATCAGGCGGGAATGCCTTATCCGCCGGGATTCGGACATCACCCGAACGGCTCCGACGACGACGAGGACGAAGACGAGGAATCCGGTTCGTTTTCGCCGCTTTACGATACGACCCGCGAGACGCTCTGCTATTTCAATCCGCTCAAATCGCCGAAAGGCCCCAACCGCGGGGTGGGTGGGCCGATGATGATGCGAAGCTGGACCGATCGGCCTTTTTACGCCGGGATTTTCGGCGGGGTCATGTTCGGGAGCCAATTGATCGACAATTTGGTCGATCAGGATTGCGGCGGGTCCGGCGGGGTCATACTCGGCTGGAACTGCGATCATTATTGGGGATTGGAAGCCCGTTTGTTTTATTCCGCCCTGCCGGAAAAAGCGACGGACTTCGGATACACCAAATACGCGGAGTACATACGATCCCTGGGAGGGTCTTACGTTCCGCCGCTGACGCTGGAATCGAGTAATATGACGATCCTCGATCTGAGCGTTCATTATTACCCGCTCGGCAACGCGAAATGGAGGCCGTATCTAACCTTTGGCCTCGGATCGGTCTACCAAAAGATCACCGACCTCGACGGGAGCCGGTATTCCGGTACCACCCTGTCGATTCCCTTCGGGTGCGGCTTGAAATATTGGTGGAACGAGCGGATCGCGATTCAAGCCGATCTGGTCGACAACGTGATCCTTTCTTCCCAGTATGCCAAAACGCAAAACAATGTTGCGGTTACATTCGGTTTGACCTTCCCGATCGGCAAAATCAACAAAAAACACCCGACCGTCTATTGGCCGCAAACCCCGAGTTCCGGCCGGTAAGGTTTCCGCGATACCGCCTGTTTTTGGCGAGCCTCTTTCGCTTTGCGGATTGACAAATACTCTCAAAAACCAACGTGATATTCTGCGCAAATTTGTCATTTTAACAAAAGCGTGGTATAATAGAATGTCAATTCTTTTTTGATTTATGATGCGAAATTAGCGAGTTCGATTATCCGGTTTTTTCGGAGGTAAGACCCGATGCAATCCAAAAAAATAGCATTTCTCTTCGTAGTTGTTTTTTTAGTAACCAACCTTCCTCTCTCGCACGGTCAGGGAACACGAAAAACCTCCCAAAAAATCTTGGCCTCCAACCCAACGGCAGGATCGAAAAATTCCTCTTCTTCCTCTGAGACGGAGAAAACAGGAAATTCGCTATTTCTTGTTCAAAAAGAATGTGCTTCGAAAACCTGGAATCGAACCTATGCCAATTCCCCCCCCAAGGAGCAGTCCGCCTACCCGATTAACACTTTGCCGAAATTATCGGCCGCCGAATCGGTTCGGTTTTCGGAACGGATCGCCGTTCCGGCCAAACGGTCCTCGGTAATCTTCGCGGTTCCCAAAATGGTCGCCGACGAGGAAGAAGAGAGAGGACAGAGGACAGAGGACAGAGGACAGGAAGAGCAACCGGTCGTCGTTGAGCAGGTTGTTGTTGCCGAAGAACCGGTCGCCGTCGAACAGGCTGTCGTTGCCGAAGTACCGGTTACCGAAGAGCCGGAAGACGAAGCGCAACCGATCGTCGAGGAGAGTCAAAAACAGCAGCCGGAAGCGTTAGCGTCCGGTTTTGAGGAGAGAGGACAGAGGACAGAGGACGGAGGACAGGAAGAGCAGACGGTCGTCGTTGAGCACCCGGTCGCCGTCGAGGAGCAGGTTGCCGAAGTGCCGGTCGCCGTCGAGGAACCGGAAGACGAACCGCAACCAATCGTCGAGGAACCTGTTGCCGAAGAACCTGTTGTTGAGCAGCCTGTTGTCGAAGAGCCTGCCGCCGAAGAACCGGCAGCCGACGAGGAACCTGTTGCCGTTGAGCCTGTCGCCGAGGGGCCGCCCGTTGCCGTCGGACCACCTCTCGCCGAAGGAGAGGAGAAAGAACAGGAAGAGCTGCCGGTCGTTGTTGAAGAACCGAAGTCTGAACCGAAAGTCGAAGTATCTGTTGCGACGGCCCCGGATCGGGAGCATGTGCCGCTCATTTCGCCGACGCCCGCCCCGGAAGGGAACGTCTCGAAGCTGCTCCGGTATCCGGACGTACATCGATACAACGTCGTCTTCTGTTACGGCGGCGATCTTTGGACGGTGAAAACCAAAGGCGGTCTCGCGACCCGATTGACGGCACACGAAGGGCAGGAGCTTTTCCCGAAATACTCACCGAACGGGAAGATGATCGCCTTTACCGGCCAATACGACGGGGACGAACAGGTTTACGTCATTCCCTCGGAAGGGGGAAATCCGCGTCAGTTGACCTATTATCCGGCGCAGGGACCGTTTCCGCCCCGTCGCGGTTACGACAATATCGTGTACGGTTGGACGCCGGACGGTAAGTCGGTCCTGTTCCGTTCGCTTCGCGATTCGAACGGCGTTACGGAACTGGGCGCCCTTTACAAAGTGAGCCTCGAAGGGGGCTTGCCGGAACGGCTCCCGATGCCGACGGCCGGAGCCGGGGATTATTCGCCCGACGGCAAGCGGATCGTGTATGCCCCGCTCTTCCGTGATTTCCGGAGTTGGAAACGGTACGAAGGGGGCTGGGCACAGGACTTGGCGATTTTCGACCTGAAAACTCACGCTTGCAAAAAGATCGCGGTCTCTCCCCGAACGGAACGTGATCCGATGTGGGTCCGGCGAACGGAGGACGGCAAAGTCAAAAATGAGATTTATTTCGTCTCCGATCGCGACACGACGTTGAACCTCTTCAAATACGATGTCGAGACGGGCAAGGTCGATCAAATCACGCGTTCGACGACCTGGGACGTTCGCTGGGCGAGTTCCGACGGCCGCTCGAAAATCGTTTACGAACTCGGCGGGGAATTGCGGTTGTACAACATCGAAAACGGCGAAACCCGCGACATCCCCGTGCAAGTGCCGCACGACGGGCTTTCGATGCGGCCGTCCCGATACAACGTGAGCGGCAACATCGAAAGCTTCGCGCTCGCCCCCGGCGGGAAAAGGGCCGCGATCATCGCCCGGGGGGATCTCTTTACGGTTCCGGCCGAGAAAGGGGCCGCCCGCAATTTGACGCAATCGTCCGGAGCGCATGATCGGGAAGCGGCCTGGTCGGCCGATGGTTCCAAAATCGCGTTCATTTCCGATGCGTCCGGCGAAGACCAGCTGTACCTCGTCGATCAAAAGGGTGAAACCCCGCCGGAACGGTTGACCGATTCCTTCGAACGGATGCTGAGCGGGACCGATTGGTCCCCCGACGGCCGGTTTCTCGCCGTCGCCGACTGCGATCACCGGCTTTACATTGTCCCGACCGCGGATTTCGAGGAGTTCAAAAAAGGGATCCCGCTCGAAGTCGCCCGCGACACCAACGGCGGTTCGCTCGAATTCGCCTGGTCTCCTTGCAGCCGATTTTTGGCGCTGACGCTCGACAACGCGACCGGGTTCAGCTCGCTTTACATTTGGGAACTGAAGACGCGGCAGTTGCATCGAATCACCGGTCCGAACAACAACGAGTTTTCTCCCTCTTGGGATCCGGCGGGAAAGTACCTTTATTATTTGGCCCGACACGAGTATGCCCCGCAAATCAGTTCTTTGGAATGGAACTTCGCCGGCAACCGCAACATCGGCATTTACGCGCTCGCCCTGCGCAAGGACGTGCCGAACCCGTTCGGCCCGCAGAGTGACGAGGTTGAGGAGAAGAGGACAGGGGACGGAGGACAGAGGACAGGAGAGGGAGAGCAAGGGGCGGTCGCTGAAGGGAAAGGGGAAGAGAAGAAAGATAGTGAGAAAAACGGCAAAGAAAACGCCGAGGGTAACAGCAAGCCGGTTCAAGAGACCGTGATCGAATTCGAGGGACTCGCGGAGCGGGTTGTCCGGATTCCGGTCGGTTTCGAGAATTACCAGCAACTGAGGGCGACGAAACAATTCCTGTTTTACGTTCAATCGGGCGCGCCGTTTTACGGCCGGGATTCCTACGAAACCCCGTCGATTCGGGTCTTTGACCTGAAAGAGCGCAAAGAATCGAAGCTGGCGGAAAACGTCGCCGGGACGTTCGCGCTTTCTCCGGACGGGAGCAAGATCCTTTTCAGTTCCGCGAACCAATTGAAAATCGCCAATGCGAACGCCGCCGCCCAGACGCCGAGCGTCCTGCCGACCGCGGATTTGGCGGTCGACCGCGTTCCGGCGGAAGAATGGGAAGAGATTTTCAACGAAACCTGCCGGAAATTCCGCGATTACTTTTACGTCAAGAACATGCACGGTTATGATTGGAAGGCGATTTGCGACCAATACCGTTCGCTTTTGCCGTACGTCGCGCACCGGAGCGATTTGAACTATGTGATCGCGGAAATGATCTCCGAATTGAATGTCGGACATGCTTACGTTCAAGGGGGTGATTTTACGATCCCGGAACGGCCCAAGGCCGGATTGCCTGGGGCGCGATTCGAGTTGGACGCCGAGTCGAACCGCTCCAAAATCGCGAAAATCTTCAAGGGTCAGAACCAGGAGCCGAAGTACCGTTCGCCCCTCACCGAGATCGGCGTCGACATCGCTCCGGGAGATTACGTCCTCGAAATCGACGGCAAAGAGCTGCTCGGCAGCGACAACCCTTACCGGCTGTTACAGAACAAAACCAATCCGGTCTGTTTAACGGTCAATGACAAGCCGAATTTGGAAGGGTCGCGGAAAGTCGTGTACCAACCGATCGAGAGCGAAGCCTCGCTGCTGTATCTCGATTTCGTGACCGACCGGATTGATCGGGTTGCCAAGGCGACGGACAACCGGATCGGGTATATGCATCTTCCGGACATGAGTGCCCCGGGCGCGTACGAGTTTATCAAATGGTATTATCCCCAGGTCCGCAAAGAAGGTATGGTGATCGACGTCCGCTCGAACGGCGGCGGCAACATTTCGCAATGGGTGATCATGCGGCTGAGCCAGAAACTGCTCGGCACGCGGTTCGGTAGCACCCGGGAAACCCCGAGCACGTATCCGTACACGGTGTTCAACGGGCAGCTGGTTTGCCTCATCAACGAAACCTCGGCCTCGGACGGAGACATTTTCCCGTATTACTTCCGCAAAGCGGGTCTCGGCCCGTTGATCGGGAAGCGAAGCTGGGGCGGGGTCGTCGGCATCTCTTCGGTCGGAGCGTTGATCGACGGCGGTCAGGTGATGGTCCCGCTCAATGCGACGAACGACGAGAACGGGGAGTACATCATCGAAGGGGAAGGGGTAACGCCCGACATCGAGGTTGAAAACGACCCGAAATCGATGCTCGAAGGTCGCGACTTGCAGCTCGAACGCGGAATCGAGGAAGTTCTCCGCAAGCTGGAACTCGAACCGAAATCGCTCCCGGCCCATCGACCGAACGATCCGATCAAAACGAAGGAAGCCGTCAAAAAATATTAGGGCGTTGTCAAACTTATGGAGTGAGCATTCACGCAAAATCCTGGAGCGCGGGCGACCGGAAATTCCTTTACATCGCCGGAATTCGCTTCGCGAGGAGGTGGAAAAATTCATTTCCAATCAGACAGCCCCTTGCAGGCGAGACGCCCGCGCTCCAAATGTTCGTGAACGCTTACAAATCGGGATACTTCGAAAACAAAAGCCGGAAAGGACCGTAGCGCATTGACGGTGTGTCGGGATTGAGCATCAACACACCGTCAATGCGCCGGGTACGGCTCCTTTCCGGCTTCTGTTTCGAAATAATGCGTCCTAGAAAAACAGATCCCGCTGTTGCGTCGTTTTGATCAGGTCGATTTTGTCGATCAACGTTTTTCGTCGGGCTTCGTTCGGGATTTCGCTCAAGCTCCGGGCGATTACTTTTTCGCCCATCTCGCGGGTCTTCGGTGAGGCGTAATCGACCAGGTACTCCTCCAACGTCGAGAGCGCGTTCGGCGTGCAGAGGTCTTGAATGAACCCGGGAATCGCGTATTCCATAAAAACTTGCCCGGTTCGCCCGAGCCGGTAACAGGCGGTGCAAAAACTCGGAATGTAGCCGTCTTCCAACAGCTGCCGGACGACATCGTCCAACGACCGGACATCGCCGAGTTGGAACTGCTCTTTTTCCAAGGTCTGGATTTTGCTCGTCTGCGAATCGACATAGCCGCCGATTTCGATCCGGCTCCCGGCATCGATCTGCGAGACGCCGAAACCGAGCGCTTCCCGCCGGATATGCTCCGGTTCCCGGGCCGTCAAAATCAGCCCGGTATACGGCACGGAAAGCCGCAGGATCGCGATGAGCCGCAGAAAATCGGTGTCGCTCGCGTCGTTTTCCCGGACCTCGGCCAAATCGACCCCGCTCGCCGGGCGAATCCGCGGAAAGCTGATCGTGTGCGGGCCGATGTTGTAATGCTGCATCAAATGAATCGCGTGGGCGACCAGCCCGAGCGTTTCGTACTTCCAATCGTGCAAGCCGATGAGCGCACCGATCCCGACGTCGTCCGTCCCGGCTTCCAACGCCCGGGCGTGGGAATCGAGCCGCCAAAGAAAATCCCCCTTCCGCGTTTTCGCCGGGTGCATTTTCTCATAGGTCGGCCGATGGTACGTTTCCTGAAAAACCTGATACGTGCCGATCCCCGCCTCTTTAACGATTTTGTAACCTTCGTGATCGAGCGGAGCGGCGTTGACGTTGATCCGCCGCAAGGACGAATTGCCTTTGCGAACCGTATAAATGTGCCGGACGCAATCGGCGATGTATTCCGGCGAGTAATCGGGATGCTCGCCGAAAACGATAATCGTCCGCTTATGCCCTTGATCGAGCATGATCTCGACTTCGCGGTCGATTTCGGTATTGTCGAGCGTCCGACGAATCTGGGCCGGATTACTGGCACGAAACGCGCAGTATCGGCAATCGTTCATACATTTGTTGCCGATATAGAGCGGCGCGAACAGCACGATCCGGTTTCCGTAGACGTCGCGCTTGAGTTGCCGGGCGGCCTCGAAAATCCGCTCGACCTGTTCCGGCGCATCGGCGGCGAGCAGGGCGGCCGTCTCGGCCAATTCGAGCGGCTTTTTTTCCAACGCCTTGTCAATAATCTCCCCGATCCGGCCCGGGTCGGGAGTGATACGCAACAACTCCTCGAACTTCGCCTCGTCGACGAAATCGCAAGGGCTGTTGCTGAAACATTTCATATCGGAAAGTTTTCGAATCATCTGCGTAATAATCTAATGGTACTTCTTAAGTTTTTTGAGGCTTACGAAAAAACACCCCTCGTCATTTCGAGCGAAGCGAGAAATCTCACCCTCGCCGAGAGAGATGAACTCCGACTCTTTCGGCGAGGGTGAGATTTCTCCTTGCGCTACGCTCCAGTCGAAATGACGAAAACCGCTCAAGCGTTGCAAAAATGATGAAACGCACAGCGATTGATTACTTCATCATTCTTAATTCCTAATTTTTAATTCTTAATTCGCGTACACGCGCGAATCGCCGCGCCCGACGCCGGGCGTCCGGCCGATTTCGCTCAAATGCCGCAACACCTGCTCATGCGTCTGTTCCGGCGTTTGCTGCGTCGCCGCTTTGTTGGGGTAAATCTCGTAGTCCTTCCTATATTGTAGGGGTGTCAGGTTGGGCATGACAACATTGGCCCCCCGGGAAAGCCCGAGTTTTCGCCCGTTTTGACCGTCGATCGTCGCGATTGCCGTTGTGCTGGGAATGTTGGAACGAGGGCACAGCAATCGAGTGAGCGCGATCATCTTGAATGCCAATAGCTCTGACGAGGACACTTGGTCTTTCAAACTCAATGCCGGCAAATCGCTCTTCTCAAAGAAAAGGCGTTGTTCTTCGTTCGGCTGTCCCGGTTTGTAGGTTCCCGTTTCAGGATCGGATTCAAAAAGTTGGCCAAGCGGCGTGTTCGGATGCGGCAAAAACGGGCCGAGACCGATCATATCGAGGTTAAGATCACGAAACAACTGAAGATCACGCACCAAATCGGTATAACTTTGCCCCGGAATGCCAACCATCACCCCGCTGCCAATTTCGTAGCCCAAACCGCGTAGTTTGCGCAACATTTCAATTCTCGGCTCTTCCGGCTCGATTGGAGAGCCGTTGCGATTTTTTGCCGTCGACGGGTGTATTGCCTTGAAAAGCCGGGCGTTGGAGGTCTCAAATCGGAGCAAATACCGGTCGGCACCGGCCTTTTTCCAAAGGATCCAATCTTCGTCGGACCGTTCTCCCAAGCTCAAGGTGATCGCGAGGTCGGTTTCCGTTTTGATTTTGCGCACGATTTCGGCGACCCAGGCGGCGTCGAGACCGGAATCCTCACCGGATTGGATCACAATCGAACCGTATCCGAATTTCGCGGCCGTTCGGGCACAATTCAACACTTCGTCTTCGGTCAGGCGGTATCGATGTATGTCCGCATTGCCCGCCCGAATGCCGCAATACAGGCACTGGCGGCGGCAAATGTTCGAAATTTCGATCAGGCCGCGCAAGTGTACCTGATCGCCGACATTTTCCGCGCGGGTTCGGTCGGCCGCAGCCCAGAGCGATTCCAATTGGACAGGGTCGGTTTCCAACAACCAGCCCCGAATTTCGTCGAATGTCATATACCGTACGCGGTATTGCGGGAAGCCTTCGGCCTCATTTGGTCCGCAGCCTCGTTGGGCTGCTCACTTATGATATGCCGGGCACCTACAGATAATCGGACACAAAAAATGGAAGAGGGGGAAAGTCAAATTATTTGACTTCGCGAAGCATAACAATGCTCTCCTCAACCAATCATTATGACCGTTCCGAGCGATTTGTGAAGGAGAGACCGTCTACGGTATGAATTCCTTCCAAATTTCGGCGACCGGGGCCGTGAGGGCGACCGATTCGCGGCTCATCGGATGATTGAAGGCGATCGAACGGGCATGCAGGGCGATCGCCCGGAGCCGCGAATCCTCGAATTCGGGACCAAACGGTACGGTCGAGCCGTATTGCGCATCGCCCAACAGCGGGAAACCGCGGGAAGAGGCTTGGAGCCGAATCTGGTGCATGCGGCCCGTCTCCAATTGAATTTCGAGCCAGGTTCCCCAGTCGAACCGGCCGAGCACCCGAAAATGCAAGATCGCCTCCCTCGCGAGCGGGTCGATCGGCAGGGCGATCTCGGCATGCGCCTGATTCGGAACCTTGCGGATGTAATCGGTCCAGGTTCCCGAATCGGCCTCGACGTTCCCTTGCGTACAGGCCCAATACGTTTTTTCGATTTGCCGGGCCTCGAACTGCTCCGAAAGGCGTCGGGTCGCCCGGGAATGTTTGCCGAACAAAATCACCCCCGAGGCCGGCCGGTCGAGCCGGTGCGGCACGCCGAGGTATCCGGTTTCCGGCCGGTTTTCCGTTTCGCTCAGGTACTGCTTGACCCGAATTTCGAGCGAGTCGATCCCGGGCGGCGCCTGGGTCAACAGTCCGGACGGCTTGTTGACCGCGAGCACGGGGCCTTCTTCGTAAAGGATGTCGAAATTCGGGGACATTGGGAAATTATGAATTAAAAATTTTTTGGCCTGCGCAAAAAATGAACCTCATCTTTCGTCACCCCCGCGCAGGCGGGGGTCCAGGGGGAAACCGTAATCTCTGGATCCCCGCCTGCGCGGGGATGACGGTTGAAAATTTCATTCTCGATTGAGAAGTCGTATCTTTTGACAACCGGTGAGTATCGCGGTCGCACGCGGTTCTTGAGATCGAACCGCCGATCTGCTATATTCGGCGTTCTAACCTTTTCTCATTTTATCATACCTCAACACAGGAAACGCACAATGTCCGGCAAATACGATATCGGTCTCATGGGGCTCGCGGTGATGGGCCAAAACCTCGTCCTCAACATGGTCGATCACGGTTTCAACGTCGCGGTGTTCAACCGGACAACGAGCAAGGTCGATGATTTCATGAACTCGCCTGAAGCGCAATCGAAAGGGGACAAACTCATCGGAATGCATTCGCTCAAGGACCTGGTCGCCCAGCTGAAGCGACCGAAAAAGGTGATGCTTATGATCCAGTCGAAAGACGCCGTTCCCGCTCCGGAGATCGCGCTTTACCCGAACGTCGCCGCGATCGACGCCGTGATCGAAGAGCTCTTGCCGTTACTTGAACCGGGAGATGTGATTATCGACGGCGGCAACACGCATTTTCGGGACACCGAACGTCGCACGAAATTCGTCGAATCGAAAGGGCTGCTTTACATCGGGACCGGCGTGTCCGGCGGGGAAGAGGGCGCCCGCAAGGGACCGAGCATGATGCCGGGCGGCAGCGAAAAGGCCTGGCCGCTGGTCAAGGACGTTTTTCAGTCGATCTCGGCGAAGGTCGGCCCGAAAGCCGACATTCCCTGCTGTGAATGGGTCGGCCCGCGCGGGGCCGGGCATTACGTCAAATTGGTACACAACGGCATCGAATACGGCGACATGCAGCTGATCTGCGAAGCGTATTGGATGCTGAAACACGCCCTCGGTTACTCGAACGAGCAACTGTTCGAAGTCTTTTCGGAATGGAACCGGGGCGAACTCGATTCGTACCTGATCGAAATCACGCGGGACATTTTCAGCGTCAAGGACAAGGAAACCGGCAAGTGTCTGGTCGATTTGATCCTCGACACGGCCGGGGCGAAAGGGACCGGAAAATGGATGTCGCAGCTTGCCCTCGATGTCGGATCGCCGAGCACGCTTGTCACCGAAGCGGTGTATGCTCGCTGTCTTTCGGCGCTCAAAGACGCGCGGGAACGGGCGAGCACGATCCTGCCCGGGCCGAAGGGAGCGTACACCGGGGACAAAAAAGAGTTCGTCGCTCAGGTCCGGCAAGCCCTTTACGCTTCGAAGATCGTTTCCTACGCCCAGGGGTACGTTCAAATGCAGGCGGCGGCGAAAGAGTACGATTGGCCGCTGAATTTCGGGCCGATCGCGATGCTTTGGCGCGGCGGCTGCATCATCCGGGCCGTCTTTTTGGAACGGATCCGCGAAGCGTTCGAAAAGAACCCGGCTTTGGAAAACCTGCTGCTGGACCCGTATTTCAAGAATGCCGTCGAATCGGCCCAGGGTGCTTGGCGGAACGTCGTCAAAACGGCGGTCGATCTCGGCATCCCGGTCCCGGCGTTTATGTCGGCGCTCGCGTATTACGACGGGTACCGCAGCGCGAACCTGCCGGCGAATTTGTTGCAGGCCCAGCGCGATTATTTCGGTGCGCACACGTACAAGCGGACCGACAAACCGGGCGAAGGGCCCTTTCACACCGATTGGATCAACGAGCGGGTTGTGAAGTGAGGCCTTGCGACGACCTACGAATCAACTTTTTTTGAGGGGATCAACACTTTTTTCAGGAGAAAATCTTATGCGAAAGACATGGGTTATTGTTCTTTTGTTCGCCGCCTTCTTGCTTTCGGCGACGGGGGCGTTCGCGGCGGACGTTTCGCTGTCCTCGCTGTTGGACGAAATGGTCGACCGCAACGCGATCACGCGGTTCCCGGATCCGTTCTATACCTGCAAGCAGGCGAGCAGTTACGATCGGGCGTCCAAGAGCCCGACCGAAAACTGGTTCGCCAACGCCGATACCTCGCAGTTCGTTCGCGAAGAGACGAACGACGGTCGGAAGGAATGGGTCCTCATCGACGAGAAGGGGCCCGGGGCGATTGTCCGATGGTGGATCACGGCCCCGCACTACAAGGTCAATTTCCGGATTTATCTCGACGGCAAGGCCCAGCCGGACATTGTCGCGAAGATCGACGAGCTCGTCGGCGGGGAATACCTCGTCGGGGCTCCGCTCAGTTCCCCCCGGGCTAACGGCCGCAACCTGTACCTGCCGATCCCGTATGCGAAAAGCATCAAGATCACCGTCGACGACATGCCGACACAGAGCAACCTGTATTACCAACTCAACTTCCGGACCTACGCGGAAGGGACGCAGGTCGAAACATTTTCCCTGGAAAACCTGAAATCCCTGCAAGAGAAAATCGCCAAGGTCCAAAAAAATCTCTTGCGTTCGCCGATCGCCTGGGACGAGAGCTCCTCGGACAGCGTCTATCTCGATAAGAACGGCGGGGAAGAAGTGATGCGGCTCGACGTCGATTCGCCGGTTACGATCAATTCCTTCGCGATCCGGATCGAAGCGAAAGACATCACGCAGGCAATGCGGAGCACGTTGATGCGGATGTCGTTCGACGGCGTCGAAACGGTGCGCTGCCCGCTCGGGGATTTCTTCGGCGGCGGCGTCGGGATCAATCCGTTCAAAACCTGGTACACCCGGGTCGATAAGAACGGGACGATGTACTGTTTCTGGAAGATGCCTTTCAAAAGCAGCGTCGAAGCGAAATACATCAATTACGATCCGAACCAGAGTGTTCGAATCACGCTCGAAAAACTGTCCGTTTCCCCGATCGAATGGACGGATAACACGATGTACTTTTTCGCGAACTGGCGGCAGGACCGCGACATCCCGACGATCGGCGGCGACGGGCAGAAGCAGGATTGGAATTACATCTCCCTGCAAGGGAAAGGGGTTTTCGTCGGCGATTCGCTGAGCCTTCTCAACCGCGATCCGGGCTGGTGGGGGGAAGGGGACGAAAAGATATACGTCGACGGCGAGACGTTCCCGTCGCATTTCGGGACCGGGACCGAAGATTATTACGGCTACGCTTGGGGCACACCGGCGTTTTTCGAGGCGCCCTCGCACGCCCAACCGCGGGCCGAAGGGCCGAACAGTTACGGAAATGTGACGAACGACCGTTTCCGGATTCTCGACGGGATTCCCTTTACGAGAGATTTCCGCTTCGATATGGAAATCTGGCATTGGGCGACGACGACGGTCGATTATTCGGTCGTAACCTACTGGTACGGATTCCCCGGGATCAAGCCGGTCGACGCTCCAACCGGTAAGTTTCCGTCCGATGCACAGGTGATCGAAGAGGTCAAGGCGAAGGTTTTGTACGGCACGCCGTTTACTCTGAAAATCCCCGGTTTCGATATTAAGGACAAGCCGACCGGCGGGCAGCTGTCCCGGCAGGTGATGAGCGGTTGGCCGGACGGGAAATGGAAGGACGACGACCAACTTTGGTGGACCGAAACCAAACCGGGCGACAAGTTGGAACTCAACGTCGTTTTGGAGAAGAGTGGCCCGCAGAAGTTGGTTTGCGAAATGACCAAGGCCCGCGATTACGGTCAGTTCCAGTTTTATCTCGACGGTAAAAAGGTCGGCGGGGTCGTCGATCTTTACAACAAGGACAATGTAATACACACCGGTCCGATCGAGATCGGGACGGTCGACGCCGAAAAGGGTCCGCACGTCCTCACGGTCGAGGTCCTCGGCAAGAACCCCGATTCCGTCGGCACGATGTTCGGCCTGGACGTTTACCGATTCGAGTAATCGACATTCAACGAGCCGCGTACTGTGTACGCGGAGTGAGCGGATGATCTCTTCCCCCCGCGTACACAGTACGCGGCTCGTTGTTCTCGTTTTTTTGTGTTGTGCGAAAAATTGCCCTACGATTTGAACACGCGTTGGGCCTTGCCTTCCTGTCGGGGGAGTTCTCCTTTCGGGAAAACGTCCCCCTTCGGGGAAAACCCGAGCCGTTCTTTGAGGTGCTTCTCGACCATGAACCCAGTGACCCCCGGTTCCGCCTCGACGTTGATGCGCACGTCTTTGACTCCGTCGAAGTCTTCGATGATGATCTGGTAGTGCGGCAGGACGCCGGGAATTTCCAACAGCGCCTGCTCGACCTGCTTGGGGAAAAAGTTGACCCCCTTGATGATCAGCATGTCGTCGGTCCGGCCGGAAATCGGGGCGATTCGAACATGCGTCCGGCCGCAGGGACATTTTTCCCGCGATTGAACGTGCGTCAAATCCCCCGTCCGGAAACGGATCACCGGCAAGGCTTCCCGGCTCAGCGACGTCACGACCAGCTCGCCGGCCTGCCCGTCGGGGAGCGGTTCGAGCGACTCGGGATCGACGATTTCGAGATAATAATGATCTTCCCAAACATGAATGCCGCTATGGTCCGGGCATTCCATGCCCAAGGTTCCGACGCCGCCGGTCTCGGTCATTCCGTAAATGTCGAAGGCTTCGAGACCGAGGGCCGATTTGAACCGCTTTTTCAGTTCTTCGGAAAAGGTTTCCGCCCCGAACAGCCCGAGCTTGAGGTGCGGGAGCTCGATCTTGGCGTCGTTCACCATTTCGAGAATCCGGATACCGTAGGAAACGACCCCGCCGAGCACCCGGGTCTTGAAATCGCGGGCGAGCTGAATCTGCCGTTCGGTGTTGCCCGCCCCGCTCGGGATAATGAACAAACCGGCCGCCCTCGCCCCGTGATACATTCCGAACCCGCCGTTAAAGAGGCCGAACGACGGGGTGATTTGAACGACGTCCCCCGGTGCGGCCCCGGCCATATAATAGCAACGGGCCATACATTCGGCCCATTGCCGGAGATCCGATTCGGTGTACGGCATCACGATCGGCGTCCCGGTCGAGCCGCTCGACATGTGCATTTCGCGAATCTCCGAATTTTCGACGCAGCATAAGCCGAGCGGGTAGGTCTTTCGGAGATTTTCCTTTTTGATCGTCGGAACCCGGGAAATGTCGTCGATTCCCCGAAACCCCGAGCGGACCCAGCCGTCGTCGATCCCCGCCGCCTCATACATTTCACGGTAATACGCGTTGTTGTCAAAGGCGTGAAGCAGTTGTTTTTGCAGCAAGGTGTTTTGCAAAGCGCGAAGCGAATCGACGGATTGGGTTTCCGCCTCCGGAGAAAAGTAGGAATATGTCATTGGATTGAAAAATACTTGAAAAATTGTGGGGTTGATTACAACTTCAACTGTAGCTTCCGGGCGGGTTTTCGTCAATCGACGGCCACGAGTATTGCCAAGTCGGGATTCAGAAACTGAGGAGCTGGAGGGCGGAGGGCGGGTTCCACTGGATTTGTTCAGTTCGGGCCCGAAGAATCGGCTCCAAACCCAACAGCAACCGCAGCACCGAAACCGCCGCGTTCGTCAACGCCGCAATCCTCGTGTTGTGCTATGCGAGGAGCAAAATTTCTCCGGAGGTTTATTGAGTTCCAGATTAAAAATGATCTGACTTACCGTCATCCCCGCGCAGGCGGGGGTGACGACATCATTCCAAAATCAGGGTCAAATTTTTCATGGACTCAGTACATTAGAGAATATTGAACAGTGCGAAAATTCGATCCGGTGTTGTAATGCGAAGACCAATAAGGCCGTCTTCAAATCATGAAGAAATACCGGATGAGGCCGACATTCTATCCATTCAACAGGCTTTTGAGCTTGGCAACGACCTTTTCGGCGGTTTTTTGTTTGATGAGCCCCTCCTTGGCGGTCGCCGAAATGATGATCTTTGTCCGAGCACCGTCGGCGGGAACGAATTCGAGACAAACGACGGACGGATTCATGTTCATAAAACCACTCCCGACGACGGCCGCCAGGAAAGGAGTGTCGGATTCGATCTTCGTGTCGACGAGCTTGCCGAGATTGGAGAGAATGATTCGGGCATTGGCGAGCGCATTGTTCACGGTCGATTCGTAAACAACGCTGTCGCGGTGTTCCGTCGTCGCGATCTTTTTCGCCGCCCATTCCGCGCCGAATCGTCCGCCGAGGGCATCGCAAACGGCTTCCATGATCTTACCGCCGCGCTTGCCGCCAATCGAATCCGCCTTTGCACCAAGTCCACCCAACTCCTTTTCCAACAGGAGCTCCTTTGTACTCTTGCCCAAGACCGGTGTCGTAACCGGCTTTGGCGAGGCGTTTTGAATCGGATTGCCGCAGCCGGGACATGCCGCCGCTTTGTCGGAAACGTCTTTGCCGCATTCGGAACATTGGATGAGAGCCATTTTTCGTTTGACGACGTAAAGAAACCGCACGGAGTGATACAGAACAATCACCTTATTCTATCGGACAAGCTGAAAAACGTCCAGTCTCATTCCTCCAGGGACCCGTCTCGTTTTTTTTCGTTGGGTTGACCTTGGAAATCGAAACGGCTAAAATTTTGAAATCTTGTTTTGACCGTTTTTTTGTAATTTCAATAGGCGACAAACCGCAACGATCTGGGAGGAGAACAATCATGTGCAGCATGCGATCGATCTGGGGATTGATGTTGAGCGCTTCGTTTCCGTTTTGCTTGACCGGTGCGGCGGACGGCGCCGAGGTTCGGCCCGGCCTCGTTCAAGAGGAATTCATTTACCTTTCCTCATCCTTCCCGGAATGTCATGCTTCGACGATCGTCCAATCGACGGCCGGGACGATGATCGCCGCCTGGTTCGGCGGCCTGCGGGAAAAAGACCCGACCGTCGGCATCTGGGTTTCGCGGCAGGAAGACGGCAAATGGTCCGCTCCGGTCGAAGTCGCCAACGGCAACCAGCCGAACGGGACCCGCTTGCCGTGTTGGAACCCGGTGCTGTTCCAACCGAAAGACGGCCCGCTGATGCTTTTCTTCAAAGTTGGCCCGACGCCCGCGGATTGGTGGGGCGAAATGCTGGTTTCGAACGACGATGGCAAAACCTGGACCGAGCGGAAAAAATTGCCCAATGGCGGGATCGGCCCGGTCAAGAACAAACCGGTCCAACTTGCTTCGGGCGAAATTTTGTGTCCGAGCAGCGACGAAAAAGGCGGGCCTTGGGTTTTGCACCTTGAAACGACCTCGGATAACGGCAAAACCTGGAAGAGAAGCGCGCCGCTTCACACTTGGGAAGAAGGGAACGCGATTCAGCCGAGCATTTTGACCTATCCGGACGGTCGGCTCGAAATGCTGGCCCGCAACAAGGACGGGAACGGCAAACTTTGGCAAATCTGGTCGAACGACGGCGGCAAGACCTGGGGCAAGATCGCGCCGACGGAACTGCCGAATCCGAATTCCGGGACCGATGCCGTCACGTTGAAGGACGGGCGGCAGTTGTTGATTTACAACCACACCAATTACACCGCCGACCCGGGCGTTCCCAAGGGGCGTGAGATGATCAACCTCGCGATTTCGCAAGACGGCAAAGACTGGAAGCAGATCGCGACGTTGGAATGCACTCCGAAAAGCGAGTTTTCGTATCCGGCGATCATCCAAACCCAGGACGGTCTTGTGCATGCGGTCTACACTTGGAACCGCCGTTTGATCAAGCACCTGGTGTTCGACCCGGCGGCGTTTTAAGGGAAGGCTTCAGGTGTCAGGCTTCAGGTTGAATGCTCAGAACTATTATAGAGTTCCAGATTAAGAATGATCTGGCTTACCGTCATCCCCGCGCAGGCGGGGATCCAGAGATGACGGTTTCCCTCTGGACTCCCGCCTGCGCGGGGGTGACGACTTCATTTCAAAATCAGGGGCAAATTTTTTTCTGGGACTCAATATTGAACGCGTTGACAACGCCCCAGCCCTTTTTCCGCGATCGCAGTGTTTACAAAATATTCCTGAAGCCTGAAGCCTTTGAAATGAACCGTCGTAGTTTGAGTTGTTTTTACCTTGGAACCTTCAAAAAAACCATAGGCCCTCACTCCAAATGAACTCTTTTACCTCTCTCGATTGGTTGGTCCTAGCCATTTACTTCGGCGGGACGATGTGTGTCGGTCTTTATTTTTGGCGGAAGAGCCGTTCGACGGAGGGGTTTACGGCCGCGGAGCGATCGCTGCCCGGCTGGTTGGTCGGTCTTTCGATTTTCGCGACGTACCTGAGCAGCATCAGTTATTTGGCGTTGCCGGGCAAAGCGTTCGTCGATAATTGGAACGCGTTCGTTTACAGTCTCGCGATTCCGATTTCGACCTGGATCGCCGTCGTCTACTTTCTGCCGTATTACCGGAATTCCGGCGACGTCTCCGCCTATTCGAATCTCGAACACCGTTTCGGGACCTGGGCCCGGCTTTATGCAAGCGTGTTTTATCTTTGCACGCAGCTCGCCCGGATCGGCGTCGTCACTTACCTGCTCGCCCTGCCGATGTCGGTGCTGTTCGGCTGGGATATCCGGATCATCATCCTGATCACCGGGATCACGGTTACGATTTACACGTTTATCGGCGGGATTCTCGCCGTGATCTGGACCGATGCGATTCAAACCGTCGTCCTGTTGGTCGGGGCGATCGTCGCGTTGGTTTTCCTCGCACTCAAGATCGACGGCGGAGCGGGGCCGGCCCTGCAACATGCTTACGAACTCGGAAAATTCTCGCTCGGGGACCCCGGCGTCGCGGCCGATTCGAAAGGGATCGTTTCCCTCAATCTCGGCGGAGCGACGATTTTGGTCGTCCTGCTTTACGGGATTTGCGATAACCTGAGAAACTTCGGGATCGACCAGAGTTACGTTCAGCGCTATCAAACCGCGAAAACCGAAGGGGACGCCCGTCGCAGCCTTTGGCTCGGGGCGATCATGTACATTCCGGTTTCGGCCCTGTTCTTTTTGATCGGAACGCTTTTGTTCTCGTTCTATCACTCGAAGCCGGCCGAGCTGAAAGAAGTGTATGAGGTCGTCGCGCACCAAAAACTGATGCAGGAAGGGGTTCAAGGGTCGTTCGTGACCGATGTGGAAGGCAACAAAGTTTTTTCCCCGGAATACCAAACCCTGATTGACGAAAAAGCCGCGACGCTCCAGGAAAAGGACATCGGCGACCGCGTGTTTCCGCACTTTATCGGCAAGCACCTCCCGCCCGGTTTGACGGGACTGTTGATCGCGGCGATCTTTTCCGCCGGGATGAGCACGATTTCCGGCAGCCTGAACTCTTCGGCAACGTTGATTTTACGGGACTATTACCTTCGCTTTATTCGTCCCCAGGCCTCGGAGAAGGAATCGATGCGGATTCTTTATCTCGGAACGATTCTTTGGGGGGCGCTCGGGACCGGTATCGCTTTCGTTTTGATCGCCCTGACCGACAGCGCTCTTGATATTTGGTGGACGCTCGTCAGCATCTTCGGCGGCGGCATGCTCGGGCTGTTCCTGCTCGGGATGCTCAGCAAACGGCCCAAGAACCTCGCCGCGATCATCGCCGTCATTATTGGCACCGCCGGCATCGTTTACTTCGCGTTGCCGGAAATTCTCCGTTGGATGGAAAAACAAGGGTTCAAAGAAGCCGCGGAATCGGCCAGGGAATGGGCGATCAAGCACATGGGAAGCATCAGCCCTTACCACTCATTCATGGTTCAGGTCTTCGTCGTTTCGATCATCGTGCTCGTCGGTCTGTTCCTCGGGTTGATGATTAACAGGAAGCCGAAAGAGTAACGGCGAGAGGCTATAGACTCCCAAATCAGAGCCGCGCCCGTAAGGAAGCGGAGCCCTGTCAAACCGCTTCCTTAC
>JAVBQI010000076.1:0-32768 GCA_031549145.1 Thermoguttaceae bacterium | reverse complement strand
GACCAGTTGTGTTGCGGCCTCGCAAATCGCCCTGCGCGTTTCCTGCTTCAGGTTCGGGGCCGGGGATTCCTCGATCAGTTTCTGGTGCCGGCGCTGCATCGAGCAGTCCCGTTCCCAGAGATGCACGACGTTGCCGTGCTGATCGGCGACGATTTGGACCTCGACATGCCGGGGATTTTCGATCAGCTTTTCAAGGTAAATGTCCCCGTTGCCGAAAGCCGCGCTCGCTTCCTGAACGGCTTGGGCGATTGCGTTTTTCAACTGCTCTTCGTCTTTGGCGATCCGCATTCCCCGGCCGCCGCCGCCGGCCGAAGCCTTGATGAGCACGGGAAAGCCGACTTTTTTGGCGAATTTGAGGGCGTCGGATTCGGTTCGAATCAGCCCTTCGCTCCCAGGAACGCAGGGAATGCCGGCCTTGTGTGCGATCTGCCGGGCCGAATTTTTGTCCCCGAGCAGCGACATCGCCTCGGAACTCGGGCCGATAAATTCGTAGCCGCAGCTTTTGCAGACGTCGACGAAATGGGAATTTTCGGCCAACAGGCCATACCCGGGGTGTATCGCGTTGACATCCGCGATTTCGGCGGCACTGATGATCCGGTCGAGTTTGAGATAACTGTCCGCGGCCTTGGGCGGTCCGATGCAGAAGACCTCATCGGCGAGGTCCAGGTAGGCGGCTCCGCGATCCGCCTCGCTGTAAACGGCGACGGTTTCGATCCCCATTTCCTTGCAGGCCCGAATGATCCGAAGGGCGATTTCCCCGCGGTTGGCGATTAAAATGCGTTTGAACATATGCAGATCTGTTTTACTGTTTTGATTAAATCGCACGATATCAAGTTCCGCACGATCATTGTAGGCGGAATCCGGGAAAATTCAAGGGTCGCGTTTGCGGGACTTAATTTGAAAGGGGGTATCAAACCGAGATCGAGCCGGGACCTGACTCAGCCGGCTCAATAACCCCCTACACGCTTCGTGCCCAACGGACGATGTTCTGATACAGCAACGTCGGGTCGATCGGTTTGGGGATGTGCTCGTTCATTCCCGCTTCCAGGCAACTCTCGCGGTCGCCGGCCATCGTATTGGCCGTCAGCGCCAGAATCGGCAAATCGGCATATTGCGGGTCTTTGCGGATTCGTTGGGTCGCCTCCAAACCGTCCATTTCAGGCATTTGAACGTCCATCAACACGAGGCCATAGGCTTTTTCGGAGACCATTTCGACGGCCTCGCGTCCATTTGAGGCGACATCGACGAGAAATCCCTTGAGCCGCAACAGTTCGACCGCGATCAGTTGGTTGATCTTGTTGTCCTCGACGAGAAGAATCGGGAGGCCGCGCAAGTGCTCCGGAATCGCGACGCGACGTTCCGATATTGCGGGATCGGACGTTTCTCGAACCGTTTTGTCGAAAACGGAATCCGTCGATCCGTCTCCGGAACGTTCGGTGATTGGAGAATCCGCCGGGGCGAAAGCGAATCGAGCCGTAAAGAAGAACGTCGAACCTTCCTTGGCCCGGCTCTCGCACCAAATGTTGCCGCCCATCATCTCGATGAGGCTTTTACTAATTGCCAGGCCCAATCCCGTTCCGCCGTAACGACGCGACATTGAGCTGTCGGCTTGGGTAAATGGGTCGAAAAGCCACCCCCGTTGCTCTTCCGGGATCCCGATGCCCGTATCACTCACGGCAAAAAGCAAAACAAGCCCTTCGGCATCCCGCCGGTCAAGCCGGACCTGGAGCCGAACACTTCCTTCGTTCGTAAATTTGACGGCGTTGCTGAGAAGGTTGATCAAGACCTGCTTAAGCCGGATCGAATCGCCGAGGAGTTTTTCGGGAAGTTCCTGGGCAATCTCACGGGAAAGACAAAGGTTCTTTTTTTCGGCCGATTCGTTCACCGTGAGGAAAACCTCCTCCAAGGTCTCCGCTAGGGAAAAAACGTGCGTTTCAATGAGCAGTTTGCCTGCTTCGATCTTGGAATAATCGAGAATGTCGTTAATAATACGCAGGAGTAGCCTCGCCGATTTTCCCATCGTCTCGACGTACATCGACTGTTTGTTCGAAAGCTCCGTCTGCCGGACGAGATGCAGCATCCCGAGAATCGCGTTCATCGGCGTGCGAATTTCGTGAGACATGTTGGCTAAAAATTCCCCTTTGACCCGGGCCAGATCCTCGGCCGTATCCCGGGCCTTGCGAAGATCGGCTTCGACTCTCCGGATTTCCGTAACATCGACCAGCCAGAGCATCACCCCCTGTTCGTCGTAGTAATCGCTCAAAAAGAGGTGGGCAAGCATCTCTTTCGTTTCGCCGTTTTTCGTCCGCATCGCGACCGAACACCATTCAATGGTCCGTTTGTTTTGTAACTCGCCCATCAGGCTTTCGCCGAACGCCTCCGAAACGAAAAACTCGACCAGCCGATCGCCGATGTCGATACCAAGAAACGTTTGCATGAGCGGCGTCGCGAAACGGACCTTCCCTTCGACGAGAATCGAAAAGCAGACCGGGCTGGAATCGAGGATTTCGAGCAGAAGCAGGCGTTCGCGTTCTTTCGAATCCTTCAACAACTGCTCCATTCGGACCGTCATCGTATTGAAGGCCCGGGAAAAATCTCCCATGAAATCGACCCGTTGGGTGAAATCCCCGGACGCGACCTGTTCGACCTGCCAGGTCAAATGCCGCAGGTTTCCCTGCAAGGTCTTGAGATACCCGGCCAGCGGCCCGCGAAAGGTGATCTCTTCGTCGAAATTTCCTTTGGCGAAACGCTTGAGCGTTTCACGGACCGCCGCGATTTCCGAAGAGAGTTTGGCAAAATCGATGTCGTCCGTATCGCTGGGGGGGAGTATCATTTTATTCGGCGCGGGAAGGGAACGGGCGTTCAACAAATTTCAGACGTGTCCGAGATTTGTCTTTTCGAGCAATGTCATGGAATCGTTCGAATCAGGTTCGCGTCACTTCGAAGCGGCAGGTTCGGTCTCCGGAACACCAACAGTCGATTTCCTTGGCGGTAAACTCCTGCCCCGTATACTTGTGGAAAATTCCGGCGATAAAGCCTTCGTCGTAAGTGCAAACCTCAATCCCGAGATCGGGCAGTCCGGAACAATCGAGGTCCTCGGAAACGGTCAAGACGAAGCGGCCGGCTTCAGCGTCCGCCTTTTCGACGCGAAGGATGCCGATACCGAGCTCTTTCGTGATCCGTTGCAGTTCCGCGACGAATCCGCCGAGCGGCAGGTCCTTGAACGGTTTCAGGAACTGTTCGAAGAAAAAGCGACCGGCGAGTTGCCCGGCTTCGTAAAAGAGCGAATCGCATTCTTCGGTTCCGTATCGTCGCTCGGCGACGTCGCGAAACGTGTATTGCATCAACCGGTACAGGATGATGTTGACGTTTTCGCCCAAATTCGGGCGTCCTTCTTTCAAATCGCCGATGATGTCCCAGGAAAATTCATATTGACGTGAGCTCATTATTACATGTGATTGAGGGAACAATGACGGTTCCAATCGAAACGAAGAAGTTCGGTCGACATTGACTAACTATTCATTATAGGAAGATTCCGACCGGCTCGCAAGATCGCGAGAAAGCCGAAACAGAAGATGACAGCGTCGGAGACGAGTTTTTTCGGGGAAATGACGGGCCGGTTTTTGAAAAACTCAAGCCACCTTACAGAATAAATTTTCGGATGTCTTCGTCCTGGGTGATTTCCCGGAGCTGCTTCCTGACGTAAGCGGAATCGATCACGAGCCGGCCTTGTTTCATATCCGGGGCCTCGAACCCCAGTTCCTCAAGGAGCCGCTCCATGATCGTGTAAAGTCGCCTCGCCCCGATATTCTGCGTCCGCTGGTTCGCTTCGAACGCATGGTTGGCCAGTTCGAGGATCGCGTCCTCTTCGAAACGGATTTCGAGCCCTTCCGTTTGCATCAACGCCTTGTACTGCTTCGTCAACGAGCCGCTCGGCTCGGTCAAAATGCGGATAAAATCCTCTTTCGTCAAATCGCTCAACTCGACCAGGACCGGGAACCGCCCTTGCAGTTCCGGCATCAAATCACTCGGCTTCGAACGGTGAAAGGCCCCCGCGGCAATAAAAAGAATATGATCGGTCCGGACGTAACCATACTTCGTTTGCACCGTCGTTCCTTCGACGATCGGCAGCAAATCCCGCTGTACCCCTTGCCGGGAAACGTCCGCCCCGTGCTGTTTTTCGCTCGCGACGATCTTGTCGATCTCGTCGATAAAGATGATGCCGACGTTTTCCGCGAGTTCGACGGCATCGGCCTGGACCTTTTCCTTGTTAATCAGCGAATCGCTTTCCTGTTCCAAAAGAAACGCCCTCGCCTCCTGCACGGTCATCTCCCGCTGCGAACGGTGTTTGGGAAGAATTTTTTCGAACATTTCGTCGAGATTCATGTCGAACGATTCCATGCCCGGCATGCCGACCATCACGGGGGTCGCCCGAGTCTCGGTCGTGATCGCAACCGTCCGCTGGTCCATCTCCCCGGAAAGGAGCATCGCCCGGATCTTTTCCCGGTTCCGCAAATACCGCTGCTGCTGCGGGGATTCCGATTCCTCGGTAATCTCTTCCGATTCGATTTCCGCGTCGTCGTCTTCCAAGGGATTTCCGGCGGCCGACCGGACGAAGGACGTGTTCGACGGCGGCGGGAGGAGGAGGTCGATCAGCTTTTCCTCGACCCGTTTTTTGGCCTCCTCGCGGACTTTTTCCCGTTCCCGGGTCCGGATCAGCCCGATCGCGTTCTCGACCAATTCGCGAATCATGCTTTCGACGTCGCGACCGTAGTACCCGACCTCGGTGTATTTCGTCGCCTCGACTTTGATAAACGGCGCCCCGGTCAGGGCGGCGAGGCGGCGGGCGATTTCGGTTTTCCCGACCCCGGTCGGGCCCATCATCATGATGTTTTTCGGGGCGATCTCCTTGCGCATGGTCTCCTCGACCTGCTGTCGTCGCCAACGGTTGCGGATCGCGACGGCGACCGCCCGTTTCGCGGCATCTTGACCGACAATGTGTTTATCCAGTTCCGCAACGATTTCGCGAGGGGTTTGAGACATGAAAAAAAGAGGAAGAAGAAAGAGAATTACGGAAAATCATACTGAAAGACAGATTTTATACCGTAGCCGGTATGGGCGGGGACCTGCCGTCCAGGCAAAAAGAGCTTCGCCCTCTGTCAAACCGCAGCCTCGTTGGGCCGCTACCGTACTGAAGACGGGAATTTTAAACCGGCTTGAGTATATCATGTTTTCTTTCAAGGACAATGAACCCTGATTCGGGCAACAGGATGCCGGCCACCGCTAAAGAACGACGCCGGACGCCGGGTCGATCGCGACGCCGTCGGTCAGATGGCACAAAAGCTGGAGGATGAGAATCAGCGTGTTCGGGTCGAGCTGCCCGGCCTGTTCGAATTCCCACTCCTCCTGTTCGTCCGGCTCGTCCAAAGGGTCGGGAACCTCGATCTCCGGGATTTCGATGTAATGTTCCGGATCGAATTGAAACTGCGGCTTTTTCGCGAAAGGTCCCCCGCCACGTATCTCGGCGGCCGCTTTCGCCTTTTGAAACATCTTCGGTTCCGGAACGATGCGTGTCTCCCGGACGGGAACAGGTTTGTCCTCGGTGATGGGAACCATTTGCTCGAAATGCAGCACCTCCAATCGTGCCCGGCACGTTTTCGCCCGATCGATTTTTTCCCGGGATTTTTTGGTACTCGTCAGCTTCCGGAGTTCCTCGGCCAAGTGCTGCATTTCGGCGAGAACATGCTCGCCGCTTTGATAAACGATATCGAGAGCGGCGAAATCCTCCTGTGAGGCGACGCGGAGAATTTCGATCCGGCCCTCGGCATCCCCCTGGGATTGCCGGATTTCTAAAGACGAAAAGAGGGATTTCAATCCTTTTTGAAGGGCATGGGTCTTCGGCCTTTTCGAAGGGTCGAAAAGAACGAAATAGGTCTCACGCCATTGATAGCGGTCGTCTTCAAACGTCGACATCGTTGAACCGTTGTTCCTTTTTCCTCGCGAAGCGGTATTTTGCTCATGCCCAATCCCGCTTCGCGGCTAAAACGCAAGCGATATTCCTGCGCAGCTCCCGGGTGATGCTGTCCTCCGATTTATTCCGTGGCTTTGCGTTCAAAATACATTTTTGTTTCCCCTTCGCCGTTCATGATGATTTCAATATTCTTTTGTTCCGCAGGGTCGGAAATGATAATACCGTAAACCGTCAATTTCGAAAGGGCGGATGTCAAAAGTCCGGTCGGAATTTCCAAATTGATCGTCGTATCCGTGTCGATTTTCAAATTTTTGAATTGCATTTTGATCCCTCCCATCTCGACCGTTTTCGGCTCCTGGGATTCCGTTTTTACCTTCGATTGTACGAAAGCGGTTTCGACGCCGTCGAGCTTTTCAACGCTTTGGAGGACATTTTCGGCTTGAACATTAACCGGTCCGAGCATCGGGACTTCCGAAACGGAAGCGGATTTCCAGATTTCGCCGAGTGCGACCGGCTGGGGCGGCAAGACCTCTTGATACCGCTCGAAGTTTTTCGAGAAGGTATCGGCTTTCGTGGTTCTCTTCAAGTTCTCGATCACGGTTTTGTCCGCGGGCTTGGCCGCTTCAAGGAGTTTCTGCCAATGCTCCTCCATTCCTTCGATTTTGACGATTTTCCCCTCGGGGCTTCGTGTCAGGGTTTGCTTCATTCCGAGCATCAAACGGAGCACCTTGAGGGACGGAACCGCATCTTCCTCATCGTTGGAGTCGAATAAAATTTCCCGCCCGCTCGTTTTGATCGCCATTTGAATGCGAGTCAGCTCCAAAGTGAGCTGTCGCGACCCGTCCGGTTGTTTCGCATGAGCGGTTACATCGAAAAGATAAACCTGCTTTTGCTCCGACGGGGCGATCTGCCCTCCCATTTGCATCGTCATTTTCATGACCGTTTCCGTCTGCATGGTGTATTGCCCTTCGGGATAATCGTTTTGCAAGGAATACTTCTGTTGCGCGAAAACACCGGAACTCGCGAAAAGAATCAAACAAAAAGCCAAAGAACGAAACGTTGCGGTTTTCATAGTGGGAATTTCCTAAGGATGTTGAAGATACGAAACGGCGAATAGTGATTATACCAGAAATCATTTCAAGAAAAAGCACCAACCCAACCGGATCCGAAAAGATTGTAAAGACAACCTTTCGACGAACCGCCCGGGAACCGGCGTCTGCGACGCTCGGCGAAACAGACCTGTTCACAAAATTGGTTTTGCCGCCCTCCTATGATTTTGATCAGTCGTAATGATTGTAGGAAATAGGGAGGCAAGTGATCGATATTCTTCCATTTTCTTTTTAATTTACATACAGAAATGATCTTTTTTTTGAAAACACAAGAGATAATAACAGGAATAGGCAAAATAGTCGTTCTCGGAAATATTTACCGATTGTATGGTTCTTTCCGTTTTACACAACTCCTTGGAATCGATCGCGCGGCTCGGGATTCAAAAGAGCACGGCTGGTCTTGCGCGCACGCTTGAACGGTTGGCAACCGGAAAGAAAATCAACTCCCCCAAAGACAATCCCGCCGATTTTATTGCCTGTTCGCTGATCCGCAGCGACATTACGGCCGCCCAAGCGACCTTGAAAGCGAACCAAAAAGAAGGAAGCAAGCTTTCCGTCGTCGAATCCGGCTTGGCCCAAATCGGTTCTCTCCTCAATCAGGCGAAAGGGCTTGTCCTCGCTTCGGCCAACACCGGAGCGTTAAGTCAGGATCAAATCGACGCCTACCAAATGCAACTGGACGGAACGATCGCCTCGATTCGTCGCATCACGAACACGACGACCTTTCAAGGCGAGAGGGTTCTTTCCGGCTTGGAAGGCTTGCTCAACGGAACCTTGAGCGAGGAACAGAGCAAAACGCTCCTCGGAACGCCGAAATTCGGTTTGAACGGCAAACGGGTCGAAACCGCGACCGTAACGAGAGCGACTTCGATCCCCTGCAATCAATCGGGCCAAACGACCATCGGCGATTTTGCCGAGGAATTGGTCCAATCGCTTGAAACCGTCGCGACAATTCAGAAAAAGGCGGCCCTCGGCGATTCCGTCCAATCGTTGAATTCTCAAGTTTTGGCGAATGTTCCAACTCCGGCGGCATCGGCGAATTCGTCCGTCGATCTCGAAGACGCCGTCGATTCCCGGATTCTCGAACGATTCGCGGAAGCCGATCCGGTCGCTGTCGAGGCCGAACAAATCGACGTCGATCCGACCGAAACCGAGACCGAACCGATCGCATCCGAACCGATTTTCGAACAGGGAGCCGACGAGGCCGCAACGTCGCAAACGGTCGATCCGGAGGTGACGCGCAAAGAGCAGGCCGCCCAGAAAAAGGCTTGGGAGGCAAAACTCCGTCAATACGAGGAGGAATCGAACCGCGACTATTTTCTTCGCAACAAGGATACCGCGGAAATCGTGCTGGTGCAGGATGTGATCGAAGAAAAATCGTTGCGGGAGCAGACGCTCGAAGAGGTTCAGTCTTTGCTTGATTCCCCTTCGCACCAATCTTTTCTTTCTTCCGTTTCCGGAACACGGAGTGTCGCCAATGCCGACGAAACGATGTTCCTGTTGAAAAGCGGATTGACGACGGGAGCGAATTCCTTCGCGGAAACGAAAGCGGTTTCGGACGACGACCTTCGCCTTGCGACCGCGAATGCGGACGAATCGGGCGAGACGCCCTGCTGCGGCGAGGAAGCCGAAGAAGAATCGTCGCTCGAAGGCGAGCCGGAAAAAACGCGGCCGCGATCGATCGACGCATTGAACACCGGCAGTTCGGCGGACCTCCGTTCCGATCCCGAAGCGGCGGGCGAGCTGATCGATTCGCTGATGAGCGCCTTTTCTTTCGCGAGGACGGTCAACGGCATTCAACAGAAATCGCTCGATGTCGACAACGCCCTGTTGACGGATTCGATTTTCTACAATTCCGAATTGGATGCATTGCTTTCCGACACCGATTATGCGGAAGAAGCCTCGAACCTGGCGCGGTACCAACTCTTGATGCAATCCGGCTTCGCCGTTCTGAAAATCGCCCGGGAACTTCCCAAGATGCTGTTGGATCTGATTCTGAAATGAGCAGACCGCGTTGTCGATCTGATCTCCCATTTCGCCGCGTTTCGTTTCCGATCACCGCAAAACCGCCGTTTTTTCCCGCGAGCGACTCTTGCGAGGATCATAAGGCGGATTTATAATCAGCCGTGTCGTTTTATCTCGACAGAACGAAGCCGATGATTGTTCTCCTCAAGGCTGTATTAACCGACTCCTGCAACAATCACGCACAAAAATCGAACCTTTGCCGGAAAGCGAAATCATGCCGTTTGAACCGTTTGATCTTTCCCTTTTGCACTTGAAACCGCTGAACGAGCGGCAACACGACATTTCCAAGGACGTGATGATCGATCCGGCGGCGCCGGCGGGCTTCGCGCATCCCACGATCGGCCTTTTGGCCGAACGGATTCGCGCAGCCCGGGAACGGAAAAGCACCGTTCTTTGGATGCTGGGCGCTCACGTGATTCGCAGCGGCAACGGCCCGAGCATGATCAAGCTCATGCAGGAAGGGTATGTCACCCATTTCGCGATGAACGGGGCGGGAGCGATTCACGATTTCGAACTCGCGATGATCGGGGCGACCACGGAAAGCGTCGCCAAATACATCAGCGAAGGGCAGTTCGGGCTTTGGAAGGAATCCGGCAAGATCAACGACGCGGTCCGCGAAGGGGCGAAGGACGGGCTCGGCTTCGGCGAAGCCGTCGGCCGGATGATGGACCGGGAAAATTTTCCGTACAAGGAAAACAGCCTTCTTTGGAACGGCTACAAAAATCAAGTCCCCATTACGGTGCATGTCGGGATCGGTTGCGACATCATACACGAGCACCCGAATTTCGACGCCGAATCGACGGGCGCGACCTCGTACACCGATTTCCTGATTTACGTTCAATCGGTTTCGAATCTCGAAGGGGGCGTTTTTTGCAACATCGGCAACGCGGTGATGGGCCCCGAGCTGTATTTGAAGGCCCTTTCGATGTCCCGGAACGTCGCTCACCAGAACGGTAAAAAGATCACCGACATCACGGCAGCGGTTTTCGATCTCCTGCCGCTTGAAGGGCAGGACCTGTTCGCGGCGCCTCCGCACAACGATCCGCGGTTTTATTTCCGGCCTTGGAAAATGATTCTCGCCCAAACGGTCGCCGACGGCGGTCAAGGTTATTACATCGCCGGAGAGCACAAAGAGACCGTCCCGGCGTTGACCCGAAAAATTCGCGGCTAATCACCCGTTTAGCCGAGCGGCGCAGACGCCGGTGCCGTAACCGTCAGATACAAACTACACCTCATTATTCCAAGTATCCCATGCCTTTCGTACAATTCGACCGTTCCCGATTGAAATTGAAGCCGATCCGCGACCGCGTTCCCGGCTTCACGCAAAAAAACATGATCGACCCGGACGCTCCGGCAACGCTTGAACACCCCTCGCTCGAAGTGTTGGCGGACCGGGTTCGCAAGGCGAAGGAGCGCGGCAGCACGGCCCTTTGGATGCTGGGGGCTTCGGCGATACACAACGGCTGCGGCCCGGTGTTGGCCCGATTGATGCAGGAAGGGTACGTCTCGCATTACGCTTTGAACGGGGCGGCCGCGTTCCAGGATTTCGAGCTCGCGATGTGCGGGGGAACGCTCGAAAACATCGTCAAGTACGTCGGCGAAGGGCAATTCGGGCTTTGGAGCGAAAGCGAAAAGTTCAACGAAGCGATCAAGGACGGGGCGAAGGACGGGCTCGGGTTCGGCGAGGCGATCGGCCGGATGATCGACCGGGAAAATTTGCCGTACAAGGAAAACAGCCTCCTTTGGAACGCCTACAAGCTCGGCAAGCCGGCGACGGTGCATGTCGTGCTCGGCTGCGATTCGTACCAGGAACTGCCGAATTTCGACGGGGCGGCGGCCGGAAAAACTTCGGGCGTCGATTTTTTGATTTACACGCAATCGATTATGAACCTCGAAGGGGGCGTGTTTTACAATTTCGGCAGCCGGACGATCGGACCGGAGGTTTATTTGAAAGCCCTCGCGATGTCCCGCAACGTCTTGCATCGGGAAGGAAAAAAGATCGCCCATTTCGCGACCGCAGTGATCGACGTTTTGCCGCTCGAAGGGCAGGACGTACACGAAGCCCCGCCGAAAAGCGACCCCCGGTATTATTTCCGGCCTTGGAAAACGATTCTCGCCCGAACGGTCGCCGACGGCGGGGAAAGTTATTACCTCGCCGGAGAGGCGAACGCGATCATCCCCGCCCTGGCCCGGAAAATTCGGGGGTAAAAAACACGAGCCGCGTACTGTGTACGCGGTGTACCAGAGCCGCCCCCGAACTTCGCGTGCACAGCACGCGGCTCAGTTGCGCGTTTTCTTTCTTGGCCGATTGATACTACGATATGACAATGCTGCAATTTCAAGAAAATACGGCGAGCGGCGATTGGGAGCGGATCGCGAGCCTTGCCGCGGAAATCTGGACGGAGCACTACACGCCGCTGATCGGCGCGGAGCAGGTCCGTTACATGCTCGACCGCTTCCAAAGCGCCGAGGCGATTCGCCTGCAAGTCGCGGACGAAGGGTACCGCTATTTTACCGTCGGGGAAAACGGCGATTTTTTCGGATACTGCGCTTTGAAACAGGAAGACGACGGCACTCTTTTTCTCAGCAAGTTTTACATCGCGAAATCGTTTCGCGGTCGCGGGGCGGGCCGGTCGCTGTTGCGGTTCGCCCTGTCGCGGTTCGCTCCCGCTCCGACGGCCCAGGTTTGGTTGACCGTCAATAAGCACAACGCGGCCTCACTCGCGGCCTACGACAAACTCGGGTTTTCCGTCGTCGGAGAAATCGTCGCCGATATCGGCAACGGCTTTTGTATGGACGATTACCGCTTGGAGAGCGTTGTCTCTGAGCTGTTCGAACAGTAACACCGGCTTTCTCGCGATGGTTCCCTGCGTCCGCGTGTTTTCGTTGCGTTTTGCAGGGCCGTTCAGCAAAATCCGACACAACCAGAAAAAGTCGCGCGACCGTTCGCTGCGGGAACGGCGACAACACCGAATTCGGTAATCCGCTCACGCTTTTCGCGCTCCTCGGTCGATACCCGAAAAAGGTCTATTTGCCTTGCCTTCAGGGAAAGAAATCTTTCGGATAATGGGACTATGAAGAAAAAAAGCTTCGCGTTGGTTGTATGGTGCGCCGGGATCGTTTGTGCCGTTGCATTCGGTTACACTTCCCGGCTACATGCGGAGTGTAACGGAATTACCGATCCTGCGATTTCTTTCGACGAAGCGGATTTAGACTTCAATCCGGCATCAATCGATTGCTTTCGAACAATTCCGATTCTCTCGAAAATTGAAAAAAGCGGAGTACCGGTCAAATGGTCAAACGGGCATAAGATGCCGGGTTCAAGCCAATTCTTAGGACAGTGCCGAAATCAAAAGTCGAATCCCTGGCAATTCGGCGGTTGGATCGAAGCGGGCATCACCGTCAACAATCACGGCTGCACGAACTCTTACGACCCGAATCAACCGCAAGGTCCCTCCAGTCGAAATCTGGATGCTTTTTCGGGCAACACCTATCTTCTCGGCACCGAGCAGCAAACCGATTTCAAGTTGAACCAGGCCTGGTTTTACGCGGACAAAAAAATCGATACCCAGCACGGTTTCGACTGGGGCTTTCGTTGCGACACGGTCTACGGAACCGATGTCCGTTACGGCCAATGTTTTTCCGACGGGAGTTTCGACGCCGGTTGGGGGAGCGGGGATTATTACCTCGGCATTTTACATCTTTTCGCCGAAGTGGGTTACAAAAACCTGAAAGTCCGGGTCGGCAAGTTCGGTTCGCCCATGTCTTACGAGTCGGCGGCCGCTCCGAAATGTTTTTTCTACAGTCATAATTACGCCGGTTACAACACACCGCTCACCTTTTCGGGAACGACCGTCGAGTACACCGTCGATAAGCGACTGACGCTCGGAGCCGGTTGGACTGCCGGGTATCACAACAGTTTGGAAGACCGATTCAACGACAACGGGTTTCTCGGAAGCGTCGTTTTCAAACCGACCGAACAACTCGGGCTAAAATACTACCTGTACGTCGGCAGGGCCAACGGCTGGAATACCCGGAGCGACGCGACATCGTACAACCGGCGTTTCGATTTACAAGACTCGATTTCGCAAAGCCTGATCTTGACGTATTCGTTGACCCGGCGACTGACTTTCGTCACGGAATTCTTTTGGGCGAGACACGATTATGAAAACTATCTCGGCCTGGGCGATCCGATGAGGGCACGTTCTTACGGTATCTGCAAACAGTATTTGTATACGATCAATCCCAAGTGGTCCGTCGGCTTGCGAACGGAATGGTTGTATTCGCGAGGAACGGTTTTTGATCTCGTGCCGCTGAGCGGCGGAGACGGAGCCGATTTGTACGAGGTTTCAATCGGAGCGAATTGGAAACCGACCGAACGGCTTCTCTTTAAGCCGGAGATTCGGTACGATTGGAATTATTACAATAATGGCTTCAAACCCTTTGACCAAAAGACGGCGAGCACCCAGTTGACGGCCGGCTGTGCAATGGTCGTCAAGTTTTAGAGCGTTGCAAAGAAGGAATCGGGCAGCAGCCGGAAGCGTCAGCGCCCGGTTCTCGAAACGGGAACACGGGGCGAATCCGGCACTAACCGAGTTCCAGATTAAAAATGAACTTGGATTCCGTCATCCCCCCCGTGCAGGCGGGGATCCAGAGATTACGCTTTCCCTCTGGCCCCCCGCCGGCACGGGGGTGACGACTTCATTCCAAAAATCAGGGTCAGTTTTTATCTGAGACTCCGTATTCCAAAAATCAAAACATGCACGTTTTTCGCTTCCCGCTTCCCACTTCCCACTTCCCGCTTTTTTTGGCCTTTCTCATCGCCGCGCCGCTCGCGGCGGCGGAAACGGGCGAACGGCCGAACGTTCTGATGATTCTCGTCGACGATCTCGGGTACGGCGATCTTTCCTCTTACGGCGGACCGAACCTGCAAACGCCGCAAATCGATTCGCTCGCGGTCGAAGGGATGCGGTTTACCCGATTTCGGGCCAACAGCAACGTCTGCTCCCCGTCCCGGGCAGCCTTGTTGAGCGGCATGTATCCGGATCGGGCCGGGGTGCCGGGGGTGATCCGGACACATGCGAACGATTCCTGGGGTAATCTCTCTCCCGATTTGACGTTGCTCCCGGCCGTGTTGGAAAAACACGGCTACGAAACCGCGATCATCGGGAAATGGCATTTGGGACTGAGTTCTCCGAATACGCCAAATGAACGCGGTTTCGGCCGGTTTCGCGGGTTTCTCGGCGATATGATGGATGATTACCACACGCATTTGCGGCACGGCGAGAATTACATGCGATCCGACGCCGAAATGATTGACCCGAAGGGACATGCGACCGATCTCTTTTCCGACTGGGCCTGCGAATACCTCCGGGAACGGGCTGGGCAGCGGGAGCAAAAGCCGTTTTTCCTTTATCTTGCCTACAACGCCCCGCACGTTCCGATTCAGCCGCCGCCGGAGTTTCTTGAAAGGGTTTTGAAGCGGGAGCCGGGGATCGACGCGGATCGGGCCAAGCTCGTCGCCCTGATCGAACATCTCGATGGGGGGATCGGCCGGGTCTTGCAAGCGCTCCGGGAAACCGGGTTCGAGCAAAACACGCTCGTGATGTTTTCAAGCGACAACGGCGGGCAGTGTAATGTCGGAGCATTCAACGGACCTCATCGCGGAACGAAAGGGGAGATGTACGAGGGAGGTTTGAAGGTCCCATTTCTCGCGAAATGGGCGGGCCGGATCACGCCCGGGAGCCGCTGTGAAGCCGAGGGCGTGCTTATGGACGTTTTCCCGACGGTTTTGGATGCGGCCGGAATCCCGGTCGACGAGCGGGGACGTTCGCCCGACGGTTCGTTCGTCCAACGGATCGACGGCCGGAGCCTAGGGGAGCTGTTTTCGGGAAAGGCGGCGACGCTACCGCCGCGAACGTTGTACTTCGTTCGCCGGGAAGGGGGGACCGGATTCGGCGGCAAAACGAGCGATGCGCTGATCGAAGGGGATTGGAAAATTTTGCAAAACACGCCGGTTTCGCCGCCGGAGCTTTACAATTTGCGGGACGATCCGCTCGAAGAACACGATTTGCGAAAAACGTCCGCCCCGGAATTCCGCGACCGTCTGTATCGGCTGATGCTCCAGATTCAAGAAGGCGGCCAGGTCCCTTGGCAGCCGAAGGGTCGCGAATCATTGAAGAACAATTGACGTGTTCGGAAACATCAATTTGTCGGATTTGGCGAAACGGAATGAGGTCGGCAGCCGCCAAATTTGTGTGCGTCTTCTTTTCTGCTGCGATGTGGTCAATAGACGACGGCGAATTTTGTGGTAAAATATCGTCAATTCTTTTTTTGCCGCATTTTATTTAGACGTACTCGCCCAGCATGTCCCGCAACAAAATCGAACAAATCCGCAACATCGGAATCATCGCCCATATCGACGCCGGAAAAACCACGGTTACCGAGCGGATGTTGTACTATTCCCATTTCGTTCACAAAGTCGGAATGGTCGATCAGGGTACGACTGTCACCGATTTCGACCCGGAAGAGCAGGAACGGGGGATCACGATTCAAGCGGCCGCCGTCACTTTACAATGGAAGGACTACACGTTTAACCTGATCGACACCCCCGGGCACGTCGATTTTACGGCCGAAGTCGAGCGATCGCTGCGCGTTCTCGACGGCGGCGTCGTCGTTTTCAGCGCCCGGGAAGGGGTCGAAGCCCAGAGCGAAACCGTTTGGCGACAGGCGAACAAATACCATGTTCCCCGGATCGCGTTTATCAACAAAATGGACCGCGAAGGGGCCAATTTTTACGGGACGCTCGATCAGATCAAAAAACGGCTGCATGCCAACCCGATCGTGATCACCCTTCCAGTCGGTGCCGGGCCGCCGCACCTGCCCGAGGCGTTCAAGGCGACGATCGATCTCGTCAAAATGAAAATGCTCACCTTCTCGAAAGAAAACAGCGGCTCGGAGATGACCGTTTCCGAGATTCCCGCCGAGCTGCTCGAAGAGGCGAAAATTTGGCGTTCGCAGTTGCTCGACGACCTGTCAATGTATTCCGACGAGTTGACGGAACTGCTTCTTTCCGAGGAAGAAATCTCCGAAGAGATGATTCGCGGGACACTCCGAAGTGCGACGATCTCGGATATGGCCGTGCCGGTCCTCTGCGGCTCGGCGCTCGACGGGATCGGCGTGCAGCCGGTGTTGGACGCCGTCACCTATTACCTTCCGTCTCCGACGGACATTCCGGCGGTTCAAGGGTTGGACCCGACCCGGCCCGATTGTCCGGAACTCGAACGACATGCCGATCCGAACGAACCGTTTTGCGGATTGATTTTCAAGATTCAAGCGGACAAGCACGGCGATTTGCATTATGTTCGCATTTATTCCGGCAAATTGCAGCAGAACTCCCGCGTTCTCAATCCCCGGGAGAACAAAAAGGAAAACGTCCCGCAGCTTTGGCGGATTCAAGCCGACCGGAAAGAGCAGGTGCAAGAGGTTACGGCCGGGGAGATTTGCGGGGTGATCGGGCTCCGTTTTTCCGTGACGGGGGACACCCTTTGCGATGTCAAACATCCGATCCTGCTCGAATCGATCTCGTTTCCCGAAACCGTCATTTCAATGGCGATCGAACCGGACAGCGCCGACGAGCACAAAAAGCTCAAGGCGGTCCTCGAAATGATGAAGCGACAGGACCCGACGTTCCGGGTTCACGAAAGTGAAGAGACGAGTCAAGTGTTGATCAGCGGCATGGGCGAGCTACACCTGGAGGTAATCAAGCACCGGCTTTTGCGGGAACACAAGGTCAACGTCCGGGTCCATAACCCGAGGGTGAGTTATCGCGAATCGATCCAACGGACCGTCGAAGTGACCGGGACGTGCAACCGCAACCTCGGCGGGACGAAGCATTGGGCGGAGATCACGATTCGCCTGGAGCCGATCGACGAGGCTTCGGTCGAAATCGCGAACGAATGCAACGACGACGTGTTCCTGAAATTATACAAGGCGGTCGCACTCGAATCGATCCGGGAAGAATCCCAAGGGGGTGGGCAGCTCGGCTTCCCGCTCATGAACGTGCGGATCACGGTTCTCGGCGTCCAAACGAGCGAGACGGAATCGAGCGAGACGGCGTTCCGGATCGCGGTCTCCGAAGCGTTTCGCAAAGGGCTCCAGGAGGCGGGGATCGTTCTGCTCGAACCGGTCATGCGACTGGAGGTGACGACGCCGGACGCCTATGTCGGCGACATCGTGAGCGATTTGCAACAGCGGCGGGCGATCGTCAAGCAGACGGAGATTCGCGGCAACCTGACGGTGATCGAGGCGGAAGCCCCGCTCGCGAACCTGTTCGGCTACACCTCGGTGATGCGCGGGCTGTCCCAGGGCCGGGCGAGCAGCTCAATGGAGCCGCTCTCCTACGGCCCCGCCCCCAATGAGGTTCTCCGCAATTTTATGTTAGAATAAATAACGGTTCGTATATTCTTCAACGAGCCGCGACCTGTGGTCGCGGTTACGCTCATTGCGAGAAGCGCGTCAACGCGAGTGGACGCAAACCGCACTCACAGAGTGCGGCTCGTTGTATACTTATTTAGCCGGCTCCTCCCGATGTCCCAATCCGAATTTTTTGAAAGCAGCGATTCGATTCGCAGTTCCCGGCCGCTCCCCTTTGCCCAAAAGGCGGTCTTTTCCCAGCCGTTCCGATTGGAGCGAGGGGGGGAACTCTCGGAAGTGACCGTCGTTTACGAAACGTACGGGCGGCTGAACGAACGCCGCGACAACGCCGTTTTGGTTTGTCATGCTCTTAGCGGCGATTCCCATCTCGCCTCGCACGAGGCTGGAGATGATCCCGGCTGGTGGGAAATCGTCGTCGGCCCCGGGAAAAAAATCGACACCGACCGGTATTTCGTGATCTGCCCGAACGTCCTGGGAGGCTGCCGGGGGACCACGGGTCCGGACAGCATCAATCCGAAGACCGGCCGTCTTTACGGCATCGATTTCCCGGTCATCACGATCGGCGATATGGTCGAAGTGCAGCGGCTGCTCGTCGATTCGTTCGGGATCGACCGGTTGCTGGCCGTCGTCGGCGGCTCGCTCGGAGGACTGATGTGTCTCGAATGGGCGACGCGGTTTCCGGACCGGGTCTGCGGAGCGGCGGCACTTGCGAGCAGTGCCCGGCTCACGAGCCAGGCGCTCGCCTTCGATATCGTCGCACGCAATGCGATTTTGAACGACCCGCAATTCCGGGACGGTCAATACGCCGAACAGGGAACCGCCCCGGCCGTCGGGCTCGCGATCGCCCGGATGCTGGGACATATTACGTATCTCTCGCTTGAATCGATGCGGAAAAAATTCGACGCCGACCGCAACATCGCCCGCAGCATCGAGAGCAGTTTCGAGACGAAATTCTCCGTCGGTTCCTACCTCGCCTACCAGGGAGGCCGGTTCGTCGAACGGTTCGATGCCAACAGTTATTTGACCTTGTCAATGGCAATGGACCTGTTCGACCTTGGTGATACTCCGGAAAAATTGACGACTTCGCTCCGGCGATCGATGTGCCGTTGGCTGCTCGTGAGCTTTTCCAGCGATTGGCTTTTCCCGCCGTTTCAAACGCGGGAAATCGTCGATGCCTTGCTCGCCGGAGACAAAAGGGTCAGTTATTGCAACATCCGGAGCGATTGCGGGCACGACGCGTTTTTGCTGCCGAACGAGTTGGAGGTGTACGGCGAATCGATCCGGCAATTTCTCGCGAATCTCGAAGAACCGGAAACCGGCGATGCTCCCCTCGAAACGAAAGTCTTCCGCCAACGGATTGATTACGAACGGATTCTCGCGCTGATTCCCAAAGGGGCGAAGGTGCTCGACCTCGGTTGCGGCCGGGGCGGTTTTCTGGCCCGATTGCAGCAGCGGGGGGACAATCAAGGGATGGGGGTCGAGATCGAGGAACGGTATTTCGTCGAAGCGCTCGGCCGGGGAATCGACGTGATCCAAGCCGATTTGAACGAGGGTTTGACGCCGTTTTCGGACAAGCAGTTCGATTTCGTCGTTCTCTCCAAAACCTTGCAGACGGTCGTCGACGTCGAATTCGTGCTCCGGGAGATGCTTCGGGTCGGCACTCGGGCGGTCGTCAGCTTCCCGAACCTGGGATACCGCGAGCACCGGCGACGGCTGGTCGAACAGGGGCTTGCTCCGCGAACCGATCCGCAGCCGGATCATTTTTGGTACAACACGCACGATGTCCGTTTTTTGACGTTGACCGATTTCGAGGAGTTTTGTCGGGAAAAGGGATTCCGCATACACCAGCGGATCGCCCTCGACACCGAGGCTGGGGAGCAGGTGAGCGAAGACCCGGACCTCAACGCCGATGTGATGATCGTCGTCCTGAGTCAGTAAAACGAGCCGCGACCTGCGGCCCCGACTGCTTGAACATGTTTACTGCTTGTTGACGAGTCGGGCAGTCGGGAGCACAGCTCCCGGCTCGTTAGCAGGTGGTTCGTTGTTACCAACAAAAAAACATGAGACCGGTTTGTCTTTTTCTGCTTTTGTCGCTGTCGGCGACGCCGCTGTTTTCCGCTCAGCCGCATTTCGGCAAAGAGGGGGGCGTTCGAACCGCTCGAATTCTCGGCGAAGGGGGCCGGTTTATCGACGTCTACGGCAGCGGTCGCAATGCCCAAACCGAACAGGCCGGGGCCGGTTTGCTGCTGCTCTGCGATTTTCGCCGGGATAATCCGGCATGGGAAATGCCCTACAAAAAAATTCTCATCGGCGAGCAGGAACGGGTTCTCCTTGAAGATCCGCGGAAAGCGTATTGGGCCGCTTTCGTGGGGGGCGGGCGATTCGATGAGGTCAACCCGCTTTCTTTGGTCCCGGTCCGTCCGGCTCCCGCTCCGGTTCATGGTGTCGTCGAAGGGGATGTTCTCGAATGGGGCGGAAACGCGGTTCATGTTTTGGAAACGCCCGGTCTCACCCGCAACGGCACCTCGTATTACTACGACCTTGAAAACGAAAAGGGAAAACAGCGGTTCGTTTTTTGCGGCGATCTGGTTTTCGGAAACGGTCAAATCCTGAACCTGTATGATTTTCAAGACGATTTCCCGGAAGCCAAAATCGGCGGATACCACGGTTTTATGGGCCGCTGCCCGAAGCTGATTCGAAGTCTTGAAAAGATCCGCTCGCTCCAACCGGATGTTTTGGTTCCTAAGCATGGTCCGTTGGTTGAAAATCCTTCCGAAGCGATCGGGACGTTGATCGCCCGAATCCGGGCCGTTTACGCGAATTATCTGAGCACTTCGGCGCTTTGGTGGTATTTCGGCGAAGAAAGAATGACGGAATCGGCCAGGGCGATGTTCGGTAAGCCGGAGCTCGTTCCCGCCGACATTCCGCGGATGCCGACGGCCCAAACATTCCTCCGACCCGATTGGCAACTCGCCTTGAATACGACCCGGATCGTTAAGTCGAAAAACGGCGAGGCCCTGGTTCTCGATTGCTGGCGGCCGCAAATCGTCGAGCGAATCGACCGGCTGATCGAAACGGAAGAGATTCGCTCGATCAACATGCTCGCCGCTTCGCACTATCACAGCGATCATATTCCCGGGCTCGAAATTCTTTCCGAGCGCTGGGGAATTCCGGTTTGGTGCAGCACGGTCCAGGAAACGATTTTGGAAAATCCCCCGGCCTTCCGGATGCCGTTTTTGGATGCCCGGCCGCTTTCGAGAATCGCCGCGTTCGATGCCGAGCATGGTCAAACGATGCGTTGGAACGAATTCGAATTGACGTTTTTTTATTTCCCGGGCCAAACGCTTTATCACGATGCCCTGCTCGTCGAACGGGTCGAGTCGAAGGAGAACGGCGACCGTGCCGTTCTTTTCGTCGGGGATTCGTTCACTCCGAGCGGGATCGACGATTATTGCCTTTGGAATCGCAACCTGCTGAAACCGGACCAAGGCTATTTCCGTTGCCTCGCGATTCTCAGGCTGTTGAACAAACGCTTCGAGCAAGCCGGCAAACAGCGGCCAGTGCTCGTCAACCAGCATATCGAAAAGCCGTTCGTCTTCGAAGACTCCCAGCTCGACTACATGGAAGCGGCTTTGCGGAAACGCGTGGTGTTGCTCTCGGAGCTCTTCCCCTATCCGGACCCGAATTTCGGAATCGACCATGCCTGGTGCCGCGTCGAGCCGTATGCTCTCGAAACCGATCCGGGAACACGGCTGAGCGCCGAGTTGGTGATCACCAACCACGCTGAACGGTCGCTGCGATTTCAAGTGCAGATTAAAGATTATTCCGTCGAAGTCCCGGTCGAACCAAACCGGGAAATACGGCATCCACTGCAACTGCCGGCCCCAACGGAAAGCGATTACGGCCTCGCGAGCATCCGCGTATGCTGCCCCGAAGCGAATCTCGACGGCTGCTGCGAGGTGCTGCTCCTCCCGCGACAAATTACAAAATAACCACGAGCATAGCGAGCCGGGACCTGCGGTCCCGGTTACGTTCACAGCGAGAAACGCATCAATAGTAATTGACGCAAACCGGGAGCACAGCTCCCGGCTCGTTGTGTTACGTTCAAAGCGAAAACCCTCACAACTCGAATTGACACAAACAGCACTCGCAAAGTGCGGCTCGTTATTTTTAATCATGCGAATCCTAATCACCTCCGGCCCGACGCGGGAATACCTCGATCCGGTCCGGTTTCTCTCGAATGCCTCAAGCGGCCAAATGGGCCGGGCGTTGGCCGCTGCCGCCCTCGAACGGGGGGGCGAAGTCGTGCTCGTGAGCGGCCCTGTCGAAACGGATTACCCCGGCGAGCTCGAAGTGCATAGGATTCTCACAACGGAAGAAATGCTGAAAGAGTGCCTGCGGTTATTTCCGGGTTGCGACGCCGTGATCGGAGCGGCGGCCCCTTGCGATTACCGGCCGAAAACCTATTCCGAAACCAAGCTCTCGAAATCGGCGTTCGGCGGAATGCTGGAACTGGTCGAAACGCCGGACATTTTGGCCGCGCTCGGAAAAATCAAGCGGCCAAACCAACGAATCGTCGCCTTTGCCTTGGAAACGGACAACGCCCGGGAAAAGGCCTTGGCCAAGTTGCGAAAAAAGAACGCCGATTTCATTGTCTTGAACGATCCGACCGTGATCGGTTCTCCCGAGGCTGCGGTCGAGATACTCGATCCCGGCGGAACGATGGTCGAAGGACTTCGCGGCGACAAAACCGAGATCGCCCGCCGCATCGTCGGGCTATTGTCGTTTTGAAAAAGGTTTTCCCGTCCGCGAAATAGTCGCTCCCATTTTTTTCGCGACCAATCAATCGTACCAACCATGCAACGAACATTCGGATATGGACTGCTCGGGGTCGTCGGGCTGATCGGGCTGGTGCTGCTGTATCACATCGATCCGTTCCGCTTTTCGATCCTCCCACCGTGCGCATTGCACGAAACGACCGGGCTGTATTGTCTCGGTTGCGGCGGGACCCGAGCGTTTTATCTGCTCTTGCACGGTCGGGTACTCGAATCGCTCCGGCACAACGTCCTGCTCCTGCCGATCCTGTTCGGGGCAGCTTACGCCGTTCTCTTTTTCGTCTTGCGGCCGACGCGGTTTCGGCTCGCGAAACCGCGTCTCGGCGGCCGGGGGATTCTCGTCCTCGCGATCGGGCTGGTGCTTTTTACGATCGTGCGAAACATCCCGGTCTACCCTTGCACGCTCCTCGCCCCGCCCGAGCCGCCTCATTCAGCCTCGTACATCTCCTCGGATTCGCACATCCCCGAACCATCGTTGCGTTCGATAAATCCTTTCAAGTATTCCGGGCGGATATTATCCGCGAAGATGTGAACCGAGCCGTCAAAAAAACCGAGAAATGTTGCGAATCGTTTTCCGGCCGAATGCGGAGCACCGATTCCGGCGGCGATTGTGCCGATCCCTTTTTCGGCGTTTTCCTGTGTGATCTCGTTCGTCGGGTCCATCCAACAGACCGGCGTCGCGCGTTCGACAAGCATGATCGTGTATGCCGTTCCGTCGGTGATCATCTGGAAAGTAAACTTCTGCGATCCTTCCGGGTAAGCATTCTTGCCGACGATCAACGAATAGGTCGTCAGTCCGTTTTTGACGACATCTGGATTTTTCGCCGCGATTTCGGGACATTGATACACTTTCGGACACTGCGTATGAAACTGCCGGTTATACTCGCTGTCCCACGGCTCGTCCTTGCGGATTTTTTCATAAAGCCCCCTGCACTCTTTTTCGTCGAGATAAGGCAAAACCGCGACCCGCCAACTGTGTAACGGTTTGCCATCCTTATCGCTCGTGTACATCGGCGGAAGCATTTGGTTTCTGTCGTAATAATTATGAAAGCTGAGACAGATCATCTTGACTTGATTCATACATTGCATTTTTCGCGATTCGGATTGAAAGAGGAGGTCGGCCAATAGGGTCAAGACTTGAAAAGCGGAACCGCCCTTTTCCTTGACGAACGATTCGTTGATCGTAAGATTCAACCGGTCCCCCTCGGCTTGCGGCAGAAGAGTTTTCGTGAAATCGTGAATTTTTTCGTGACCGATCTTCGTCGTCTCCAAAAACGTCGTATAGGTGATATTGTCCTTGATCCGGACGAAAACCCCATCCAACACGACCTTCGACTTTTCCAGCAGGTTTTTCGCGGCCAGGGCCTGCTCCGATTGAACGACGAACTTCAACTCGGGTTTTTCCAAATCGACTCCGAACACCGCCCAGCGAACACCTTGCGACAACTCGGTCGGAGAGATGTTTTCAAACAGAGGCGGCAGGGTCTCGACCGTCTCCGTAAAGACCCGCCGCATCTCCTCCGAAGGGATCACGGCGAACTGGATCGCCGAACCTTCAACCGCTTCCAAGGCGGCCAAAAACTCAGGTCGCGTCTCAGGAGTCTGGGATTCGATTTGGCGAAACACCCCTTCGTTCGAAGCGCCGCCCGGGACCTCGATTCCCGAGACCGGAACGATCAAAAATCGCCCGAAAACCTTGCCGACCGGTTCGCCGCCGGATGCAAAGCAACACACGAGCGGCGATTTTTGCAACGCTTCGGCTTTCGCGGGATCGGCGAGCGGAATCGCCAGGACTCCGAAACTCCGGGGCAATAGCGAGGGAATCGCGAGGAAGTACATATCGCGAACTCCGAATGTGTTACGCAAAGTTTTCACATTCGTTTGAATCTCCGATTTCGTCCGATCGAATTCCTCCTCACTTTGAAAAAGCGCGAGCCCCGGAGTGTTTCCAACGGGATTTTTACAAAGAAACGACCGGAGCTTGGCATCGACTTTATCAAGGTCGATTTTTTCCAGATCGACATGCCCGACCGCCGCGACGTTTTCGTTCAGCAGCGGGGCGATCTGCTCCGCGATGCGCTGCGATTCGCTTTGGGCCGGCACGGCGGAAACTCCGAACACAAGAAGAAAAGGCAAAAGATAGATTGTCCGTTTCATGGGAAAGTTTCTCCTGTATTGTTTTCCAAAAGTTGATGTTTCTCTCAAATACTTAGCCGGTACCCCGGCATTCATCTCAAGCGAATTTTGAAACGCATGATTTGATAACCTTGGTTCGATTCGACGGTCGCGGTTCCGTCCTTGAGTGTATAAACGTAGGGCTGCCCGCTCATCGGGTCGAACGGTGGGATCGGGACCGAGGTGATTTCCTCCAACCGTTCGGGGAGCTTGCCGTCGTGCTCGGCTCCGTACAGCCGGATCGCTTCGACGATTCGCATCAGATCGTTGTTCGCTTCCGCCCGGGCCAGAGCGTTCCGGTAGGCCGTGATCGCCGGAAACATCAGGCTGGCGAGAACATCGAGCGGCGTCGCAATTTCGAATTTCCCGTCATTCCAAAAACTTTCCGGGTTGATGGCCCGCAGCTGCCAGGCCGGAAGTTCGCTGCATTTCAAATACTCGTCGCGGACGATTGCAAAACGGTAAACGCTCCACAAGCCGAGGACCTTGGCAACCGGAAGGTTTTTGATCTCCTCGGGAGTTTTCCCCTCGGAGAGCAACCATTGCTTCGCTTTCGGGTAGGCGGTGATTCCCCAGCTCTTGGCCAGAAATAGACCGGCCGTGCTCCGTGTTTCCTGAGAATAGCCCGCGTTCGAAAAGGCCGGTATCATTTGGATGAGATTCTGGTCGAAGACCTTCCAATCCTCTTCGGAAAGGCTTTCGGGATCGTCCATTGCCCTGGCGAGTTCGGGAATCATGATTCGGATAAGGTCCACTTCCGCTTCAGGAGTATTTGTGAAAACAAAAGGCGGATCCGGGAGCGTGCTCAAGGCCCAGTACAAATTCGGCGCATCCGGTCGCTGCACCAGTTCCAAGAGACATTCGTTCATCATTGAATCGATCGCGATGCCGATCAGTGGGGCGACGATCATCGGAGTGTTTTGGCCCATGTGCCGGGCGAGGATTTTGCCGACCCGGGCGGTACGGATCGCGTCTTCGTATTTCCCTTCGAAAATTTCAAGGCGGCATTTGGCCTGCAGTGCTCGGGCCAAATCGCGGCATTCCTGTATCTCGGGGAGCGGCACGGTAAGTATCTCCTTGTTGCCCCGAATGTGATATTCCCAGTCACAATTCTCGCAACGGCTCCCTGTTTCAAGCCGTTCGTAGGTTCTTTGAAACCTTTTGACGAAGTCGCGGGCTTTCTCAATCGGAAATTTTTCGCTTGAATATGTGCAATAATGAAAAAACTCATACGTTTTGAAGTCAAGGGACGCTTCATTGCGAAGCGCAATCCTATCCCCATCAGAGGGAGCGTTCTTGAGCATCTCTTCAAATGCCTCATAAGCCGCTTTTCGCTGGACGAAGTAATTCGGATCGACGAGAACCCGCTTGAATTCGCTTTCGAGCCGTTTGCTTTCATCCCGCAGAATTCCGAGTTTCATTTCCGAAAACGCCTGCATCGCGGCGTTGTATTGAATCGCGGCATTGTTCTTGTTCCGTTGGTCGAACCCCCAGGTCAATTTGTACTTGAGCGCCGGAACCGGAAGCGTTTTCGGGCTGACGGTCAATTCGGCCAGCAGAACTTGCCGCGATTTTCCGTCGACCATGTCCTGCGTCGATTGCAAAACCTGCCCCCGGGCGAGGAGCGGAAACAAAAGCCCGATCATCAAGGCCGCTAAAACAGTTTTTCGCATGATTGGTCTCCTTTTGATTATTATTGAGGCCGGTTAAAAATCCGTCTTCAACATGGTAGCGGCCCAACGAGGCCGCGGTTTGACAGTGGGCGAAGCCTACTGTTCATACCGTCGACGGTATTACATTTTTATTTTTTTCCGCAATTCCAACAGGGAATCGGGGTCCGATGAAATACGCGGCAATCCGGCGGGGGAGGAAAGCGACATCTTGGCGATGCCGGCAAACCGTCTGTTGTGAGCCTCGTATTCCGCGATAATCGTGTCCCAACCGAACGGGCCGGGATCGCCTACTCGCGGAAAATCGTTTCTCCGCGAAAAAGCCGATTCAACCGCAGGTTGTGCGAGCGAAACGGTCTCGCGTTCGCTCGCGGTCGTCGGTTGGACGGCGACGGCCGACCCGTTTTCTTTCGTCCGGTCGAGAAAAAAAACAAGCCCACCCCCCAGAATGACTCCGATCAGGACACCGAGCGAAAGTGTAAGAAGACGCGAACGAACCTCGCGAAAACGACCGTGTTGCTTCGACGGCGAACCGGAAAAAATTTCGCGGGAAATTTCCTTGCGGACATTGGAAAACCGAATCGGTTTCAGCTTGCGAAGTTCGGATTCGAATTCCCACAAATCGTCATTGTGGTGGTCGATGTTCATTTTTGCACCATTTTTCTTAGCAGAGCCAATCCCTCGGCATATTTCCGATGCGCGGAACTTTTGGAGGTTCCGGTCAGCTCGGCGATTTCCTCGAACGATAGCCCGCCCCAGATTTTTGCGACGATCACCTCGCGGGTTTCTTCGGGCAGTTTTTTCAGGTTGGCGGCAACCGATTCGGCGTCCAAACGGCTTTCGTGATCCGGTTCGAACCACGGTCGTTGCGAATAGGCGTAATTTTGATCGCGTTTCCGTTCCGAACGGCGACTGCGGAATCGACTGATCGATTCGTTGCGGACGACGGAATACAGCCAGCCGAGGACGTTGTCCGGTTTTTCGGCGGTTTCGGATTCGAGAAGCCGAAGCAGTCGGACCAAGGCGGTTTGCACGACATCTTCGGCCGAGGCTTCGTCCCATTGCCGCGCAAACAGCAAGAGCGTATCGACGGCTGATTCCGCGATCTCCCATGTTTCCCGATTGTCAAACGATAAGGACATAGGCGAAAACGGTCGCGAAAAACAATGCCGAACGGTTCAAACGTCAGAAAAACGTCGGTTTCATAAATAAAGACGGCTCAGAAGAGCGATCGTCCCAAGAAATTTCGACGGGTTTTGAATATTTTCCCTGTACTGAGTTCCAGAAAAAAATTTGGCCCTGATTTTGGAATGATGTCGTCACCCCCGCGCAGGCGGGGGTCCAGAGGGAAACCGTAATCTCTGGATCCCCGCCTGCGCGGGGAGGACGGTATATCAGATCCTTTCTAATCTGGAAATCAGTAGAAGGCAACGGCCTCAAAACCCAAGCCCCGGTTTCGGCAAGGTCGGCAGGATCCGCTCGGCCAGTTTCAAATCCGCCTTGGTCGTGATCTTGATGTTCATTCTTTCGCAAGGGACGACCGTGATCGGGTGCCCGAGACGCTGGACCAGCTGGGCATCATCGGTCACCTCGAAATCCCCGCGCCGAGCGTAGGCTTCCTCCAAAAGCGAGCGACGAAAAACCTGCGGCGTCTGAGCCTCCCAAAGATTGTCCCGCGAGACCGTGTCCTCGATCAAGTAGGCTCCGCCGTCCGGCCGTTCCCGCTTAACCCGCTTGATCGTGCCGGTGATCGGGGCCGCGAGAATTGCCGCCCCGGTTTTTTCGGCGGCTTCGAACACCGAATCGATCCAAAGTTCGCTTAGGCAAGGCCGGGCGGCATCGTGCACGGCGACGAAATCGATCTCTTTCCGGACCATCGCGAGGCCGTTCTGTACCGAGTCGAAGCGCTCTTTCCCCCCTTCGGCGACTTCCAGCTCCAAAAACGCGACGTTGGCGCCGAATTTTTGGAAAAACGTCGCCTTGTCGCCCGGATCGATCACCAGGATCACCTGCTTGACCTCGGGCCGGCGCGAGAATCGCTCGGCGCTGTGCATCCAAACGGGCCGGTGATCCAGCAACACGAACGGTTTTTTGGAAAACGGGTCGGCAAAGCGCCGGCTTTGGCCGGCCGCCATAATCAAAACGGCGAACGTATTCATGTTTTTCGGTCAAAGGGGGAACGGTCTCTCGGAAAAAGAACGTCCCCCATTTTACCGGATTGCCGCCGTATTGTCGATTGCACGTTGCTCAACCGTAAAGAGGATTGCAACGTCGTTATTTGAGCGCGCAGAGACGCGGAGGTGGCGGGGGGAGATTTCCATAAAAACTCCGCGACCTCCGCGTCTCCGCGAGAAATTTTTATTTCGCAATCACCTGGGCTCGACCGTAAAAACGTGATCACACTGCCCGTTCGCGCCCGGCAACAGTTCGTGCAGGTCGAGCTTGACCGGTGTCGTCTTGTACCCGGGATGCGACAGGAAGAGCCGCCGCGGTTTCAGTTCGTTGACCGGGATATCCTCGATCGACCAACGCCCTTCGGAATCGGTCAAAAGGTTCACGAAAGAAACGGCAAGGGTGTTGCCGGGAGCCAGGGTGATATCCTCGTACGGGACCGTCAATTCGACCTTGATCCCTTCGAGCGGCTTCCCTTGCGGATCGCGAACGATCCCGCCGATCCGCCGGGTCGAGGGGAGCTTGATCGTCAGTTCCGGCGGCAAGACCTGATCGTCCCAAATGCCGCAATACGGAGTGTAACCTGGGGCGATCAATGAGAAACGAAAACCGGCGAAATTTTCTCGCGGCGGCAACTCGAGAATCGCCTCCCCCTTTTCATCCGTCCGAAATTCCTGGACGACCGATTTCCATTCCGGGGCATATTGCCAACGCTTCCGGAGTGACACGTATTCGAGCGGAGTTTTATTGTTCGGGACTTTGTCGTTTCGGTTTATTTGTCCCTGTGCCCCGGCGATCGGTCGGTCGTTTTCGTCGAGGAACCGGACCCGCACGGTCGGCTTTTCCGGATCTTCGGCCGCTCCCCAAGCGTTGCGTTGCAATTCGAAAGAATGAACAATTTTCTCTCTTCGCGGTTGAATCTCCGGGGATTCCGCCGGCAGATAATCCTTAGCATTGATCCGGAGCCGATAATACTGAAAATTCTCCTTGTTCGAAAAAACCATCGTGTAATTTCCCGTCCCGTCATTCCAATGGGTCGGTTCGTTTTCCGCCCAGGAAGGTACGAAATGACGACCCTTCGGCTCTGGTAACAGCCAAAAATCCCGGACCGGTTCCCCGGTCAAGGCATCGACGACCTTGCCGCTGACCTCGCTTTGGGGCGAAAGGGCGACCGTGTACGCCGCCTCTCTCGGTTTCAAAAAGACCGTTGTCGCACAATAGCCGGGTCCGCTAATCGCGTAGTGAGAGACTCGTGTTGTTGCCGGCCCGAGATACTCGCCGTTTTCGTCCGCTTGTTCCGGCGGGACATCTTCGTCAAAAAAGTTTCCTTTTTTCCATTCATCCGACCAGACCCAGGCGTTCGGGATTGGTTGGCCGTTCTCATCAATAATATGAATCCGGACCGATTTACCCGGCTTAAGTCGAAACAGATACGGTTTCCGAACCTCACCGACTTGAATATTTTCTTCGAGGCGAACCAGCTTCCGGTTTTCGGGAGAAGAATTCCGCGTCGTGATCGAAAAAGATGTTGAACCGGAACGAACGCTTTGAAGTTCGAACCGACCCTGAGAGTCCGTTTTCACTTCCGTATTCCGACCCCAGATCGAAACACTTGCACCTTCAATGGGCCGTTCGGGATTGACACCGAGTACGACCCCACGAAAGGGGAGGCCGCGTTTCAGTTTCAATTCGACGGTCTCATTTGGGAAGGAGGCGACCGATTTGTAAACGACGCAATTTTCTTCATAATCAGGATGATCGACACAAATTCGGAGAAATTGGAATTCCGAATCCGACGGCAAGGTATCGTAACAAAACATTCCTTCGGAATCCGTGAGACGTACTTCTTTGGTCTCGTCCCAGGTTTTTCTTCTCATATCATCAATCATCGCACCGGAATCCAACCTGACCTTGGCGTTGGCAACCGGCTCGTTGTTTTCATTGACGACTTTCCCGCGAAAGCTCCGGCCCGGTTGCAGCTTGAAAACCAGTTTTTCCGATGAAACCAACGGGTAGTCCAACCAAAGAGCCTGTCTCGCGTGATCGGGGGCCAAAGCGGTGATGATCGTCGAGGAATCATCATTAATAACCCAAAAAACGACATCCCCTTGTTCGTCGGGAATGAATATTTTTTCGTCTCCGGATTGCCTCACGTTCAATCTTGCTCCTTCGGCAAACGGGGCTCCGTTCTCGTCGAGAACAGAGGCCGAAACACACTTCCAACCACGTTTGAAGGTTCTCCAGAGAAAATGATTGTCAATGGTATCCCGGAAGAGGTGTGTTGTCCCGACAGCCGGGGCATCCTTGTTTTTGGAAGCAACCGCCACGTCGACTTTCGGCGTCGCGTCCGATTCCGGCTTCACCTGCCCGGTCGAGGCCTGAGATTCCGAAGGCTTCGGCTCCGGTTGTTCGAGCGGCGAGAGCATCGCGGCCCCGAGGAGGCTGACGCTCGCGAAAAGGAGGAGCATCGCCGTTCCGAAACGACCGAGCGGGGTTCGATGGGTTCGCGGATTCAGGATCGAGGTGATCCGTTGGCGGAGGATGTTCTTGCGGGCGGAGGTTTTTTGAACGATCGCGACCGCACAGCCGAGCACATGTCGGTGCTCGCGTTTGAACGAGGCGGCGAGCTCCAGCAAAATCGAAGCATAATCGGTCGGCCTCTCCCCTTCGAGCAGCACCAGGTCGTCGCATGCCAATTCCCGCTCGACCCGAATCCGCCAAACGGCCAACCAGAGCAGCGGATGCACCCAATACAAGCTCGCGACGATTCGGCTCAGCAATTGCCAAGCGACGTCCCCCCGAGCGACGTGTCCCAATTCGTGCGTCAACACCGTTCGCAATTCCCGCGAACTCCAATCCCGGACGGCGACCGCCGGGAGCACGACACACGGTTGCCGCAGCCCGAGGGTGAACGGAACCGAGCCGACCTCGCTTTGCAGGAGTCGCGGCGTTTTGCGAATTTTCAGGCGACGGGAAATCTCTTCGGCCAAGGCGACGATCCTTTCGTCCGTAAGCGGCAGCATCGGATCGAGCAATTTGCGCGCCACCCGAATCGACAGGACGAAACGCAAGAGCAGCCCGACCGTGCCGATTCCCCAAATCGCGAGGAAAATGTTCGGCAAAAATTTCCCGAGGTTCAAACCGGCAACCGGTTTCGCTGCAACAGTCGGCACGACGGAGAAAATTCCGGCTGTTTCAGGAACGTTTTGGTCGGCCGTTCGAAGTTCGTCGGTCGGATCGGCGGTCTCAAAAACCGTCGGCACGTTGCTTGCCAAAACAGTTTGGTTTTTTTGGGCGATTCCGTTGTCTTCCGGAATCAAAGAAACGGAGGCAGGCAACACCGGCTCGGCGATCGACGGCATCTCCGCCGGTTCGAACGATGCAACCTCGGCGGGCGATTCGATCTGCGCGACGCTTTCGAAAGGCCGGGGCTTTTTGATGATTCCGAACGTCCAATGAGGCAAAAACGGTGTCAACAGCGGCAAAAGCAGCAAGCCGATGAGCGTCAAACTCCAAAATCGGTGCCGCAGTGCGGCGGAATTTTTCCAACCGAGCAGAAACAACAACTGCAATCCGAGCGGAACGAGTAGGAGTACCGTCGCGCTAAACAATAATTGAGCGATATAAAAAGAAATCGACATCTTATCGGTTCTCCTTTCTGGCTTGATCGATCATTTTTTCGAGATCCTTGTAATCCTTTGCCGTGAGATCTTCGGCGGCGACATCGAGCAGGGCGGCAACCGCCTCGGTCGCATTGCCGGAAAAAAAGTTCTGGAGCAGGTTGCGCAGCATCGATTTTCTCGCCGTGTCTTTTTCGAGAACGGCCCGGTACAGGTATTTCGTTTTCTCCCGCCGGTATTCGAGAAATCCTTTTTGAACGAGAATATTGAGAATCGCGCGGACCGCACTATAACTCGGCGGGTCGGCGAGAGCGGCGAGCACTTCCCCGACCGCGGCTTCGCCGAGACGGTAAACGGCTTCGACGATTTGCCGCTCTCGGGGAGCGAGCGTTTCCAAACGGGGCGAGGTTGCGGTCATTTTTCCTCCTTTATTTGAACCGAAAATGCGGCCAGAAATGCTAATCGTTTAGCAAGTGCTGATAAATTAGCACATCGGGTTTTTCCTGTCAAGCCAAGAAAAGGAAAAAAATCAAGAATTTCAAGTATTTGATTTGCGCGAGAAAGTGCGTTCAAGAATAACAACGGAAAGGAGCGAAGCGCATTGGCGCCGAAACCGGCGAAATATGTCGCGGCTGTTCGCGAGAAGGATTGGGAACGTTACGAAATGTCGCCGCGACGTTGGACGATTCCTGAAGAATGGAATCTGGATTACTCGACGAGGCCGAAAGGGAAGGTGATTTTCATTCGTCGCTCGA
>JAVBQI010000032.1:0-8313 GCA_031549145.1 Thermoguttaceae bacterium | reverse complement strand
TGAATCGCGATCCCTTTTTGCTCGCTGTCGATTTTAATGGCGTTGTAAATGGCCGGCAGTTGACTTTCGGGAAATTCCGCGTCAAACGTCGAACCGATCACCTGGGTAATTTTGCCAAAAACCTTTTCTGCTGTAACCATTGTTTCGTCTCGGGTTTCGAAGGTTGTTTTTCAATGCCGCCCCACGAGGAAACGGCTGAATTTGTTTGATTATGACTAAAACCGCTCCCTCACGGTCGCGGCTCCGATTATTACGATTTCAATTGATTCTGTTCCGCTTGCTTCCGTTTTACTTCTGCCCGCAGTTTTTCGGCAAGTCGGTCGGGAAGTTGGTTTATTTCTTTTGCAATGTTGCGAAGCTCTTTCGAAATGCCGGTCAGTGACATGACAACACTAAAAAGACAAACACAAAGGCCAACAACGGCGCCTGCGATTGGATGCATGATTTACCTCATTTTATTCTTCGTCGCATCTGTCACCAACAGGGTGTCAGTCCATCCGTTGTCATGATTTCTCTCACGGTTCGAATCACTTCGGCTTGCGTCGTGCATCCCGAACGGAGAGGATGTCAACGGATTCCGGAGTAATCAAATAATACAGGGCAAAATGTTCGACGATCGTTCGTCTCACGTTTTCCTTGTTGACTCTTTCGCCGAATTGCCAGTTTTCGCCGATGAACGACAATCGATGCACCATTTGCTCAAAAACTCGTTCGCCGTATTTCGAGGAACCATTGCGATTTTGATAAAACTCGAGGATTTCGAACAGTTCGGCTTTTGCGCGAGGCTGCCAATTATTTTCTTGCAAGGAACCATTCCCGGACCTCCGCTTGAACGGTTTCATGCGGTATTCCGAGCCCCGCCTTGCTTTGACGAATTCCTTCGTCGATGTCCTTTTCCTCCTCCGGTGTCAGTTCGTAAACATCGATCTCGTTCATGAGCGACAGCACGCCGCGTAATACGCCGAGGTTGTGCGTCGCATCGATCCGATCTTTCAATCGCTCTTTCAGTTCCGTTTCCTGGTCGATCAATTCCGTCGTCGTCATGGTTTCACCGTTTCATTCTTCCTCGCGTCTGCCGTCACGAAATACATAAACGACGATTGCGTCGTCTTCGATTCCGTACAGGGCGGCAAATCTCCGGTCTATAACGACGCGTCTTTTGTTTTCCCCGACAACAAGCTCGCCGATTTCCGGAAAAAACCGTACTTGGGCGAGTTTTTTCCAGACAAGCCCTTCCAGTTTCTCCGAATACCCGGGCGATTGATTTCTCTCTTCGTAAAATCGCAGAATCCGATAAAACTCTTCCCACGCTTCATCGGTCCATCTTATGTCTCTTCGTGCTTGCGCCATCGGGCGATTTTCTCTTGGAGTTCCTCTTGTGTGATCCACCGCCCGTTCCGATAATCCTCTTCGCCACGCCGCAGAGCCTCTTTTTCCTCCTCGGTCAGGACATAGCCTTCGCGAGGGGCGATCCGATCGAGACACTCAACGATTTGCTCCATCGTTTCGAGATCGTCGATTTCCTTCACCCGAAGGAAAACGTCGGTTCTCATGTCGTCCAGAATGTCGATCAATTCCGTCGTCGTCATGGTTTCACCGTTTTCAGCGGGCCGAATAGCAACTCTTCCTTGCTCGGGAATTTCGGGAACGGGGCGTGCGGCTCGGCCTGGTACCAGAACGCGACGCTCGAAATGTCGTCCTCCAGCGGCAGGTAACGGCCCGAGCCATCGTCGTACCAGCCGAGCGCCTGCATTGTCACCTTCAAGTCCTCGTCGAACCGGATCGGATCGGTCACATGCCAGCGGTACAGCCCGAAACGCTGCCCGACTTTATAACACACGTCGTTCGGGATCACCTGCACCAGCCCGACGTACGGCGTGCTGAACTCCCGATACAGACCGCCGCGGTCGAAATTGTACGAGCCGCAAAAATAATCCTCGGTCCCCGTCCCGCAAATCGTCGGGAATTCCGTGTCGCCGTCCATGAAAAATTTGATCTCGCCTTCTCCCCACCAGCCGGGCGAATAAACTTCCCAAGCCATGTAGGTGCCGACATACTGCCCTTTCCCCTTGACGCCGTCGAGAATCGTGACGACGTCTTTCGCCTTGAGCCGGTTGACCCGCCGGAATTGGGCGTGCAAGTAGGCCGCATTGTCCGGGACATCGCCGAGGGCATAGTTGATTTGGTAGTAAACGACAATCTGTTGCTCGTCCAAGTTCTCGATCGTAACCTTCGCCTTTTTCCGGAACGGCATGTTCCAGTAACAGTTGAATGCGCTCCCCGGGTTGACGTTGACCATCAGCGAATTGTTCTGGCAATATTCCTGCCAGCCGCAGGTAAAAAAGTCGGCGAGCGGGCATTCGATCGAGGGGGTCTCTTCGCCGTCCCAGTAAAACCGCAGGATCATCGTCCGCGATTTGTTCAGCGGAGCGGGGGTGAGCCAAATCTGCTGGATCGCCCCGCTCCCCTCGATTTCCGCGAGGGTGAACGTTTCCTTCGCCGGAATGACCACGTAAGGGGAAACCTTCCAGCCTTGTCCCAAATCGCGAGCCGCGCCCTTGGCGGGGCCGTCGACCGACATGCCGGCCTTGCCTTTCTCGCCGGTAAAGTTTTCCGGGGAGATCGACCGCGTCTTCGCGTCCGAGAGCAAATGCATGTTGCTCGCATCGACTCCGATCCCGTTGAACTTCGTTTCCTGGGCCAAAAGCCCGGACGTCAAAAACAGGGCGACGACAAAAAGGACGGCAGTTCGTTTCATGATTTCCTCTTTCGTGTTAAAAATTCAACAAAAAGTTGGAGATGCAGAACAAGTCCCCGGATTTCGCTCACGCTCCATCCGGGGCTCATTTTTACTTCAAGCGTAAAGGCCTTACGCGCTCTTTTCCGGAATCCGCATCAGGTAGAACGAGCGCCACACGAAGTACAAGCCGATGCCGAGGAACACCAGGGCGAGCACCCAGGTCATTCCAGAGTAAGTTCCCGCGATCACTGGGTTACCGGTCGCCGTCGTCGCGATTTCCTTCGCGCCTTCGACCATTTTGTCCTTCGTCGTTTCGACGTACTTCATCACGATCGCGATTTCCGTCGCCAGGAGCCCGAACAGCGTCGAGAACTTGATGATCGGGTTGAGCGCGACCGAGCTGGTGTCCTTGAAGGGGTCGCCGACGGTGTCGCCGATCACGGCGGCCGCGTGCAGTTCGGTTCCTTTTTCCTTCAGGTCGACTTCGATCACCTTCTTGGCATTGTCCCACGATCCGCCGGCATTGGCCATGTAGATCGCCTGGAACAGACCGAACACCGCGATCGACACCAGGTAGGCGACGAAGAAGTTCGGGTCGATGAACGCGAACGCCAGCGTCAGGCAGAGCAGGGCGAGGAAGATGTTCCACATCCCTTTCTGGGCGTATTGCGTACAAATCCGAACGACTGTCTTCGAGTCTTCGATGTCCGCTTCTTTTTTGTCCATGTTCATGTTGCGTTTGATGAACTCGACCGCCTGGTAGGCCCCGGTCGTCACGGCCTGCATCGACGCACCGGAGAACCAGAACACGACGGCACCGCCGCAGATCAATCCGAGGATGACCGGGGCGTTCGTCAGTTCGAGGCTCAAAACGCCGAGGTTCGTGAGCAGCAGGATGATCGCGAAAATCATCGTCGTCGCCCCGGCCACGGCCGTACCGATCAGCACCGGCTTCGCGGTCGCCTTGAACGTGTTACCGGCCGAGTCGTTCGCTTCGAGGTAATGCTTGCCCATTTCGAAGTCCGGCTTGAATCCGAAATCCTTTTCGATTTCTTCGGAGATTCCCGGAATCGATTCGATCTGTGAAAGCTCGAAAATCGACTGGGCGTTGTCGGTCACCGGACCGTAGCTGTCGACGGCGATCGTCACCGGGCCCATGCAAAGGAACCCAAACGCGACCAAACCGAACGCGAAGACCGGAGCGTGCGGACCGAGAATCTGGTCGAGTCCGAACTGGGCGATGAAATAAGCAATGGCCATCAACACGGCGATCAAACCGCCGGTCCAGAACGCGCCGAAGTTCCCGGCCACGATCCCGGAGAGGATGTTGAGCGAGGGGCCCCCTTCGCGGGAGGCGGTCACGATTTCGTTGACGTGCTTCGATTTCGAACTCGTGAAAATTTTCGTGAATTCGGGAATGAGCACGGCCGCGACGGTTCCGCAGGCGATGATCCCGGCCAGCTTGAGCCAGGCCATATTGGCAAAGTCGTGCAGCAAGAGCCAGCTCATGATGAACGAGGTCGAGATGCAGAGGATCGCGGCGATGTGAATCAGACGCATGAGCGGCTCTTCGAAGTCGAATTCCTTCTTGTCGCCATATTTCTTTTTGGAAATCGCCTGGTTGATAAAGTAAGCACAACCGGAGAGGCAGTCCATGAGGAATCGCATCGCGAAAATCCAGACGATCAGCTTGGCCTGGAGGTCTTCGGCGAGGTATTTGGCTCCGGCGGCGGTCTTGTCGGCGGCGCTTTGAATGACCTCGATGCTTTGGGCGAATGGCGAGGCGAGCCAGGTCTCGAACATGGCCTTTCCGGGGCCGTTGATCAACATTTCGGGCGTGATGGCCAGAACGATGAACGAGATGAGCGCGACACCTGTCACGCCGTAGGTTTCGAACCCGTCGGCGGTCGGGCCGACGCTGTCGCCGGCATTGTCGCCGGTGCAGTCGGCGATCACGCCCGGGTTACGCGGGTCGTCTTCGCCGACCTTGAAGACGATCTTCATGAGGTCGGAGCCGATGTCGGCGATTTTCGTGAAGATACCTCCCGCGATACGCAGGGCGGAGGCACCGAGCGATTCGCCGATCGCGAAACCGAGGAAGCAGAGGCCGACGATTTCGCGGGGAACCATGAGAAGGATGTAAACCATCATCACCAATTCGAGGGAGATGAGGAACAGGCCGACGCTCATTCCGGCGCGAAGGGGAATATTGACGACGTCCCACGGTCGGGCCTTGAGAGCGGCGAACGCGGTCCGGGAGTTGGCGTAGGTGTTGACGCGGATGCCGTACCAGGCGACGAGGCAGGAACCGCCCATGCCGATGACCGCATAAAGGAGAACCTGGAGGAGCGTCGAAAGGGGCGAAGCCGGGGCCGCTCCTTCATGGGCCGCTTCGGCGGGCATCGAGAAGATGTAGATTCCATACGCGATCGCGATGAAGCAGAACAGGTAAACCAGGAACTTCATCTGCTGAATCAGGTAGGTGCAGCAGGTCGTATAGATGATGTTCGAGACTTTCGCCATCGATTTATGAACCGGCAACTTCCAGACTTCAAAAGAGAGGTACAAGCTGAAAAACAGGGTGATCAGGATGACGAAAGCACCGCCGGCAAGGAGATTCCACGCGGAAATACCACCGAGCGTTTCGAAGGTCCCCATGTGAAGGTCGGGGATTTGAAGGCTGGCTTCGCTCGCCCAGCCGGTTGCCGCGCTCAGCGTCATAATGCCGAGGGCGAGAAAAAATCGCACAAAATTTTTCATTGAAACTCCTGTAAACGGTGTGATACCAAGTTGTAAATAAGGGTTGCAGTTGATGGTTTTCCGCGTCTCGTCTCCTCGCGGCCTCATATCGTTATCTTTAATTTTTTGAATTCACACTAGCCCCAAGCGTTAGCGCGGGGGGATAAAAATGACGCGTCAAATATCACCCCGCGCTGACGCTTGGGGTTAGTATTATTTTAATTCTCAAGCGCCGCCGCGCCTCCGATGATCTCGGAAATCTCGTTGGTGATCTGCGACTGCCGCGCCCGGTTGTACGCCGTCGTCAACGAACCGATGATGCCGTCGGCGTTCTCGGTCGCCGCCTTCATCGCGACCATTCGGGCAATCTGCTCCCCGACCGCCGCGTCCAGGAAGCATTTGTACAGCTTAATCCGGAAGGCGTAGGGGACAACCTCGTCCAAAATGCTTTGGGCCGAAGGAAGGAACTCGAATTGCACCCCCTTTTTCAGTCCGCTTTCGCCGAGCCCTTTTTGCTTTTTGGAGGCGATCATCCGGTCCGCCTGGGCGACCTGGGCGGCCCGTTTCAGTTCGGCCGCCGATTTCGGTCGCATCGATTCGGTTTTCGCTTCTTCGGCCGCCTCCATTTCGTGCAGCTCTTCCGTAAAGGTCGATCGCGAAAGCGGCAGGAGCGTTTCGATCGTCGGGTGCTGCCGACTCATCGAGGTAAATTTCTGGTACGCGATCTCCAGCCGGTCGATCTTCCCGGAAACGAACTCCTCGTAATACCGGCTCGCCAATTCGTCGACCTGTTCGAATGTCGGCTTGTCTTCGAAATGCAGGAACTCGTGGTCGAGTTTCACCTTCCGAAAGTGAAAAGCCCCGATGCCCCGCTTGCCGGAAACCTCCAAATGCACCGTATCGAACGATTCATTGACTTCCTTGAGCCGGATGTTGGCCTGCCGCATGATCCCGGAATTGTAGCCGCCGCACATTCCCCGGTTGGCCGTCAGCACCAAAAGCGTCGTGCTTTTCTGGTCCTTTCGATCTTCCAGGAGCGGATGGGAGGCGACGATTTTTCCTTCGGCCTGCCGCAGATCGTGCACGAGATCGAGGATCCGCTTCGTGTAGGCGTCGATCGCGACGGCCCGGTCCATCGCCCGCTTGAATTGGGCGGTCGCGACCAGTTCCATCGTCCGGGTGATCTTACGGATGTTGCGGATCGATTTCCGCCGTCTGTCAAGTGCTCGTGCTTTGGCCATTGTTTGGTTCCAACTTCGTAGGAAACGCGATTTTGCAGATTGTCGTATTTAGCCGGTACTCCGAGTCAAATTCACGGAGTACCGGCTAAAGAGAGATCAAAACCGCCTTACTTCGTCCGCGAGGCGAATTGTCCATTGAACGTCTTGATCGTCTTTTCGATCTCTTCGGTCAGCTCGGGCGAGAGCTTCCGCTCATCGGCGATCTTCTGCCAAAGGTCTTTTTTCGTGTTTTGGACGTATTCCAGGAACTTGCTTTCCCATTCCAACACCTGGTTGGCCGGAATCTTGTCGAGGTAACCCCGCGTTCCGGCGAAGATCACCAACACCTGGTCGATCACGTTCATCGGCTTGCAAAGCCCTTGCTTGAGCAACTCGGTCATGCGATAACCGCGGTCCAACCGGGCCTGCGTCGCGGCGTCGAGATCGGTCCCCAGCTGGGCGAACGCTTCCAGTTCCCGGAACGCCGCCATATCCAACCGCAACCCGCCGGCGACCTGCTTCATCGCTGGAATCTGGGCCGAACCGCCGACGCGGGAAACCGAGATACCAACGTTCATCGCCGGCCGCTGCCCCCGGAAAAACAGGTCGGGCTGCAAATAAATCTGGCCGTCCGTAATCGAGATCACGTTCGTCGGAATGTAGGCCGAAACCTCCCCTTCGAGCGTTTCGACGATCGGCAAAGCCGTCAGCGACCCGCCGCCGAGTTCCTTCGAGAGCTTCGCCGAACGTTCGAGCAAGCGGCTATGACAATAGAAAATGTCCCCCGGGTATGCTTCCCGGCCCGGCGGGCGTTTCATGAGGAGCGAAAGCTGCCGGTACGCGACCGCCTGCTTCGAAAGGTCGTCATACACGACCAAGGTGTGTTCTCCTTTGTACATGAAGTACTCGGCCATCGCACAGCCCGCGTAGGGGGCGATGTACTGGAGCGGAGCCGGAGAGCTCGAACCGGAGACGATCACCGTCGTGTAGTCCATCGCCCCGTGCTGCCGGAGAATCTCGATGATCCCGGCGACGGTCGAATCCTTTTGGCCGACGGCGACGTAAAAGCACTTGACGCCCGTCCCCTTCTGGTTAATGATCGTGTCGATGCAGATCGCCGTCTTGCCCGTCTTCCGGTCGCCGATGATCAACTCGCGCTGTCCGCGGCCGATCGGGGCCATCGAATCGATCGCCTTGATCCCGGTTTGCAGCGATTCGCGGACCGGTTGGCGGTCGGCGATCCCAGGAGCGTCCGATTCGACGAACCGGAAATCGTTCGTGATGATCGGGCCTTTGCCGTCGATCGGGTTCCCGAGCGGGTCGAGCACACGACCGAGCACGGCTTCGCCGACCGGGACCTGGAGCAATCGGCCGGTCGTCCGGACTTCGTCCCCTTCCTCGATTTTCAGGTAATCCCCGAGGATGATGACCCCGACGGAATTCTCTTCGAGGTTGAAGGCGAGGCCCATCACACCGTTGGGAAATTCGAGCATTTCCCCGGCCATCGCCCCGGACAATCCGTACACGCGGGCGATACCGTCCCCGACTTCGAGGACGCGTCCGACCTCGCGGACGTCGATTTGACTTTCAAACTGCTCAATTTCCTTCTGGATT
>JAVBQI010000234.1:0-4480 GCA_031549145.1 Thermoguttaceae bacterium | reverse complement strand
CCGGGAATCTTATCGCTTCGCCTTGAAAAAAGGCAACTGTGTTTCAAAAGAAATTCGTTGTCGGTCGCACAGCCGCACAGCCCGAAAAGGAAAAACGCGACCAAAACAAAAATCATCCGATTTCGAACCGGCGGACGCGATTCGGCCGTAATACCGAATCTCGAACGCTCGTTCGATCGGCGAAAAGGGTTTGTGAGGTAGCCGAAGGTTGTTTGTTTTTTCATCCCCAACACCTGCGCAAGCAGAGCCATTGCTTAATGTTAAAATAGGCAAATCGGAACAAAACCGAAACGGACTCTACGAACTTTCCCGTTTTTTCGCAAGGCCATTTTCCCGGCATTTTTGGGGTTGGGACAAAGTTTTTTATTGATCTTCATGTAAAAAAACGAACACCGAAAACAGCAGCCCGATTGAAAATCATCAAGAGATCAGCAAGCTATTTTGCGGTATAGGACACCGGCGCCGTCCGGCGAAACAAACTATTCCAAAATTTTTCGCAAAACCGGCTCAAAAGCGTCGGCGTAATGCTCGAATCCGTAATCGTTCGGGTGTACACTGTCGACGGTCCCATCGCCGTCCGGAGGACAGAGGTCGTCCCCTTCCAAATAATAAAGCTCCTTGATTCCTCCGTCCAGGAGCAATTGATACGATTCCCGCAATATCTTTTGGTTTTCGCGATGCCGGTCGCGTCGGGCGGGGATGATCCAGGAATCGGGCGGCATCGCGTCCTCGACCAACAGGATCGGCGTGTTCGGTCGGGCAAGTCGCAGTGCCCTCACAAACGGCCGGACCCTTTCGCGAATCAGCTCGGGGGTCATGTTCGGGACGCAGTCGAGAATGTAAACGGCCGGATCCAATTCCGCGAACGCTTGCGCGAGGGCCGGTTCCATTTTTCCGCTGCCGGAAAATCCAAAATTGAGCACTTCCCGGTCCAATCGCCGCCCCAAAATTTGCGGATGCGCCAACCCCGGTCGCGACGCGCAACCCCCTTGGGTGATCGACGTGCCGTAAAAAAGAAGCGGCTTCCCCTTTCGCGGCGGAGGGATCCGGAAGTCGGCGTCCTTCTCGACCCCCACCGAAACGGCGTTGACACCGTTATAGAGCGGAAAATTGATCAGGAACTCCCGCGTGCTGGGAGCGATGTTGTCGGCGAGAACCGTGTTGTCCTTGACTTGGAGCGGATACTTCGCCCCGACGAACCGGAACCGTCCTTCGCTTTTGGAATACAGGTCGAACCCGCTCACCCCGGAAGCCGGCATGTGCGGCATCGCGAGCGACTCGCTCAGTAATTCGTATTTGACCCGAATTTGCGACGAGTCGGAAACGAACCGAAAAGCGATCCCCGCCGAGTGCCGGGCGAGACCGCGCACCGCTTCCGGCAGTTCCGGCATGATTCGCTTCGGGAAACGGTCGAAATCCCGGACGCGTTCCTCATCGGCCCAGGCGAGCCCTTCCAAGGGGAGCTTGGCCAAATCGAACCAACGAAAACGCTCATCTTCCGAGTCCGCGGCGGGGACCTTTCCGAGCAACAATTCCTTTTCGGAAAAATCCGATTGCGCGAAAAGCGAACCGGCACAAAGACCGAAAGCCGTCTGAGTCAAAAAATCGCGACGTCGCATGATTCTCCCTGAGGTAAAAGTGAGGGGCAACACGAGCCGGGGGCTGTGTCCCCGACTGGTAACTTTTTGTGTTGTTGCTTTTTTCGAGTGTAGGCAGTCGGGACCGCAGGTCCCGGCTCGTTATTCCCTTCGAACGGTTGAAAAGGAAACGTTCCAAATTCCGGACTCGGCGCAGAGCAGCAGGATCGGCTCCACTTCTTCGTAACGGACATCGGGGCCGGTCCGGAGAACGACTTCGATGTTTTTTTTCCCCTTCTTTTTTTGTTCGGCAAAGTAGCCTTTCAGCCCTTCGAGCGTGATCGGTGTCGTCCGCAGCAGGAGCGATCCCGGAACGGGAATGTTGAGCACCTCCTTACGCGAATCGTCTTCGGCCGGGCGCCGACCGGTCCGGGCGTTCGGGAGCGCCAGTTCCAACGACGTTTCCTGTTGAATCAAACTGCTTGAAACGAGAAAAAAAATGATCAGCAGAAAAACAACGTCGATCATCGGCGTCAAATTCAACGACACCGCATTGGGACGAAGGAAATGAGGAGACCGCATCGTTGTTATTCCTGGGCGTTATACTCAAGCCGGTTAAAATTCCCGTCTTCAACACGGCAGCGGACCAACGAGGCCGCGATTTGACGGAGGGCGAAGCCTACCGCCCCTACCGGCTACGGTATTCCAAACGGCGTCTGCGCCGCTCGGCTAAACGGTTAACCGAAAAAAATCGCGATCTCCCGCTCGGCCGCTTCCGGGCCGTCGGACGCATGCACGAGGTTCATTCGATAGCTCATGCTGTAATCCCCGCGAATCGTACCCGGAGGTGCAAGCAAACCGTCGGTCGGCCCGGCCAACAGCCGAACGGCCGAAATCGCGCTCGGCCCTTGCAGGATCATCGCGACGACCGGACCGGAGGTGATATACGCTTCCAATTCCGGGTAAAACGGCTTCGCGACGTGCTCGGCATAATGCCGTTTCGCGATCTCCGGCGTCAAGAGCATCATTTTCAGCGCCGCGATTTCGAGCCCTTTGCGCTCGAATCGGGCGATGATCTCCCCGGCCAACTTCCGTCGGCAGGCGTCCGGCTTCAAAAGAACGAGCGTTTTTTCCATATTGCGTTGCGTCTGTTGGATTGCGCTAAAATTGGCCGTTCGCCCATTTAGCCGGTACTCCGCGTTTTTGAATTTCCAAACGGCTATTCCCGAACCTGTCCGTTGCCGTACACCACGTATTTGTAACTGGTCAGCTCGTTGATTCCGCAAGGGCCGCGAGCATGAAACTTATCGGTGCTGATCCCGATTTCGGCCCCCAGCCCGAACTCGCCGCCGTCGTTGAACCGCGTGCTCGCGTTGATCATCACGGCCGAAGAGTCGATCCGGGCCGCGAATTCCCGGGCTGCCGCCAAATCTTTCGTGATGATCGTCTCCGTATGCCCGTCGCCGAAACGGTTGATGTGCTCGATCGCCTCATCAAGCGAATCGGCGATCTTAATCGAAAGGATTGGTCCGTGATATTCGGTTTTGAAATCTTCGGGTGTCGCTTTTTTCGCCGAGGGAACCAGAGCGCAGGCCGCCGCGTCCCCCCGCAATTCGATCCCACGCTCTTGCAAGGCGGCCGCAAGTCGCGGCAAGAGCAAAGGGGCGATCTCCCGATGCACGACCAGGGATTCCGCCGCGTTGCAGACCCCCATCCGTTGGCATTTCGCGTTGATGAGCACCTTTTCCGCGATGTCCGGATCTGCGAAACGGTCGATATAAACATGACAGTTGCCGGCGAAATGCTTGATCACCGGCATCTTCGCTTCTTCGGAAACCCGACGAATCAGGCTTTCCCCGCCCCGAGGAATCGCGACGGTGATCTGCTCCGGCATTTTCAGGAACAGCCCGACGGCCTCGCGGTCGGTCGTTTCGACCAGTTGGACGATATGCTCGGGCAGCCCGGTCTTGAGAGCCGCCTCCTTGAGGATCTTCGCGAAAGCCAAATTGGAGTGAAACGCCTCTTTGCCGCCGCGCAAAATCACGGCGTTGGAGCTTTTGACGCAGATCGCGGCGGCGTCCGGGGTTACATTCGGCCGCGATTCGTAAATGAAAAAGACGACCCCGAGCGGAACCCGGATTTTTTGGATGTCGAGCCCGTTAGGACGAACCGTCGATTCAATCACCCGACCGATCGGGTCGGGAAACATCTCGATTTCAGCCAACGCCTGGACGATTTGCCCCAGCCGTTTCGGATTGAGCAACAGCCGGTCGGTTTCGGCCTCGGTCAGCCCGAAACCGGGAGCCGCCTCAAGGTCGATCTTGTTGGCGGCGAGCAAGGTGTCGGTCTGCTCACCGATCAACCGACCGACGGTGCGGAGCCAATCATTTTTTTGGGCGCCGCCGATCATCGACATTTGGCGGGAAGCGGCTTTCGCGTTTTCGGCAACAGTCGTACAGTATTCGAGAAGTTTCATGATAAGATAGCGGCTTAGCGGCTTAGCGGCTTAGCGGCTTAGCAAATCGTGTTTTCCAAGCTGCTAAGCTGCTGACCGCTAAGCCGCCGATATCACCCCGCGCTAACGCTTGGGGCTGGTAATTAACGACTAGAGTATCACTCTTTATAACCGAACCAAATCCGTTATAATAGGGAGTCGTTCTCAAAATCACCCCGAATATCGACACAGCAATCCTATGAAAAGCCTGACCGAATACCTGACGATGAACGTGCCCGCGCGGATGGGGTTCGTCAACATCACCCCGCGATTGCGGGAAGCGTTGAAAAAAAGCGAGGTCCAAGAGGGAATCTTGCTCTGCAATGCGATGCACATCACCGCCTCGGTTTTTATCAACGACGACGAGCCCGGCTTGCTTGAGGATTACAAGCGTTGGCTCGAAACGCTC
>JAVBQI010000119.1:0-7491 GCA_031549145.1 Thermoguttaceae bacterium | reverse complement strand
GGCGAACTGGGTTCGACCAGGCTCGGGAAGTTCAGGTTGCGTGTCGTGGTTGGTCAGCAGGCCACGTAAAAAGCCGACTTTAAATTCAATTGCCGAACCTAAATTGGCAATGGCCGCCTAAGAAAAGGCAGCCCCGGATCTGCGCTGCCGCCGAAGTGGCGTAACATCCGGCCGTAATTTCGGATCGCTCCCGATCACGTCGGACACCTCGGGGGCTAAAAAACGTTTCCGAATCGTCCGCGTGGAACCGTCGTCGATAAGGGCCCACAAAGATTAAACTTCAAAGAATCGGATACACACGTAGACGCTTGAATGACACGAATTTGGGACGCGGGTTCAATTCCCGCCGCCTCCACTGAACAGTGGAGAGTGAGAAGTGGTAAGTTTCTTTTCCACTTCCTGCTTTCTACTTCATACTTATTTCGATAGGATCGGCACGTCCTTGCTCTAGTGCCACGAATGTTTTTCTCCTGCTGCTTTGAGGTGATGTTCGGTTGTTTTTGTTCTCAAAGCGGCAGAAAGAAAAGTAGACAATGAAGATTTACGTCGGCAACCTTGCCTATCGTACGAACGAAGACGACCTCCGGAATGCTTTCGAGCAATATGGGACCGTGGACGCGGTCGACATTATTTCCGACCGGGAAACCGGCCGGTCCAAAGGGTTCGGTTTCGTTGAAATGAACAACCAGAACGAAGCCCAGGCCGCGATCGACGCCCTCGACGGGCAGGAATTGGGCGAACGCACCCTGAAGGTCAACGAAGCTCGTCCGCGTCCTCCGCGCACCGGTGGTGGCGGCGGGGGCGGCGGCGGTCGTTTTCGAGGTGGCGGCGGTGGTGGTCGCGATGGTGGTCACGGCCGTTACTAAAAAGCCGGATCGGGCGAGGTTCGCCTTCGCTCCATAGCTTTCTGTTAATAAAAAGCCCGACGGGTCCAACCCGCCGGGTTTTTTCTTTGCATTGATTCCGGAAATACCGAATTTGCCGTTTGATCTCATTTTAATGATGAGTCCGACGGGAAATTTTTTATTTTTCCGTTTCGTTTTGGTGTATCCGTCCCGGTTTCAAATAAAAACCTAGACTTTCCGGGACCGCTAAGTGCGAAACCTGCGGTTGTACACTGTCATCGTTACCGACTACGGTATAATTACCTCTTGCAACGTTTGCGGAATTGCCGTAAACTCTTGACTCCGTGCTACTTCGGCGCTATTTTCGCCTTTGTCAAGCCGTGTTTTCTCATCCGCAGACCATCAATTGAGAAAATAGGCAGAATGCGGCGACTTTTCTAAAGTATCGAAGAAAAAGAGACGATATTTTGGGGAACTTATAGACTTGATTCCACTGTTCTCTATCTTTCTCTCACTAAGGCACAAAGATCACAAAGGAATTGAGAAATTTGAGTTGTTCTTTGTGCCTTAATGAGAAAGAACAGGGTGTTTGGGTAATGTTGTGGAATTAAATATGTAATTCCCATATTCTGAATGAACATCTCAATTCGTATGTTTCAAAAAATCAAATCCTTCCTCAAAAACGACGATCCGAACGCGCAGATCAAGTGGTCGCTGTACGGACGCGTCTGGAGTGAGTTCGGCCAACCCTACTGGCGATGGCTCGCGGCCGGCGTTCTCTGCACGGTCCTGGGCGCCGCCGCCGAAGCGTATTCGATTACCCTGGTCAAGAAAATCATCGAAGAAGGTATCATCGAAAAGCAAATGACCGCGCTGTACTTCGCCGGTCTGCAGGTTGTCGCCGCCTTCTTTTTCAAAAGCGCGTTCGGGTACGCGAAAATATTGACATTGGCCAAAGCCGGCCTGCTCGGCGTGACGAAATTGCGACGCCAGCTTTACAAACACATGGTCAAACAGCCGATTTCCTTCTTTCATGGAGAACATACCGGAGCTCTTTTGAACCGGTTCACGGGCATGGCCGGTGCGGTCCTCAGCCTCGTCACGGATAACGTGATCAACATCGTCCAGAGCACGGCATCCATGGCGATGATGATCGGGCTGATGCTGTGGTTCGCACCGTACATGACGCTCATCCTCGCATTTCTCGCGCCGAGCATCATCATACCGATAATCGTGATCACCCGAAAACGCCGTGTCCTCGTCCGCGCAGGGTTCAGCGTGGAAGGAGAATCCATCTCCCATATCAACCAATCGATTCTCGGTATCAAAACAATCCAGTCCTTCGGAACGGAAGATTCGGAATCGAAAAACATGGACGCGATCGAGGACGATCGCATCAAAGTGAGTTTCAAATCCACGAAGCTGAGCGCCTTGCAAACACCGCTGCTGGAAATCATGATCTCCATCGGCTTGTGTCTGGCCCTGATTATCGGCGGTTTCCTCATCATCCATGACATGATGTCCACCGGCGATTTTACGGTGTTCCTGCTGTCGCTGACGGCGATTTACAAGCCTGCCAAGACGATGACCAACCTCGGCGGCGGCATCCAGGGCGGGCTCATCGCCGCGGAAAATTTGTTCGCCTTTTTGGACCGCCCCCCCGAACTCATCGACGCTCCCGAGGCCGTGGAATTGCAACACGAGCCCATGGCGGTCGAGCTGGATCACATCTCCTTTGCCTATAACAATGTCGATGGCGATGTCCTGCACGACGTGTCCCTGGAGATTCGGCCCGGCACGATATGCGCTTTCGTCGGGCCGAGCGGCGGCGGGAAATCCACGATTTTCAACCTGCTCGACCGGTTCTACGACCCGCGGCAGGGAGCTGTTTTATTCAACGGCACGGATATTCGCAAATTCAAACTGGCCTCGATCCACAAAAATATCGCGACGGTCTCCCAAGACGTTTTCCTGTTCAAAGGGTCGATTGCCGACAACATCCGATACGGCACCCCGGATGCGACCCAGGAGCAAATCGAAGCGGCGGCAAAAGCGGCGAACGCTCACGAATTTATCATGGGATTCCCCAATCAATATGCCAACCCGGTCGGCGAACGCGGCACCTTGTTATCCGGAGGTCAGAAGCAGCGTATCGCGATCGCCAGGGCGATCCTGAAAGACGCGCCGATCCTGTTGCTGGACGAGGCGACCAGTGCGCTGGACAGTCATTCGGAGCAGCATATCCAGGCGGCGATCAAAAATCTGATGCAAGGACGGACGACCTTCGTCATCGCGCACCGGTTGGCGACGATTCTGGACGCGGATATCATCTGCGTCATCAAAGACGGCCGCATCGTCGAGAAAGGAACCGATGCCGAACTCTACGCTCTCGGCGGAGAGTATCGGAAGTTGAAGGATATCCAATTCAGCGACAGCGAAAAACGGGCTGATGCGGTTTTGCCGATCTCGGTCATGCCAAGCGACCGCGCTTCGGCGTAGGCAGGCAACCGTGTTGACCGCGCGGGGGACAAATCGTATATTGATCGAGGTGTTGAACACTCGATTTTCGTCTCTTCCGCAACAAACGGTCCCATGCTCCGATTCCTTTTGTTATTGCCGATTTTTTTCTGTTCGCTCCCGATGCCCGGCGCCGCCGAACAGCCCAAGTCGAACAAACGGCCGAACGTCATTCTCATTTATTCCGACGATCAAGGCGCCGTCGATCTCGGCTGTTACGGGACACGGGACATCGCGACGCCGAACATCGACCGGCTCGCGAGCACCGGCGTCCGCTTCACGCAAATGTACTCGCCCGCTCCGGTCTGCTCCGCTTCCCGGGCCGGGCTGATGACCGGAAAGTTGCCGTTTCGCGCCGGCGTGCCGTCCAACGTTTCATGCACGGTCGGTGTGCCCGGGATGCCGACGGAGGAAATCACGATCGCGGAACTCTTCAAAACCGCCGGCTACAAAACCGGGCATTTTGGAAAATGGCATCTCGGCTACACCCCCGAAACGATGCCGCTCGGCCAGGGGTTCGACGAATCGTATGGGTTTATGGGCGGGTGCATCGACAACGAGTCGCACTACTTTTACTGGGACGGCCCGTCGCGGCACGACCTTTGGCGAAACGGCAAGGAAATTTTCGAGCCGGGCCGCTATTTCCCCGCCCGGATGAGCGAGGAATGCGCCGATTTCATCGAACGAAATCGCGAGGAACCGTTTTTCATTTACCTGGCTTACAACGTGCCGCATTACCCGTTGCAGCCGACTATGAAATGGCACGAGTATTATCAATCGATCGAGCCGCTGCCCGTGCCGTTTCGTCGGCAGCTCTTCGATCCGGAAAGCCCGTCGCTGCCGCAACTCGATCCGCTCACGGTTCGCGGGCTGTACGCCGCGTTCGTTTCGAGTATGGACGAACAGATCGGCCATGTGATCGAAGCCGTCGAAAAAAACGGGCTGCGGGACGACACGATCATCGTGTTTCAAGCCGATCAGGGACATTCTTACGAGGAGCGAACGTTTTGGGGGGGCGGTAACTCCGGCATCTTCCGCGGCGGGAAATTCTCGCTCTTCGAAGGGGGCATTCGCGTGCCGTCCGTCGTCTCCTACCCGGGCACGATCCCGCAAGGCCGCGTTAGCGAAGCGGTCGTGCACGCCTGCGATTGGCTGCCGACGTTGCTCTCGTTCTGCGGGACCGCACCGCCGGAGAATCTCGATCTCGACGGCAAGGACATTCGGGGAACGATTTTAGAAAACGAAAAATCGCCGCACGAAACCTTGTATTGGCAATTCAACGACCAATGGGCTCTGCGAAAGGGAAATTGGAAATTGTACGCCAACCCGCTCGACCCTTCGTCCGAGAAACCGCTCCCGGAAGCGGACAAAACGTTGTTTTTGTGCAACTTGGCCGAGGATCCGGCCGAACGAACCAACCTTCGCGAGCGACACCCGGAAATCGTCGAGGAGCTGCTGCGGATCAAGGCGAACGAAAAACGATATAACCCGAAAATCAATTGAAAACCAATACAATACTAGCCCCAAGCGTCAGCGTGGGGTGATAAACCGTGCAACTTAGCGACTTGGCAGCTTAGCGGCTTCGAAAACAGTGTCTTCTAAGCGCTAAGCCGCTGACGGCTAAGCTGCCAATATCCCCCCCGCGCTGACGCTTGGGGCTGGTATTATTTTTCCAATTCCTCCCATGTCCCTATTTGAAGCTTCCGAAAAAGAGATGCGGTCCCAGGCGATGCCGCTCGCCGCGCGGATGCGGCCGCAAACGCTCGAAGAGTTCGCCGGCCAAGAGCATTTTCTCGGCGAAGGCCGGCTTCTCCGGCGGCTGCTCAAGGCCGATCGGCTCGGTTCTGTCCTCTTTCATGGTCCGCCCGGCACTGGCAAAACGACGCTCGCCAGGATACTGGCCGGGGCCTCCCGCAGCACCTTCCGTCAACTCAGCGCGGTCAGCGACGGCGTCAAGCAGTTGCGGGAAATTTTGGCCGAAGCGCTCGACCGGCTGTCTTCCGGCGGCCAGAAAACGCTGCTCTTTATCGACGAGATACACCGCTTTAACAAAGCCCAGCAGGACGTGCTGCTCCCCGAGGTCGAGAACGGTGTCGTGATCCTCGTCGGGGCGACAACCGAAAACCCGTTTTTTACGATCAACAACGCCCTGATCAGCCGGAGTCGCATTTTCCAGTTCGAGCCGCTCACCAACGAAAACGTCAAAACGCTGCTCCTCCGCGCCGTCGCCGACAAAGAGCGCGGCCTGGGCAAGTACCCGATCCGCTTGCACGAAGAGGCGCTCGAATACCTGGCCGAGATCAGCGAAGGGGATGCCCGGCGGGCGCTCTCGGCGTTGGAAATCGGCGTCCTTTCGAGCGAAGGGTACGACGCGAAGCACCCGATCGAGTTTACCAAAGAGCTGGCCGCCGAATCGGTGCAGCGCAAGGCGATGGGTTACGATCGCGACGGCGACGCTCATTACGACACGATTTCAGCGCTCATCAAAAGCATTCGCGGCAGCGACCCGGACGCGTCGATTTATTGGCTCGCCCGGATGCTCGAAGGGGGTGAGGATGTCCGCTTTCTCGCCCGGCGGTTGGTGATTCTCGCGAGCGAGGACGTCGGCAACGCCGATCCGGGCGCTCTGCCGCTCGCCGTCGCGACGGCCCAGGCCTGCGAAATGGTCGGGCTGCCGGAATGCCAATTGAACCTGGCCCAAACGGTCGCGTATTTGGCGTGCGCCCCGAAATCGAACGCGGCGACCAACGCGATTTTCGAGGCGAAGAAAGACGTTCGCGAGAGCCGCATCCTGCCTGTTCCGCGGCATTTGCGGGACGCGCACTACAAAGGCTCAGAGCGGCTCGGGCACACCGGCTACCAATACGCCCACGAGAGCGAGGACGCGGTCGCGGCCCAAGATTATCTCGGCGTCGAGGTCGAGTATTACCGTCCAAACCCGCGAGGTTTCGAGGCCGAGCTGATCCAGCGTCTCGAATCGATCCGCAAAAAACTCCGCAGCGACTAATACTACAGCGCATCGGCGAAACGGAAGGCCAACATCCCGTCAATGCGCCGGGTACGGCTCCTTTCCGGCTTCTGTTTGGAAGAGGATGCCGCGCAAGAATAGCGAAACCGTCCGGTGCCCCGTTTGTTGTGCATGCGGGGCACCGGCGTCTGCGCCGCTCGGTTCAACTGTCTGCCTATTGATTTTCTTTGTCAAAAGCGCCGTCGAACGCGATGTTGCTCGGAGCGAAGTTGCACTTCTTGACGAAAGCACACGCTTCGGTCGCGCCGTGCTCACGCTCCATTCCCATATCTTCCCATTCGACCGAAAGCGGTCCCTGGTAATTGATGTGGTTCAACGCGCGGATGATTTCCTCGAAATTGACCCCGCCGTGTCCGAGCGAGCGGAAATCCCAGCCGCGTCGATCGTCGCCGAAGTTCAGGTGCGAACCGAGAATGCCGGTCCGCCCGTTCAGCGTCACGATTGCGTCTTTCATATGAACGTGATAAATCCGGTCCGGGAACTTCCGGATAAACTCGACCGGATCGACCCCTTGCCAGATCAAGTGCGACGGGTCGAAGTTGAAACCGAATTCCGGTCGATATTTCAAGGCCTCAAGAGCCATTTCCGTCGAGTAAATGTCGAACGCGATTTCCGTCGGGTGCACTTCGAGCGCGAACTTGACGCCGCATTCGGCGAAAACATCGAGAATCGGGTTGAACCGATCGGCCAGGAGCTTGAAACCATCGTCGATCCATTTTTGCGGAACCGGCGGGAAGGAATAAAGGTACTTCCAAATGCTCGAACCGGTAAAGCAGGTAATGACCTTGACGCCCATCTTTTGGGCCGCCCGGGCGGTGTCCATAAGCTCCTTGGCGGCGCGTTCGTTGACCTCTTTCGGGTTGCCGTTCCCCCAGATGTATTCGGGCAAGATCGATTTGTGCCGTTCGTCGATCTCATCGAGAACGCACTGTCCGACCAGGTGCGCGGCCAAGGCCCAGCATTCGAGGCCGTTTTGCTTCATGATTTCGCGGCGTTTCGCGCAGTAATCGCTTTCCTTGAGGGCGCGTTGGACCTCGAAAAGCTCGCCCCAGCAGGCCAGTTCCAGCCCGTCGTATCCGAACGATTTCGCTTTGGGGGCCA
>JAVBQI010000064.1:0-13808 GCA_031549145.1 Thermoguttaceae bacterium | reverse complement strand
AGAATTGCGTGAGGAAGTGATGGCGTGGGCGACGGATTGCAACTCACGTCAAAAGGGCGTCGACTGGCAGTTCACCACCGACGACGCCCGAATCAAACTGAAACGACTTTATCCGCAATTTCAGAACCCGCCGGGTAAGAGATCGTCGGCATTTGCCGATCATCAAGGTCGAGCGCATCTGAATTTTTCCTCATAGTCAAAGGTCTATGCCGCTCCCGTTGCGCACGGGCGACGTTTTTCGGACGCTTTCGAGTGTTCTTTCGCCGGTTTTGTGCGATGAAACGGCTTGCCGTACTGTTCTTGTTTTCAAAATCTCCCGCTTGTGGGATCGATCCTCGCGTTTTCCATCTCGCTCAAAGATTCTGGACAACCACACCGCTCTCTTAATTTTCCCGCATGTTGCGGTACAGGTTGACGGCGATCGGGGCGAACAGCATCAACGGGACCCAGGCGCCGAGAATCGGCATTCCGACGCTCTTGCCGACGAATTGCGAGCCGAACTGGACGAGGAGAAACGAAAAAACGACCAGGACGACGATGCCCATCGCCTTGAACACGTTGCGATCCCCGCGGGCGAGAATGATCGGCAGCCCCAGAAACAAGAGCGTGATGTCCAAAAACGGCTGAACGACCCGGGAATGGATTTTCAGCTCGATGTCGCCGCCGAGATCCAACGACCGGTCGCGAATCGTCCGGACATAATCCCAGGTCGAAGCGTATTCCCGCCAGGAACGGTTGGCGGCGAGATAGGCGAAAGGGACGTCGCTGACGACGAAACAATCCCCGGGCGCGAGCCAGGAGCAGTCTTTCGGCGTGAGGATCACCTGTTTTTCTCCGACTTGAAGAGACGGTTCGGTGAGAATCTCTTTGGGCCGAACGACGTTTTTCATTAAAAATCCGGCCGGTCGGCCGTCTTGTCCCGGCGTGTGAATCGCTTCTTCCGCTTGTAGGTATTTTCCGTGCACGATCAGCGATTTGGAAAGCAACGCGAAGTTCGGGGAGTGAATTCGCCCTTCGGAATAGACGGCCAAATCCCCCTGAATCGTAAGAAATGAATTGTAATCGGTTGCGGCGTTGATTTGCGAACCGCGATAATCGGCGGCATATTCCGCCGGGTCCTTTTGCAGGTCGTCCAGGAAGATCGGAAAAACGAATTCGCGGGCCAAGGTCGTTCCGATCGTCAAAAACAGGACGGCGAAAATGATCGGCTTGACGACGCGGACCTGGGAAATGCCGGCGGCGAGGATCGGTACCAATTCATTGTGCCGCATGATGACGGCGATCGTAATCATCGCCGAGGTCAGGCAGAGCAAGGAGGCGGTTTTCTCGAAAAACGGTAGGGATTGAATCGAATAATAACGACCGATCAGCCCGATTGCTCCGAGAACCCCATCGCCCGCCGCCCGGAAACCGTCCAATTTGGTAAACAAATCGAAAACGACGTATATGCCGATAAAGCAGAAGAACCAGAGGAAGAGCGTTTTGAAAAAACTACGCAGGATGTAACGATCGATGATGGTCATTGCAGGAAGTGGGGAGTGGGAAGCAGGAAGTGGGGAGTCAAGTGTCCCCCTCGCTGGTTTTTTTCGCTAGAGCGGTTCAAAATTGGTGTGCGGTGCTCATTCCTTGAAAAGTAGCGACCAAGGGGAGCGGAGCACAGCACACCAATTTTTAATTTGGTCTAAAAGTAGTTTTGTCGGATTCCGGCGGAGAAAAATTCCGTATCACCGTATTCGCTCGCCAAGGGGTTGATTAAGGAAGCGCTTCGGGCTTCTTCGAACGTCGGGGCGGTCGTTTCCAGGAGTTTGAGATCGTAAAGCAAGTGGTCCAGGTATCCTGAAAACAGCGTCCTGTATTCGAACGGGATCGCTTTGGCCCTCGCATGGTTGATATGCTTGATGATATTCGTCGTGCAGTTGTTCGAGACCGAATGATAAAATTCCGGCTCGCGCGACAGTTTGTTGGCCCGTTCGAGAACATCGACGAAAACGGTCCGGACCTCTTCCGGAGTCAACTTGAGCCTGTACATGTAGACGTTGTTTTTGTTGATGTCCGTACAAAGGCGGATCATGTCCCGCTCATCGGCGATCACGTAAATCAATTCGAATTGGTTGCAAAATCCCCCGAGGGTGTCGAAGGATTCGCCGTTTTCGTAACGGGCTTCGACGGAAACGCCCAGATGCCGGCCGTCGGCGAAACCGAAACTGACTTCGAGATGAGCGACGGACGGGAGACCGGCGAACGGCACTTCGATCACGTCCATGCTTTCGATTTCGGAAAGATTATAAACCGCGTCGAAAAATTGAGTGGTGTAATCGGTCGCGCTCCGGTAATCCGTGTTGCGAATATTATGAATGACGACCATCTCTCCCTGAAATTCCGCGGTCGCCTGTCGGGCATGGTTCGGACTCCAATGCCGGTCGCCTAACGGTCGGAATTCGTCGGCAAACGCCTTGCCCAACGAGGTGATGGTTTCAAATCGCGGCTTTTTTTGAGTACCGGGATTCGGCGGGTACTCCGGCATTCCTTGATAATCCGGCATCGCGTTTACCGGATGTTGAATCGGCAGATTTGCGGCAACTTGTCGAATTTGCGAAGTTTGGGGAAAATTTCGAGGAGCAGAAAATGAGGCGGTTTGGACGGGAAATTGTTTTTTTGCCGAAGTGTTGGCCGCTGAAATCGCGGCGGCAACCGGGGCGATGATTCCGTTGGAGGGGAATTGTCCCAAGTGTTGGCTCAGGTGTTGCCCCGGTTGTTGCCCAAGATGCTGCCCCGGACGAGCGGCGGTTTTCTCGGTTTGTGCAAACTGCTCATTTTTACCGACTAGTTTGTCCGGGAGCGGCTTTTTTTGGTGCGCACAACCGGCCCCGCCGCCGAGCAACAGCAGCAAAACGAGATACAATGCCGTCCAAAACCGTAAAACCATTCGAAAAAGGGCGAAAAATCCGCCGAAAATTGTCGTTTGAACCAGCCTGCAAAGAGACCGGGCAGGGGACGATACTCAATTTTCCGGCCCGATTCAAGGCCAAAAACCGCGAGATGTCGGGCTGGACAGATCGATTACGATCAAGATAATGATTTCGGTTGGTGTCGCGTTGCGGCTCCGGCGTCTGCGCCGCTCGGCTAAACGGATAAAACAGACCACCTATTTTGAATCCGCTCTGATGCATATTCCCGTTTTGTTTGACGAAGTTTTGAATTGGCTCGCCCCGAAACCGGGCGGGGTCTTCGTCGACGGGACGCTCGGAGCCGGAGGGCACAGCGAAGCCCTCGCGCGGGCCGTCGGCCCGCGCGGGACGGTGCTCGCGATCGACCGCGATCTCAAGGCGATCGAAGCGGCTCAAGAGCGGTTTCGGTTGCAAAGGGAAGCCGATCCGGAGTTGGGGACGATTCGTCTCGCCCACGCCAACTACTCCGATATGCCCGAGGCGCTCGAAATGCTCGGCATCGCCGCGGTCGACGGCATCTTGTTGGACATCGGCCTTTCGAGCGACCAGTTGGCCGACCGTTCGCGCGGTTTCAGCTTCGATTCCGAAGGGCCGCTCGATCTGCGGTTCGACACGAGCGAAGGGGAGCCGGCCCACGAATTGTTGGGATACTGGGGCGAAGAACGGATCGCCGATACGATTTACCGATTCGGCGAAGAGAAATACAGCCGCCGCATCGCGCGGGAGATCGTCGAACGGCGTCGGGACAACCGGCCGATCCGCGCGGCCGGGGAGCTGGCCGAATTGGTGCGAGGTTGCGTTCCCAAGCATTGGAAGACCTCGGGCTCCAAGCGGTCCGTTGCGATCGACCCGGCAACCCGAACGTTTCAAGCGTTGCGAATCGCGGTCAACGACGAGCTCGGCTCGCTCGAGAAAATGCTTCAAACGGCGAGCCGGTTTCTGAAACCGGGCGGTCGGATCGCGATCATCAGCTTTCATTCTCTCGAAGACCGGGTCGTCAAGAACGCCTTTCGCGAAGACGACCGGCTCGAAGTGTTGACGAAAAAGCCGATTCTCGCGAGCGATGAGGAAATCGAACGCAACCCGCGTTCCCGCAGCGCCAAACTTCGCGTCGCGGTTCGGAAGTGAGCGAGGGCGAAGCCGTCGAATCGCCCCATGCGAAAAAAAGCGTATCACAAAAACAGCAGCCGGAAAGGAGCGTAGCGCATTGACGGACCATTCCGGAAAATGGAACGCCGACACACCGTCAATGCGCCGGGTACGGCTCCTTTCCGGCTTCTGTTCGAAACGTTTCAAATAACCCGCATCGGCCCACTTCTTGCCCCGGTTCCGAAAAAGGTACGAAATAATTGCCGCGACTCTTCAATAACTTCCGGCCAATGGTACAATACAGGTTGGTTTATCGTCGGTAATCATGTGCCAATACCAGGTTAGAGCACAGCGGCAGCATTCTTGGGATAATGTTTCGGAATTTTCAATCAGAAGAAAAACAGCACGAGCGTTCCGATCCGATTCGGGTCGGCATGTTTTCGTACGATTACATTTCGCGGCAGGAAACCCTTTCGCCCGGGCTTCGACAGATGGTCGAGGAGCTGCCGCTTCCGAAAATATCTTCCATCTTCGAGATTTTTCCCGACGTCGCCGCCGCTGTTCAGCGGAATGTTGTCTCCGGGGGAATGTTTTGCCAATCCGGTTTTACCATTCAAGACCGGAACGGAGATTGGCCGCGATTTCTTTTTGCCGGGGAAATTCAACGAAATTCCTCCGGCGAACCGCTTGAAGTTTCGGGAATAATTCAAGAATTTCGGGAAAACCAACCGGAAGCCCCTCGGCCCGAATCGGAAACGGCTCCCGCCGTTTCCGAGGCTCTTGAAAGCGTCGTTCTCGATCCCCCTTCGGTTGTCCCCGATACGAAACCCGGCCCACAAAATCAACGGCTCGACCAGGCAATCTTGCAACTGGTTCAAGACCGAAAGGAAATCATTCTTTTTTCGATCGGCAAAAGCGGGCATATTCTTTTCTTTAAAGGCCAAGGGCTTGAAACCCTGGGGCTGAAACCGCAGCAGATGATCGGTCGTTCCTTTCGGGATTATTTTCGGAGCTTTCCCGAGATCGTCCAAAGTATCGAAACCGCTCTTCGCGGAGAGAGTGTCGATTGCACGATCCGTTTTCGCGGGAAAACCTACGAGCGCCGAATCATTCCCTGTCGCGAAGAGGACGGCTCGGTCGGCTTCGTCGTCGGCATCGATCTCGATGTCTCCGAAAATACCGAGTTGGCCCGGGAAGCGGATCGCAACGAAAAATTGTACCGGGCGATCTTCGACAACACGCATGATGCGATCGGGATCACCAAACAAGGGCATTACATTCTCTGCAACAAGCGGATGCTGGAGATGCGAAAGGTGTCCGAGCAGGACATTCTCGGCAAAACCCCGCTCGATTTTTCCCCGCCTGTTCAGCCCGACGGGATCAGCTCCGCCGAAAAGGCCGCCCGATACGTCAACAAGGCCCTGAACGGAGAGCCGCAGCGATTTCAATGGACGCACGTCAACAAGGACGGGTCGCTTTCCTACGTCGAAAACAGCTTGACCGCCGTTTGGATCGACGGGATCCCTTACTCGATTTCGATGTTGAACGACGTTTCCCTCCGGAAAGACGTTCGCGAGAAGGAAGAGTTGATCGACAATCTTTTCGAAAGCCTGCCGGACGGAATCGCGATTATCGACTTGGATTTCAATATTCTCCGGGCCAATCCGGTGTTGCAGACCCTCTTCCCGCAACGACCGCTCCTCGAAAAAAAATGCTTTGAAGCCCTTTACGGCCTACCGGAAAAATGCTCCGGTTGTCATTTGGAGGAAATGATCGAAAAGGGATGCTCCGTTCGAAGGATGCTTAAAATACCCGGCGGGGAATATGATTCGAGCGAGCGTTGGCTCGAAGTTTCCAACAGTCCGGTTCGGGATCACGAAACGGGAAAAATCATTGCCGGGATTCTCGTCCTGCATGATGTGACCGAACGAAAAAAAGAAGAACAAGAGCTGAAAAAATATCGCGATCATCTCGAAGAACTCGTCCGGGAACGGTCCGACGAACTCCGGGAAGCCAAGGAAATCGCGGAATCGGCAAATTTCGCGAAAAGCGAATTTCTCGCTCACATGTCTCACGAAATCCGGACTCCCTTGAACGGAGTAATCGGACTCTCGGACCTTCTGCTCGGAACCGAATTGGCTCCGAAACAGCACGAATACGCCCAGTTGATCAAAACATCCGGAAAATCCTTGCTGTTCCTGATTAACGATATTCTCGATTTTTCCAAGATCGAGGCCGGTAAACTCGAAACCGAGTCGCTCGATTTCGACATGATCGAAATGGTCGAATCGGTCGTCGGCATTTTGGCTTCCGGCGCCGGCAAAAAAGGGTTGGAACTCTGCTGCGTCTTCGTCGCCGGACTGCCCCGACAGGCTTGGGGCGATGCGGGCCGGCTGCGGCAGATTTTGCTCAACCTCGTCGGGAACGCCGTCAAGTTTACCGACACGGGCGGCGTCAAGATCACCGTCTTTTCCCTGGGCGTTTTGGAACAACCGCACGAGGATCGACCGGAAGAGCATTCGCAATACCTCATTCGATTTGAGGTGACCGATTCCGGAATCGGCATTCCCTTGGAACGGCAGAACCGGCTCTTCAAGTCGTTTTCCCAGGTCGAGACTTCGACCTCTCGCAAATACGGCGGCACCGGGTTGGGCCTGGCCATTTCCCAACGCCTGATCACGATGTGGGGCGGGCAAATCGGTGTCGAAAGCGAAGAGGGAAAAGGGGCGACGTTTTGGTTCGAGATTCCGATGAGGGTCGATCTCGTTCAACCTCCGCCGACCGACCTGCCCGGCGGGCTCTCCGGCGAGGCTTCCCGGCTCGCGCTGCCTGCTCCGACGTTTCAAACCAACGTAGAAAAACTGACCGACCGGCTCGGCTCTTTCAGCTTGAAGGGAGTCCGGGCGTTGGTCGTCGACGACAACCCGATCCAACGCGAGGCCCTGCGCGACCAGTTGGGGACATGGGGACTGAACGCCGAGTGTTGCACCTCCCGCGAAGAGACGCTCGAACGGCTTGAGGCGGGAATCAAGGGGAATGACCCGTACCGACTGCTCGTGATCGACGATTCCCTCCGGGGTGGCAGCGGAATCGAACTGGTCGAACAGGTTCAGAAAAACCCGGCCTACGCGAATTTGCGGATGATTTTCCTGGTCCCTTTGACGTTCGACTCCGAGGAGGTGCACGGCCGCGATTTCGGATCGGCGATTCCCTTGAGCAAGCCGGTGTTCGCCTCGCCGTTTTTCGATGCGACGGTGACCGCCCTATTCGGTTCGGGAGAAAGGGTCGGTTTTCAAAAAGCCCGCGAAAACGACGACTCGGAAACCGAGCTTGTTTCGCAGGTCGTTCGCGAAAATCCGGGCGAAACGCCGATCATCCTCGTCGCGGAGGACAACCGGATCAACCAGTTGGTCGTTCGCGAGATTTTAACCAAGGTCGGTTTTCAGTGCGATGTCGTCAACAACGGCCAAGAGGCGATCGATCATTTCACGAAAAAATACTATGACCTGATTTTAATGGACTGCCAAATGCCGGAAGTCGACGGCTTCGAAGCGACCTCCTACATCCGGACGCTCGAAGAGCAGGGCCTGCGAAAGCGGCCCGGTCCGGGCAAGCCGGTTTCCGAGGGAATCCCGATCATCGCCCTGACCGCAAATGCGACCAAGGGGGACGAAGACAAGTGCCTTGCCGCGGGAATGGACGCCTACTGTTCGAAACCGGTCAACCCGAAACGCCTCATCGACCTGATCGACCAATCCCTGAAAGACCGATCATTCACCCCCCAGTAAGACAAGCAACAGGCTATAGACTGTAGGCTTCAGATTTTGAACTCCGACTGCGTATCCCTCATTCTTAATTCTTAATTCATAATTTTTTATATTCCCATGACCGAAAAAAGAATCATCCGTGTCGGGCACAGTCCCGACTCCGACGACGCATTCATGTTTTACGCGTTGGCTAAAAACAAACTTGATGTCGGTCCCTACGAATTCCGGCACGAGCTTGTCGATATCGAAACGCTCAACCGGCGGGCCTTTCACGGAGAATTGGAACTGACGGCGGTCAGCGTTCATGCCTATGCTTACCTGAACGACGTGTACGCACTCTGTAATTGCGGGGCGAGCATGGGGGACAAATACGGGCCGATGCTGATCGCGAAACAGGGGACAAAGCCGGACGCCCTCCGCTCGATCGCGATTCCGGGGACGCTGACGACGGCCGTCCTTGCCTTGAAGCTTTGGCTCGCCTTGATCGGTCAAACCGGGGTCGAGTTCGTGCTCGCACCGTTCGACCAAATTCTCGAAATCGTCGCCGCCGGTTCGTTTGAAAACCGCCCGATCGATGCCGGAGTCGTCATACACGAAGGCCAATTGACTTACCCGGAAATGGGCTTGGAGCTGTTGGTCGATTTCGGCGATTGGTGGTTCAAGGAAACCGGCCTTCCGTTGCCGCTGGGGGCGAACGCGATCCGGCGCGACCTGCCTTGGAACGTCCAATCCGACGTCGTCCGGCTGTTGCACGAAAGTATCGCCTACGGCCTCAAGCATCGTGCCGAGGCGTTGGATTACGCGCTGAGCTTCGCCCGCGGTTTGGAACGCAACCAGGCCGACCAATTCGTCGGCATGTACGTCAACGACTGGACGCTCGATTTCGGCGACACCGGCCGCAAAGCGGTCCGCGAACTGCTGCTTCGCGGTTACGAGGCAAACCTGATCCCCAAATGCGTCGTCCCCGAATTCGTTTGAGCCTTGTTCATTGAAACGGCATAATACTAGCCCCAAGCGTCAGCGCGGGGGGATAATAACCTGCACAAATCTCCCCCGCGCTGACGCTTGGGGCTAGTACAAACGAAAACGTGATGCTCTTTTTGTAAACCGCTGCCTTACTGTCGCGACTTTGCTTTTTTCGCACGTCGGGCCAAAACGGAACAAACCGTCGCGGCGATCAGGGAATAGACAAGCCAGCCCGCCGCGAAAAGGTGGTAGAGCAGCGCACTTTTCTGATGGGCGATAAAAACGCCGAAATTAAAATCGACCCAGCCGGGAATATCCGACAGACCGCCAGCAGCCCCCGAGAAAAAATATTGGTAAATCAACGGCATCAAACCAAATAAGACGAGTGGCCCCCATTCGATCATGCCGACCGTCAACAGGCCGGTCCAGAGAAAAAGTTTCGCGTACGCCGAATACCGCCGATCCGGTTTTCCCGAAATCCAAAGCGCGGTCAGCGCGATGAGAACGAACTCGATTCGCGCGATCATATGGAAAGGCCCAAAATTCAACATGTCAACCGACCACAAGAGCCCTGTCCCGAATGAAAAGATCGGGTCGTTCGTCGAGATGCGCAAGAACCCCAACCCGACAACCCCCAGCATCATGCTCAGCGGAATCACGGTCCAAAGAAACAGGGCGTCGCGCAAAACACCGCGTCGGGCGGCCGGGGACACATCTTCCAGGTCCCACGCCGCAAATTTGTACTTCGGCGGCGTCGTTTCGAGGGCCGTTTCGTCCCGCGAAGCGGCCATGCCGTGCGAAACAAGCCGAAAAAAGGCGAGTTGGATCACGAGCTGGATGCCAAAAAACCACGCGGACGTTCCGTAGAGCCAGCCGACATGGTCCTTGGCTCCTTCCTCGGCGGCGATGCTGGAAATGAATCGAACGGTCGAAAACGCGTTCAGAGCGATCGCGACGGCAATAAGCCCGACAACGATGTTCCGCTTGACCTTGATGCCGTGAGCCGTCAAAAAATATTTCTGCCAACGACCGATAAAACGACGAACGTTATCGAGCGGGCTGTCGCCTTCCAACGGTTCCGAAGGCTGCCGTTCTTCGTAGAGTAATTGCCGCCAACGCAAACCGGCGTACAGCACGAAAGCGAAAAAGAGGCAAAAATAAGGGAGCCCCCAAACGAATGTTTTCAGTTCGCCGGGATAGGATTGAAAACAGAGGAATAAAATTTTCGCCAGAATTTTCCGAAAACCGTCCGCGAAATAAACAAGTGGCGGCATGGAGAGTAAGAGCTTTGCGGCCATTCCGTTACAAAGCCAAATCAGCAGGTTGAAATCGAGGGCTGCTTCGATCACGAAACGCCGCGTCCGGAGCGTCGGCGAGTTTTTGACCGCGTACCAAAAGGCGTAGAAGCAGACCGCCGCCAGGACGATCATCATCGTCGAATTGAAGAGTAGGCAAACGAGGCACCCTAAAACGGCCAGCACGCTTCCGGACCAGCCCATTGCCGAGACGCCCCCCAGCACACCGATCGATTTCGATGTCGCCGAGCAGCCCGCCGAAGCCGCCAACGGGATCGCCGCGAGAACGGCCAGCGTAAACGCCGTGTCCGGTCGGGTCGATTCGAGCGCCGATTCGACAAGCCGCTCCAGTTCTTTTTTCAGGTGTTGCCGACCGCGATGCAGCCGTTGCTTGACGCAGGTTTCCGTCAGTTCGAGCGTTTCGGCGACCTCCCGCACCGAGCGCCCCTCGCGGTAATAGTGGACGAGCGGCTCCCGGTACTGCTCCGGAATGTCCGCGAGAACCGACCACGCCAAATCCGCCTGCTCCTGCCGCTTTTCGTGTTCGTCCGACGCCGATGCTTCGACCGGTTCGAGGCCGGGCCGGTCGACCGGAGCGGCGGCGTGCAGCGGATCGCGACGGTTGCGGTCGTACCATTTTTTGCAAAGCGTCCGGGCGATGCCGCAGAGCCAGGCCCCGATTTTTTCCGGCTCTCGCAGTTCGCCGAGCTTGTTCCAAGCCGTGAGAAACGTCTCCTGGGCGATGTCCTCGCTCTCCTGCAACCGACCGGTCATACTGAAGGTGACGGCACAAACCTTGGCCTGGAATTGTGCGACGATCCGCGCAAACGCTTCCCGGTCGCCGCCGCGGCTCTGCTCGATCCAAAGATTGACGTCGCTTGACATGATTCGCTCCCTGTCGGTTGGCACTTGAAATAGTGTACTCTATCGACAAGTCCCTGAAAATCGCCATTGGTTACAGGAAATATGGAATTTATTACGGGTATTTCTATTTTTTACATACTAGCCCCAAGCGTCAGCGCGGGGGGATATTGGCGGCTTAGCGGTCTGCGGCTTAGAAGACTGTTTTCGAAGCCGCTAAGCTGCTAAGTCGCTAAGTTGCCACGACGGTTCAATCACCCCGCGCTGACGCTTGGGGCTAGTAATATCGATTATCGAATTGTCCCGCTGTCAAGATAGTGAAACTTTTCCGGGGGACGGGGTCATTGCGGTTAACGGTGGGCCGGAACGGAAAGTCTTCCCAAAAAACCGCCGTTCTTCATTTGCTTTTCGCGAACGGCGGTGTACATTTCCCCAGCAAGATGAAGGGAGACATCCTTTTTCAAACCCATTCCCCCCCTTGGGTTTTTCTTTCCCCCGCCCTGTCCCTGATTTTATTCCTTGACGGAGATAAAAATGAAAACATTCGTAAAATTTTCCCTGCTGTTGGCCTTTGTCGGCCTTTTGGTCGGTTGCACCTCGACCTCCGATTGGTGCCGTCGCGGTTCGGTTTGGCCGTTTTCCTCCTCCCGCCCGGCCCAAACCGCTTCGGACGAGTACATCGTCCCGAGCCAAGGTTACTGCTCGCCCCCTTGCACACCGGCACTCTGCAACGATCCTTGCTCAGGCGGCTCCTACAGTTCCGGCGGCTACAGCCCCGATCCCGGCCCGCAGTTCGTGCAATAACGACGATTCGAGACGGGTCGAAATCAAAAGAAAAGAGCCGCAAGTGTAGCGAAGCGTAACTTGCGGACAATCGGATTGTAATTTTTGAGTCATTCGAAATAGCAGCCCGAAACGAAGCGTAGCGCAGTGAGGGATCAGGTGTTTTCACCCCTCACTGCGCGATGCTTCGTTTCGGGCTGTTATTATTTCGGCGAATTTAGAAAGTTTAGCGTTGGAAGTTGCCGTTGCCGGTGTGTTCGCTCCGTTGCGAATCGGCGCGGATCAGGGAACAGGATTGAAGAACCTGGTCCATCATATCTTGCAACTGCGAAACGAGCGAAACGATTTCAAAACGACACGATTCCCAGGTTTCGTTCGGATCTTCGATTTCGATCTTTTTCTGGAGCCCGTCAAGTCGCTCGCTTAACGTTTGAATCGATCGGGCGATATCGGAAATCGCCCGATCGGCTCCGGGGCCGGAAGGAATGATCGCCTCGAAATTCTCGCTCAACGCGGCCCATTTGCTGCGCATCCAACGCAAAAGGGATCCCCGGCCCAAAAAGCCGACCGGTTTCGTCCCCTCGACGATCACGACCTGCCGGAGAGAAACGCGGCAGAGAAAATCGAAAATGACCCGCAGCGGGGTCATCGCGGGATAGGAAATAACGTTGGGTGCGACCAAATCGCCGATTTGCTCGCCCCATCGGGCGGTGTTGCCGAGGAGGGTGATAAAGTTCTTTTCGGAAACCATCCCGAGAAGATTGCCGTCCGGATCGACGACCGGGAGCGATTCGATTTGCGTTTTGATGAAAAAATCGGCGACATTGGCGACGGTTTCGTTGGAATCGACCGTGAGCGTAACCGGCATCATGATATCGGAGGCAAGGACGCCGTCGAAAAGATTATGGACGGTTCGCAGTTCTCCGGCGCTCTCGGAATCCTCGGCGACGGTCTCCGAAAAGCAGACGCAACGATTGCGACCCGCTTCCTTGGCGAAGAGCAGGGCCTGGTCGGCCCGTTCGATCAATTGATCGAGAAAAACCGTATCGTCCATTCTTTCGGCGACCCCGAAACTGACGGTGATCCCGATTTCCAACGCCTCGTGCTTGATCGGAAATTTTTCGAACTGCTTGCGAATCCGCTCCGCCCAGTTCCAGGCGGTTTTTTCGTTACAGCCCGGGAGCAAAACGCAGAATTCCTCCCCCCCGTAACGGCAGATCACATCGGAGGTCCGGGAAAAACTCCGGAGGATCGCGGCCATCTCCCGCAGCACCGTGTCGCCGGCGAGGTGTCCGTGTATGTCGTTGACCCGCTTAAAGAAGTCGCAATCGAACATGATCACGGAGAGCGGAAACTTGTTCTTGATCGAACGGTCCCAAATCACCTGGGCGTATTCGTAAAACGTAACCCGGTTGAGCAATTTGGTCATCGCATCGTACTTGGCGGCGAATTCCAAATCCATTTCCAATTTGCGCGTCCGCAAAGCCGCCTTGAGCCGGGCCCGGATTTCGACCCGGAGGTCGGTAATGCTTTCGGCCGATTTTTCGACGAAATCATCGGCCCCCGCTTCGAGCCCTTCGATCAGATAACTTTTCCCGGTCTTGGCCGTCAGCATCAGGACGTAAGTGTAGTGCGGCAAGACTTTGCGGTGGTGCAATTGTCGGACCCTTCGGCAGAGTTCCAGCCCGTCGAACCCGGGCATCATCCAATCGGTGATCAGGACATCGGGGCAGTCCTGCAGGATCATGTACAGCGCCTGGTTGCCGTCCTCGGCGGTGCGGATTTTGTGCCCGCCCTGCTCCAGCAGATGGGTGAACAATCGCAGAATCGCGGGATCGTCGTCGGCAATCAAAATATTGGCCGATTGCAGGATCTCATCATCATTCGACATAATGCATCAACTCGATTCAAAACGACGAAAACAGGAACTCCGACGAAATTTTCGCACCTGAAATTTTTTCGATTTCCGGCAAAAAACCAAACACCTATTCTACCAGAAGAAAAAGAAAAGAGAATGCTGGAACGTAAAATATTTCGGGGTGCGTTGCATTGTTTGGCCGGCTCTTTTAAACTCAGGTCATGTTCGTTCAGAGCCGCGG
>JAVBQI010000222.1:0-21370 GCA_031549145.1 Thermoguttaceae bacterium | reverse complement strand
TGCGAAAGCGGAAAATTCGCGATGTTGGCAAGCTGCAACGCTTCTTGCGTCGCTCGCCGCAGCTGTTTTCCAAAACCGAATGCCGAAACTATTTCCGACACGCCGGATACACCGTACACTAAATTTTGAAATGCTCTAGGCCGCGATGTTGTTTCGCGAATCGGTGTCGATCGAAAAGGTCGTCGGTCCCTCGTCGTCCGGTTCGTTCGGCGGAGCGGTTCCGGCCGTGTCGAGAATTTCACCGTTTTCCCCGACATCGACGAACCGGACGGAAATCGGCTTCGAAACGCCGCTCTCCTGCATCGTGATGCCGTACATCGTCGAGGCACTGGCCATTGTTTTCTTGGAATGGGTTACGATCAAAAATTGCGTCGAATCGCGAAATTCCCTGATCACCCGGGCGAAACGGTCGATGTTCCCTTCGTCCAAGGCCGCGTCGACCTCGTCCAAAATGCAGACCGGATTCGGGCGATACCGAAAAAACGCAAGCAGGAGAGCGACGCAGGTCAGTGTCTTTTCCCCGCCGCTCAAAAGCGATACGCTCTTGAGGTCTTTGCCCGGCGGCCGGGCGACGATATCGACGCCGCATTCCAAAATGTTGTTCTCATCTTCCAAAACCAGATCGGCGTACCCGCCGCCGAAAAGTTGTTGGAACAACATTAAAAAATGCGTTTTGACCCCCTCGAAGGTTTCCGCGAAAAGCCGTTGGGAGTCGACGTTGATTTTTTCGATAATTTTCTCGATCGACTTTTTCGCGTTCATTAAATCCTGGTATTGGTTGGAAAGGGTCGTATACCGCGTTTCCAACTCTTCCAACGTCTCGATCGCGTCGAGATTGACCCCGCCAAGCCGCTGAATCTTTTGTCGCAAATCCTCGATCTCTTCCGTCGGAGAAATTCCGGAGCTGGAACCGGGGCCGGACGATCCGGACGACAACGATTCCGATCGGGATCGCGAAGCAACCGCGTTGCGATCATCCGCTGTCTGTTCCCCGTCGTCCGTTGTCTCGTTGCCGTCTTCCGATTTCGGCCCCGCTCCCGGTTGCTGTTCGTCTTCCAACTCTTCCAATTCGATGCCGTAATCTTCCTGCATCCGGTCGGAAAGGACTTTTTGCTCTTGCAGGAGCCGTTCGAGTTCCAATTGTTTTGCGTGAGCCTTGCTTCGAATTCGATGTAATTCCTGCTGATTCTTTTTCAAATCGCCTTGACCCAAATTTCTTTGCTCAAGGAGCTCCGCACGATTTTGATGCAACGATTTCGCCGCACTCGAATGAGTTTCTTTCCGGACATACAGCAGCGCGAGCGAAGATTCGAGCCGCAACACGGCGAGCAGCGTCTGATCCCGGCGAGCGTCGAGCGTCCGGACCCGCTTTTCGTGATCCGAGAGCAAATGCTGCCGCTCTTGTTGGCGATCTTCGAATTGCTGAATCCGATCCTTGAGAAAATCGAGCCGCTCCTCGCTTTTCGCGAGTTCGATTTTAACGTTGGTCGTTTTGCGCTGGTGTTCCTTTCTCGCTCTTTCCCGCTCGTCCGATTCCGCGAGATGCCGGGCGAGTTCGTCCTCGATCCCGAGCACCCCGGTTTCAAGTTCCGATTGAACCCGTCGGGTCTCTTCCCATTGCAGCGTCGCTTTTTCCAATTGCCGTTGGAGCGAGTCGGCTTCGTCCTGCAATTGCTGCAATTGGGCGGAGTTTTGGGCGAGACGCTCTTCGGCGGCCCCGAGAGCGACCCGGCGGGATTCCTTTTCGGAGACGGCCCGCTGGTATTCTTTCGTTGCTTCTTCGAGTTGCTTTTCGTCCTCGGACAGCCGGTTTTTGAGGACCGTGATCGTAATTTCCTTTTCCCGAGCCTGCGTTTCAATAAGCTGAATCTGCTCGAACAGCGTCCGCAACTCGCTTCGCCGGGTAATCACGCCCGAGGAACCGACCGAAGGGCCGACGATGATCGTCCCGTCGGCCGCGAGGTATTCCCCGCGGACCGTCAAAAAGTTCGTCCGGTCGTCGCTTTCCCGGTACAGCGATTTCGCGACGGCGATGTTTTCGACGATCCAGGTCCGTCCCAACAGCCGCTGCGCGAGATGTGTGAGGGCGGGATCGGTCTGCACGAACCGGTCGGCCCGTCCCAAAACATGGGCCCGGCCGTCGAAACCGGCCCCTTTGACCCAGGGGATTTCGGTCGCGTTCGGGTCGAGCCAAACAAAACCGACCCGGCCGGCAAATTGGTTCGAAGTCCGTTCGATATGCCGGAACAGTTCCGGCTCCGGCGAAACGACGATATATTGGGCCGAAGGGCCGAGCGCCAGTTCGATGAGCGGGGCGGCCTCGACGTCGACCCGAAACAGATCGGCGACCAAACCGAAAACAAACCGGAACGGGCTGTCCGGCTCCCGGGCCTGTCGCATCACTTCCTTGACGCCGGGGCTCAAGCCCTCATGTTTCCGCAGCAATTCCTCAAGCACGGAAATCCGCTCGGACATGCCGCTCAGCCGCTCTTTGAGCCCGGCCAACTCCTGCGAATGCCGGTTGAGCGTCTCAAGCCGTTCCGATTTTTGCCTTTTGGCGGTATCGAGCAACTCCTGTTTGTAGGAAGCCGAATCTTCGAGATCGAGGCAAATTCCTTTCAGTTCCTCGCACTTGGCGGAAAGTTCGGCGTGCTGCCGCTCGCACAAGCCGAGCCGGGCCGCGCTTTGCTCCTGATTTTCCAAAAACGTCTGCCGGTGTGATTCCAGCCCGCCGAGTTCGCCGGAGATGCGACTGATTTGACGGCGTTTTTCTTCCAGCTCTTTTCGAAACCGCGTCGTTTCGACTTGGTTCGCTTCGCATTCGAGCCCCAGTTGCTCGGCCGTCTCCAAAAGCTGTTGGTAGGAGTTGCCGATTTCTTCGTGATAATCGCGGGCTCGCCGGATCTCCTCGTCCGTCTTGCGCATCATCTCTTCCGTGTCGACGCTGCGAACGTTCAAGTCGATCAACTGCCGCCCTTGTTGGATGGTTTCCGCCTCGATTTGCTGGACCTGGGCCGATTGCAGCTCGATCGTCGATTCCTCCCCGTTGATCCGCTCTCGGACGGCGACGATTTCCCCTTCGATTCGGCCGATTTGTCGGTTGATTTCCTCAAGTTGGGCGTTTTGTTCGAACACCGTTTTTTCGAGCCGTTCGGTCGATTCCCCGGCCTCTTTTTCCGCGCCGCCGAGCGTCTCGATTTCCTCATGCAAAACCCGGCTTTGGGCGATACTTTTGCGCCAATCGACCAAACTGGCCTGTATCCGCAACTCTTGCAACCGCGCCGTGTACTGACGGTACAGTTGGGCCTTGCCCGCTTGGGATTTGACGTTTTTCAGTTGGTTTTCGATCTCGCCAACGATGTCGGAAAGTCGGATCAGGTTTTGGTCGACCCGTTCCAAGCGGCGTTGGACCTCCTGTTTTTTCGCGTTGAAACGGCTAATGCCCGCCGCCTCTTCGAAAATCCCGCGACGTTGGACCGACGAGCTTTGCAGCAACATTTCGACCCGGCCTTGTTCGATAATGCTGTAGGCCTGTGTCCCCAGCCCGGTCCCGCCAAGCAGGTCTTTAATGTCTTTCAACCGCGAAGGTTGTCGGTTGATGAGATATTCCCCTTCGCCGCTCCGATAAATCCGGCGGGTGATGTGTATCTCGGGAACGTCGAGCGGGAAAATTTTTTGACCGTTGTCGAACGAAAGAGTAACCTCGGCGGCCCCGACCGGTTCCCGGGACGCGCTGCCGCTGAAAATGACATCGGTCATATCATTGCCGCGGAGTTTTTTGACGCTTTGCTCACCGAGCACCCATTTGATGGCGTCGACGATATTCGATTTTCCCGACCCGTTTGGCCCGACGACGGCGGAAATCCCCTCGCCGAACTCCAATCGAGTCCGGTCGGCAAAGCTTTTAAAACCATAAAGTTCAATCGCCTTGAGCATGGGGGAGGGGAAGGGAAATAAACTGATTTAGCGATATTAAAAAGGAGGGAGACGGGGCAGAATAGTAAGAAATAGCGTCCCCTTTCGCAAGGTCGAATTGCAAGATTGTGTCGGCAGGAGAAAACTGCCTATCTGCCCTAGAATTCCGAAGCTTTCGGTCTCGATCTCGCATTGACGCTGCTGTTTTCTGTACAAAAAACGTGATCTCCGCGTCTCCGCGAGCAATATTTTGCTTTGCGCCGATCAGTTTTCCTCGACCGGTGCTTGCTCTTGAAAGAGAATTTGCTAGAATACCGGAAAGTTGCCGTCAAGATACTGACGTTTTCGGCGATTACGTCCTCGTAGCTCAATTGGATAGAGCGTTGGCCTCCGAAGCCAAAGGTTAGTGGTTCGAGTCCACCCGAGGATATTCCTCAAACCCTTGAAAGTCAAGCACTTACGCGAGTGTTTGACTTTTTTTCCTTCTTGTGATAAACTCGTTTGGTGTCCGTTTGTGTCCGTTTTTTATCAAAACCGTGCACTGAGCCCCCCAAATGCCAAGGATTCCAAAATACCGAAAACACTCGACTCGCGACCTCGGTTTCGCCGAAATCCGAGTTGATGGAAAACCGAAACGAACTTACTTTCCCGGCAAATACAAGTCTACGGAATCCAGGACCGCTTACGCCGAATTTCTACGCGAACTTATCGACGCGGACACGCGAACGGACACGCTGGATTTTCACTCGCCCCCAGAAACCGTCTCCGTTTCCCTGCTGGCTGTAAAGTTTTTGGATTGGGCGGAAGCTCATTATGTCAAAAACGGACGACAAACAGGCAGTTATCGATTTTTCCGCGATTACGTTATTCCGCCGCTCCTTGATCTTTTTGGCGATCTCCCTGTCGCCAAATTTGGCCCGCTCGCTCTCAAAAAAGTCCGGGAAAAATTTGTCGAGGCCGGGTTATGCCGAACCGAGGTCAATCGCCGAACGTCGCGAGTCGCACAGATTTTCCGCTGGGGTGTCGAAAACGAGTTGGTCTCGGAATCGGTCGCCGGGGCGCTCCGCTACGTCTCGGGCCTTCGCGAGGGCGAAACCACGGCCCGGGAACCGGCTCACCTCCCTCGTCGAGCGAAGCGTCAACCTCGCCCCCCGATCCATCCGCTTCAAACTCCGCTTTCAACGCAGCCTGTTCTTCCGGCGTCATTGCGTCGAATTGTTCCTGGGTGATGTTCTTGCTTGCAAGAAATTCCTCAAAAGTCATAACCTTCTCTCCTTTGTTAAAAAGTTTCAGCGAAGCTAAAAGCGATTTGGCTCCGTAGTCCCCTCGCAAGGTCACAAACGACCCTTCGGTCATGTGCCCCTGATAGATCACATAAATCGGCCCTTGAAACGTTCGTCCGTTGACCTGGGCCGTCGTTCCTGCCGGATGAAAAATTGTGTTATAAGACCTGATTCGATCCACGCCGATCGACGGCTCCGGCTTGTGAATATCTTCGTCGATGTATTCGAGCAATGCCTTTGCGTAAACCGTTCCGTGTACGTCGGCGTCGCTGTCCACGCTCAAAAGCCCATTCGTGTTTTTTTTGCAGATGTTCCTGTGCTTCCCGACAACCATCGCCGGATCGTGTTGAATCAATGCCGGACAGTCGTCTTCGATCACCAGTGAATCAATATCGACAACCGTCGGGTAATCAAACCCGTCCACATCGCACTCACCGCCGGAATACAGCGGGCGAAACGGGATGATCCGTCTTTCGGTTTGTGTCAGCGGGGGCAGCGAAGCCTTAAATTTCGCGTGTACCCGAAACGTCGGTCGCGGCATGGTTCTCTAGGTTGGTGTCGGCTTTAGGTTCGTTGATCCGTGTATTCTCGGCGGGCGGTATCATTCCTTTTCCTTGTGCCGCTTGCCCCGGCGATCCTTCGTAAAGCCAGGGGAAATGTTTTCTGGCATACGCAAAATCGTCCTCGTAATCTTCGATATCGTCGCCGTGCTTCCGTCTCCAAATTTGTTGTGGTAACTCCGTGCAATTTTTGATCGCAATTGCGTCGGCTCGCATTTGCGCTTCCGGGTCGATTGCCGGGGGCTGCGGAAACTGAAAGTCAAAAAACACTTCGTCCGGCGTCGGGATGTCAACTCCGAATCGCGCGACGGCTTCCGGATAAATCCAGCCGTAAAAAAGCACGAACATCGGGAACAAAGATTTTTCCTTGACCTTTTTTTGCAGTCGCCCGTTCCGGATGGTCAGCTGCTGGTCGTCCAATCGGCTCGACGAAAAGTTGTATTCGTGGCTCGACCCGGTACTTTTATTCCGCGTCAGTCCAACGCCGCGTCCCATCATCGTGACGTACCCCGAGATGATGTCCCAAAGCCCTTGAACCGGTTGCTCTGGCTTGAATGCCTGGGCTTTGGTTCTCGGTGGCATCTGCAACCATTTGTTCCGCCGCATCTCGACGGACATGTACGGATAGGCCGGTTCGATCTCCGTAAACGGCGAGTAGTTCTCCCCGTAACCGTACTCCGTTTCCATCGTCCCGATAATCGATGCCGAGTTCTTAAAATTCTCCGTCACCGAATCGAGCGTGTCCCGCAACCGCCCCAGCGTCTCAAGGATGGGCGCGTACCATGTGTGTCCGATCACCTGACCCGGAACCATTTTCCGTGTCAAAATATGGATATTTTTGGCGTCAACGATCTGGTATTTGTTGCAGTCGAAATCGTCGGTCTCACGTTCCGGCAAGTCCAAGACAGACAGTGCGATGAGATTGTTCTCGTCGTCGAAAATAAACCCATCGATCAGATGTCCGAGCTCGCACTTCCCGTTTTGCCGCATTCCGGGATTTGCGATTCGTTGCGGCTCGATGCACTCGTAATTGATCGGGAATCGATCGTGCTGACTGTTGCGACTAATCATCAAAAACGACGCCCCGTCCACGATCATCATTTGCAAGGCCATCGAGAGATTGTCGAGCAACTCGATCTGCTCGGCGGCCTTCGACCACTTCCACGACATCCAGTCGCGAAACGCGACGTGCTTCGCGTTCCACTCCGGATCAAGCGGCTTGCCGAAAAACATCAACCTCGGCCCGGTGTCGCCCAAAACGTAAAGATCAAACGTTTCCGGGAACCCGGTTCCGTAGGGGTTGTTCAAAAATTCTTCACGGGCTTTTCCCCGGGCATTCGACCGGTCGTAGGCCGTAACGCCTTGTCCCGGTCTCTCGTCCCGAACACCAGCCCAATGCGAGGCCGTATCGAAAGATCGCCTCGACACGTTCAGCCCGGCGGCAAATACCGCTCGCCCGGCCGCGATTGCCGCGCGGACGGAGTAATACATTCGCGGAAAGAATCCTATTTTGTGCCTGTTCACTGGACCGGCCCGCCTGAAACCTGGTGTCGAACCTGAATGCCTTTTTTGATCGCATCGAGTTGCATCTGAGCCAATTCCGCGTCAATCTTCGATTTCTGATTCTCGAAGGAAACCGATACGCCGTTGGAAGAAAACCCGGAAATCGGCCTGCCGCCAATTTCGGTAATGTTCGGTAAAACGACGGGGCGGGAATTTTCGCTGCTCATGATGTGCCTCTGCGGTTTATGATAAGCAGGTTCCGCGATGCGTCAATTTTAAAAAAACTATTTTGCTAAATGCGCCGTATTTAGCAAAATAGTTTAAAATTCTTCAAAATTTTGGGCAAAACCGACTGTTTTCAGTCAGGGTGATTATCGTCGCAGTTGCTTTTTCGCCGGTCGATGATCCTTTCGCTCGTTTCGATCCATTCCAGACACTCCGGGTTTGGGCACTCTCTGCGACGGTGGATCGTCGCCGTTCCGAGCGACATCGTTCGCCGAACGATCATCCTGGTTCCGCACTTCGGGCAATCGCCGAGGCGATTCGGCTCGTTGGGTTTCTTCGCTGTATTCGGCATAATTTTCCTTGCACAGGGTGCATTTATATTTTTTGGGTTTGAGGCTAATTACTTTCGTAACACTGCTTCCGCATTTCGGACACTTCATGGTTTCATCTCCTATTGACAAGCCTAAGGTACTCGTCCCGAGAAATTTTCATCCTCGGAACATCACGGTAAACGATTTTGGTTTGGACCTGAATTCCGACATACGCCGCCAACGCGAAGCACGCGGCATCGATATCAAAAAATTCATTGTCGGAAAACCGAGGCCGCTTCATTTTCCATCGGTAGTAATCGGTTCCGGACAGTCGCGACGGCGTATAATCCTCGGCGCACTGGTGTTCGGCAAACATCAAGTGGTTGATTTCACTGTCCGAAAAAAGTGTATGAGTTCCCTCTCGCCCCTTCGGACACACCCAAGATCGGTTGCGTTCGGTCCGGAACGTGTTTGTGTCCCAAAGAAAAGAGACCGGCACAAGACCGTTGGTTTCTAATCGGAGCGGTTCCTTGACGATCTGGTTTTCGATCCAGTCCGAGTTGCCGTCCCCCTTTTCGCCGCGGCGCCATTCGCCCGGTTTGAGGTCGTAATACCGGATCAGTCGCGACCGACCAACATCGCCGTAAGTCGGAATCACTCGGCCCGCATAACCACAAATCTTTTTCCGGTTGAACTCCGCGACCGCTTTCCACACGGTCGTTTCCCGCACACCGTCCGCCGCGTCGACGCCAACGGCCGAGAGGAATCGGAAATTTTCCCCGGTCGCGTTTTGCTTGAATCCCGTTGCCTTATAAACGTCCACGATTTCACCGCGTTCGTCCGTGTACGTTTGTGTAAAGATATGTTTCAGACAATCGGTAATTGCTTGCTTCATCCGGTCAAGTTCGTTCCCCTTCGTGTATTTTTCTTGAATGCCAACCACAAAGTTGGATTTGTTGATCTTCGGTACGCCCTGATCCGGAAAAACCCCATAATCGACCGTATGGACAAACTTAAAGTTTTCGCCGAACGCCGTGACCGCATAATTCAGGTAGTGGATCCCGACGTCAATTTGGGCGGTGAGAATCGCCGTTTCGTCGGGGATGCAGCAGCGTTGAAGGCTGTTGCGTTTATGGAGTACCATCGGCACCGACAATAGCGAGCCGTCGGAGTAGAGAGCCGATTCCGGATCGTTTTGCTGTTCGCGGAAAAACGATTCCTGGTTGTCGGCCCAGTGTTCCATTCCAAACTGGATGCCGGAAATCATCCCCGCTTCGTAATCGTCGTCGTCGATGCACTTTGCACCCTCGTCCATCGCCTCACGGTTCGACCGATAAAATTCCGTCGCAAGGCTGATATTGCCGTGAGTCTCGAAACTCTCGTATCGCACTTCCCGATATCGCTTCCAGAGGTCCATGTTCAGCGGCATCGGATCGAGGCGTTTGTAAAGTCGGCCTCGGTATTCCGGGGATTTCTTTCGGTCAAGCAACTGGATCGCCAAGTCGTTGGGAGCGATGCAGGTGACGACCGCGATCACGGACAAGGAGTGCCGCAACTTCGTTTTGCGGTCGTACCCGGCAAGATTTTTAATCGTGCCCGTCACGATGTCATACATGTTGCCAACCATCAATTCCGATTGGGCCGAGGCGTCCGACTGGGGGTCGTCGATCACAACCAGGGTCGGGCGTTCGGCTTTACCCAAAATCGACACGTCGATACCACGGATGCCTCCCGCACCGATCGAGCGAAACGTAATTACGCTCGGCGGAATCGCCGAACCCTCAACCGTCGGGAAAACAATTTCGTCTTCCGTCCAGGAAACGTTTGTGTGAACTTCGTTGATTGTGCACCGCTTCTGCTTGTTGTCCTTTTGAGCCTGGAACGGAAAGCACACTTCGGGAAAATCTTCGAAGAGAAATTCGTTCAACCGAAGCTGATCGTAAATGAACTGCATCGACTGTTTTGTTGCACCGCCGACCGCACCAAGATAGACGACGTGCTTGTGTTTTTCCGGATGCTGAAGCATAGCGAACTTTACCGCCCATCGCCCAAAAGTCGTCTTGCACGTTCCCCGTGGCGCGGCAACGGCTCTCTTGCCACCGTTCAAAACACAATCCTCAAAATACCCTGCGAGGTCGTAATGAATTTGTTTCCAGTCACGAAAAAACGAAACTTCGCCGCCGTATTCCTTGCAAAATGCAACGAAATCATTTTTCGTTCGCTCCCGGCGTTCAGGATTCACACAAGCCGGGACCGGGCCGATTTCGTTGTTCGCGGCCCGCTGGTTCCGCATGTACTCGGACTGATAATCTGCCCGGCTCTTTTTCTGCTGCTCTTTGTTCATAATGTTAGTTAACTACCTATACCCCCAGCCATTGCCCGCCCGCACCCTCGACCATCGAGAGGCAGCGAATGGGACCCATGAGCAATTTGTTAAAATGGGAAAGGAAAATTTCATAATCTTTCAATCCCCACCGCCCCAGTAACCGGCTCGTTTTTGCAAATGATGGTGACGGGGATCGGCTTCTTGCTCATGGGAAACCTCAATGTTTCAGTGCGCACCTTCAGCGCAGATTGGTATTGATTCGTTGCTCGGAAATCAGTATCGTTCGCTCCGAAAGGAGCCGCCGATGCCAAGGCCAAAAAACAAGGATGTCGCTCGATATCTCAAATCAATTGACGCGATAGACAATAGAGGGAATTCGTTTTTCCCGGTCATGGAAAACGACCTCGATCGGAGATGTCACGCTCACGCAATGATGATGGATTATTTCGTGTGCTTCGTGGACGAGAGGCCGAGCATCATTACATGCAAGGATGGCGTTAAAACCAAAACCATTTCATTCGCGGCATCTCCGAAAAGGGATATGAATTCCTCGCAAAGCACCGCACACGATGGTTCACGGCATCTCAATCGGCTGCGATCTTTCTCGGGGCGATTTCGTCGATCTGCGTTTTACTTCTCATGCTTCGGCCAACCGACCAGCCAGCGGAAAAACCGGCCGACTACGCCGACCCTCCGACCGTCGAACGGCGGGACGAAAGCGAGCGGGACCAAGCGGCTTTGGCTGGAGGGATACATGATACGGTCGATCCTTCCGTCGATAGCGGATCGGATCGCCTCGACGGAGAAGTGAACGTACCCTCGGTACTCGATGAGCCAGCCAATGCGGATCAGGTGCTCGACGTCGGAGTGTCTGATTCGATATCGGCCGAGAACGTCGCTGAACTCGAAGAATGAGTGAGCCGGAATCGCGTGGACGATCTCGACGAAATCAGAGTCATTTTCAGCAGACATAACAAAATCCTTTCCGCGCATACGTTGAGCGCAGTTGAGGGGGAGAGGTTAAACCGGCCAGCCTTAGCCTAAAGAATCAAGCGTCCTTGCTTGATGTGATGTTGACACGAAAATTCGGATTTCGTATCGTTTGGTTTTCAGCAACCTTGTTTCACGGAGGAGACGATGGAACGGAGCTACAAAACAATTGGGGTAATTTTGCGATGGATCGCAAAAAATCACAATGGAAAAGACAAAATCGATACATTTCTCTACCCTCCTCCTGCCGCACGCGACGGGGATTTCAGGCCGATGGATTCTGGTTCGTACCCCTCAAAAATCGAAGGGTTGACAAACGACGAGGCTGGCTGCTATATCAAAATGATGGTTGAAGGCGGCTTGATCGGCCTCAATGACGAACCGGACAAGGCATATCCCAATCGCATCACCTGGGCTGGCTACGAGTTTTTGCACGAACTCTCGCGATGGGCGTCGTAAACCACATCGCCGTCGTAAGTCAATGCACGGAAAAGCGGGCGACGGACATAATAATCCGGCGTATCTAATTGACAGATTGCGTAAACTTTTTTGTGATGTTCCACAAACCCGGCCGCCAATGAAACCACCATAGAGCGATCGGAGTCGTTAAGAGATATCGCAATTATGCACCAATGTTCAGATACTATTGTGTTGAGCCTCAAGACAGCTTCGTGAACCGATTCGTTACGGATTTCGTTCGTTTTCATAGATAATGTTCTCCTTTTTGGTGGGGAACACCTTGACTCACGGGCAAAAGATGCCTATGATAGAGGTGTTCCGTTCGGTTACGTTCGGACAAATTAGGCGTTGATTTCGGCTTTTCAGGGCGAGAAATCGACGCCGTTTTTCATTTCTTGGAATCGTTCACGATTCGCTTTGCCTCTTCGAGAGTGATTTCGGCGAACCATCGGGAAAGCGTTTTTGGCGAACCAGAAAGTTCCCAAGCCTCCTGAAGCAAAGCCTTTTCTTCTTTGGTGTATCGGTAGGACACCGACTCGGTTCTTTGTTCTTCGAGAGGTTTTGGCGGTTGCCCACGTTTTGGGGTCATTCATTTCTCCAGGGTGATTTGGGGGTGAAAGTTTCAGTATCAGAGATTATATAGTAGTAAACTATTTCGTCAATACTTTACTACTATTTTTTCAAAAATTCTTAAAGTTCCCTCTTGTTTCGTCAGATATAATTCAGTATTGTTAAGTAAAATTGGTTGTTCCTGTTTTAAGTTTTGCATTATTTATCGGGATTCGGCCAAAAATAACCTTGCAAAAGCCCCGGGAATTCGTAGTATCGGTGGGGGAGCCTCTTTAAATTTGCCGAAACATGATAATAATACATTTAAGTTGAGACTCAAGGAAGCTTATCAAAGGCACTCTTAATTATTGCGGATGGTCTTTTGGATGTAAGGCTGAATTTTCCGCTCCAAGAAGGATCAGAAGGTGTCACCATGTTCAATTTCTTCAAGTCAAGCCAAAAACGGCTACAGGAAATCCGACAACTACAGGCAAAAAAACGCCGTGAAATCGAAAGCAGCGTGTGTGCTACCATAGCTCGCGGAAACATTTCACTACAGCAGGGCGAATACATTACCCAAGAAGACATGGATGATCTCCAAAGCAAAATGGAAAAATATTTTTTCTCGGAGCAATCCAAATGGTAAGTATCGACGATTTTCACGAGGCATTTTCCAAAGCCGAGGAAGATATCAAACTTGCCGAACTTTCGATTTCCCGTTTTTCGAGCGAAGAGGACGTTGATTGTGCTGCTCAAAACGGGCCACGAGGAATTGTCATTCCTTCGATCAACGAGCTTCGCTATGCCGCAAAGCATCTTTCGGATGCAATGCGGCAAGACAAATCCTCCCAGGGATTTGAGGAGCAAATCCGCCGTGCCATTCGGCATTGCATTCGCGCTCGCCTTGATGCTCTCAAAGCAACTATCTTGTTTTTTGTTCGTAATCATTATTCTTTTGACCAGGACTACCGGCTGGCTTCTCTGCCAGAAAGTGGTCGAAAAATGCTGAATGAATATCGGGAAAAAATCCAGGTGATTCTGTCTCAGTTAAGTCAGGATCATTCCGAAAGTACAAATGAGGAATGTGATTTACTAAAGTCGAAGATTGAGGAATTGCGTATTCATTATCTCGACCTCGAAAGCAAGAGGGATCATTTCAATCAATTGCTGCTGGTTGCCGAAATGAGGAATCATAGTGTCATATCAACCCGGCAGTGGACTGTTGGAATTGCTTGTACGATCATTGGAACGATTGTTGGCACGATTTCCGGCTACATCTTGGGAAAGTTCTTTTGATTTATAGCTGAAAATTCGTTTTTTCGGATCGGAGCAGAAACAGAAAAAGCCTGCGTTTTCTACTCCGATCAGGGTGCAATCGAAACAAAAAACGAGGCTTATTACTCTGCCCTCGCCAGAGGCCGTCCACCGGACGAACATGCGGGAAACCGGGTGTCTCACCCGGACAAGAGTAATGTACGTTACGACCGGCAAAAAAGCAAGTCGTCCCCGAAAAATATTTTTGTCTCGCAGTCGCGGTTTGCTATTTCTTGTTCTTTTCAACAAGATGTTCGGAGCGAACCCGTTTCAAGTCTTTCTCGAATTTGTCGGCTTCTTTGCGAATATGTCGGCTAAACTCTTCCGGGGTCATGTCTTGGGTTTCTTCATACAGTTTTTCACGAACCGCCCAAACCATTTCGAGCGGATCGTCGGAATGAATATCATATTTCTGCATCGGTCTTGTCTCCCAAAATAACGGTTGGCGTAATGATGAACGGACTCCAGTAATGATTTGCAAGGTTGACGGACTGAACTCCGCTGATTGTCCGCGTGTTGACAAAGTGTTTCATGTTCCAGCTGACAATGTAATCACAGCGGGCAATAACAGCATAGGCGATGTGCGTTAAATCCCGGTGATGCCTGGCTTCGAGGACGCCGCTTTCGATGTATTGCCCTGCCAATCGAACCGCTTCGTCATTGTCAGAAAGTACCGTCAAATCCAATTCGGCCAAAAGCTGGTAAAGCAGGGATCGTTTCGGTTCAGGACAGTTCCGAACTTCGTATTGCGTCACCGGCGAAATAACCAGTTCGTATTCTGCGGCATGCTCTTTGACATGCTTGTAAAATTCTCCGGTCACTTCTTCCACTTTTGGACGATGTGGGGCATGGATGCAGCTGATCACCGAAGTATCCAAATAAAGCCGTAGTTTTCGCATGGTCATTTCTTTCCTTTCAGTTCCCGAACTTCCTTTTCCAACTGCGAGATACGCTTTTCGAGGGCTTCAACGCTGCCCTCTTCAATCGCCGACAACATTTTCATATTGATAAATGCCGTTACCGACATTCCACATTCATCAGCCAGCATCTTGACCTTCTCATGGAGTTCATCAGGCATATAGTGATTTAATCGTGCGCTCAATGGGGTAATTACCTCCTTTCTATGCACAAATAATATCACTTATATTGTGCAATGTCAACATGTATTTTCAAAATTTCCAAAATTTTTTGTTTCGTTTCTTTTGTGTTTCAGTGACCATTTCTGGAGCCGGAGCCGTGGCTCCGAAAAGGGGGTTGCCCCGGCTTTCGCCGGGGCGGTTGGTTGGGTTACTCGGCCATCATGTCGATTGTCCCTTCGAGGTGTTCCATTTCACACTCGATGTACTCGCGGGTCTCGGCGGTGATCTTCGAGTCGGCGGCGGCGATCTCGACGAGTCTCTTGAGTTGGTCGATGACGCTCAGGGCGATGATTTGCTTTTGTTGTTGGGTCATGGTTTTGGCTCCGTTGGTTAGGGGGTTGGTTGTGTCTTATGCTGTTATTATATCGCCGATCGGTGAGTTGTCAATAATAAAATTCTCCTTTCGGTGATTTTCTTCAAAAAATTTTTTTCGCCTCTGAAATTACGGCATTTGGCGCAGAAAAATTTTTACCGCTTGGGGATCAGGTCCGCAATTTTGACCCCAAGGGCTTCGGCAGCGTCAAGAATCTGTTCGTTGATCGGGCAACGGTCCGCCGACTCCCATCGATAAATCGTTTGGTAATTGATCCCCATTTTGTCGGCGAGCTCGTAAACCGAAATATTTTTGGCTTCACGAACTTTTTTGAAGTTGGCCGCGAAGTCGGCTTTGAATTTCACATCCTTGGCAATTTCTTTACGCTGACGTGGGGTCATGGGATCAAAAGGGTTAGAGGTATATTTGACAGTATATCACCGCTTGGGGAATAATCAACAGAAAAATTTGTTTTTTGGAAAATTTTTCTCAGAGCCGTTGCAAAAACCGAAAAATTTCGATAGGCTCGAAGGCGTGGACAGGGTGTCCACTTCGGCCCGTAACGGAATGCGCAACCGTTGCGGGCTATCTTTTTGCGCCGATAGGGGATAAATAGCATGGCCGTTGACTTCAAAGATCAAGTTAAACAACTGGGAGAACGAATTTTGAAGTTGAAAGGGAGTATCTCAACCGAAGAGGCGACCAAAACCGCTTTCGTCATGCCGATGATTCAGATTCTCGGGTACGACGTTTTCAACCCACTCGAAGTCGTTCCGGAATTTACTTGCGACATTGGCATCAAGAAGGGCGAAAAAATTGATTATGCAATCCTCGAAGACGAAACACCGCTCATGCTGATCGAGTGCAAGCACTGGAATAAGAATCTCAATCTTCACGAAAGCCAGCTGGTGCGGTATTTTCAAGCCGCCAACGCGAAATTCGGTATCTTGACGAACGGAATCATTTATCGATTCTATACCGACCTTGCGCGGCAGAATATCATGGATGAAAAGCCGTTTTTGGAAGTTAATATAACCTCTCTCAAAGACAGTGAAATTGACGAGCTCAAAAAATTCCACAAGTCGCATTTTGACATGGAAGGCATCTTGACCAACGCGACCGACCTGAAATACATGAACGAAATCAGGTCGATCATTCTCAATGAAATGTCGAGCCCGACCGAGTGGTTTGTTCGTGGAATCGCCAAAATTGTTTATCCGGGAATGGTCACCTCAAAAGTGGTCGAACAGTTCACGGAGTTGATTCAACGGTCGTTCACTCAAGCGTTCAACGACACGGTGACGGAACGATTGAAAACCGCATTGAACCGGGAGGAAGCGGTCAATCGGTTGCAAGAGGCCGCAGCCGTAGCGCCCCAGGACGGGATTGTTACGACGGAAGAGGAACTGGAGGGGTTTTATTCAGTTCGGGCGGCCTTGCGTGAAGAGGTTGATTTGGACCGCGTTGTTTACCGGGATACCATGTCCTATTTTGGAATCCTTTTAGACGACAACAACCGAACGCCGATTTGTCGCTTGCATTTTAATTCGGCGAAAAAGTATATCGAGATTTTCGACGAAAATAAAAAGGGAACAAAGTTCGAACTCAAACGAATCACGGATGTCGGCAATTACAAGGATGCAATGGTCAAAACGATCCAAACTTACGACGCGGCAAAAAAATCGGGCAGTGCGTCGCAAAACATCGAACCGGAATCGTCCGATCCTGATTCTTTGGAATCCGAGCCTGAATCCAGCCCCAAAAAAGGGGGAAGCGAGTGGTACTATTTCAATATGGAGGGAAACCGTATTGGACCTGTTGACTCTGGTGCTTTGATGCGACTGGCCGCCTCTGGAGAGGTTCGTCCGGATACACAAATTGAGAACTCTTTGGGTAAAAAAGGATTCGCCCGCAGAGTCAATGGACTTGTTTTTGGGCCGGAAAACGCAACCGCTGAATAAGCTTTGCATATCTTGAAAATGACAGCCGACGATAACACCCAACAGCCCGAACCGACGCAACCCGATCCCGGCTGGATACACCCAGCCATTGCCCGATGGCTCGAAAAACTGCAAATCTCAAAGTATCACACGAAAACCGGGCACGGCTTCGCGGCTGAAGATGTCCATATCGTCAACGACCGCCTGAAGGGAAAGACCGTCGAGGTTACGGGAACATCCAACGCCGCGAACGGTGCGGATCGCATTTCGTCCGGAATTGCGATCCAGACGAAATACTGCCAATCGGCGGCGGACAGCGTTCGGGCCGCATTCGACAAAGAAGGCTTGTACCGATACGCCGGCCAAATCCTCGAAGTCCCCAAGGATCAATACGCCGATTGCGTTGCGATCATGCGGAAACGCATTGCCGACGGCAAGGTTCCCGGCTTCTCCGATCCGATTGACGCCGAGCGATTGGTCAAGCAGGGGGACATTACCTACAAACAGGCGAGGAACATTGCTCGGGCTGGAAACATCGACTCCTTGACCTTTGACGCCAAAACGCAAACCGTGACTTCCGGTTATGTTTTCGCGGCGTCGTTTGCCGTCCAGTTCGCGACCCGGGTCTGGTCGGGCGAAAGTGTAAAAGACGCTGTTTCCGGATCGATCAAAGTCGCACTGGCGGCCGGGGCCTCCGCGTTCACGATCAGCATGATTGCCGCCCAATTGCTGCGGTCCCGAATCGCGGCGGTCGGAAATGTCGCCGTCCGAAACGGCGTGAAAACCCTGCACAAAGTTCCGGTCCTCAAAGGCGGTATCAACAAACTTGCATCGTTCACGCTTGGGAAAAACGTGAGCGGGGCGGCCGCGATCAGCCATGTCGGGAAGCTGACCCGCACGAACATCATCACGGGAGCCGTGACGACGGCGATCACCGCCTCCCCGGATATTTACCGTGCGACCGTACTGAAGAATATTTCGTGGACACAGCTCGGGAAAAACGTCGCCGTCACGGCATCGAGCGTCGCCGGAGGGACGGGCGGCTGGGTTGCGGGCACCATGACGGGAGCCGCGATCGCCAGCGCCGTTCCGGGGATCGGAACCGCCGTGGGTGGTGTGGTCGGCGGAATCGCCGGATCAATCGGCGGCAGTTATTCCGCGGCTTCCGCCGCGAAAGCGTTGGCCGACAAGGTTGCGGACGACGACGAAGCAGTCATCATGCGAGAAGTGCAAGACGTTGCCGCCGAAGTGTCGTATGATTTTCTTCTTTGCGAGCCGGAAATCGTCACGCTAGGAAAACATATCCGTGGACTCGTATCGCCGGAATGGGTAAGAGACTTGTGGCAAAGAGGGCTGACCAACGAGGAACGCCGCGATTACATTTACGCTACACTTGACGAAATATGCCTTTCGATCACCAAGCAGCGGAAACCGATACACCTTCCGCCGCCGGAGACGGTCGAGGCGTCAATCGTTGACGTTGTGCTGTGTGAAGAATTGGCCGTTTGAACCCATAGCCCTTCGGTCTTTTTTCGGTCTCAAAAATCGGCCTTTGAGGACAAGAAAATTGAAAAAAGCCTTTCAAGTGCCGTGAATTGCAGCGTTAAAAGCGTGTCCGCCGTGTCCGTTTTTGCTTTTTTGACCACCTGTTTTTCCGTGTGAAATGACCGATTTTGCGTTAAAAAACAGGTGTTTCACAGGTTCGAAATAGAGACTGTTCCCGAGCCTGTAATTTACGGGATCAAAATAAGCGGTCGAACGAACGATCCAATATTTTCGGCGATATTACCCAGATTGCCGTATAAGGACTTACGACGACCAAAAAAGCGTGTCCGTAGTGTCCGTTTTGTGTCCGGCGATTTTTCAAAGTGCTTGTTTTTAAGGGCCGGAACGTGTCCGTTTACACCGTTTTGCTGCGGACACTGGTAAATTTTCAGTTTTCGTAAACACATGAAAACAAAGGACTTGCGAAGAAAAAACGAGTAGTAGCTCACTGGCCTCCGAAGCCAAAGGTTAGTGGTTCGAGTCCACCCGAGGATATTCGGGCTGTTTTTTCGATCATCGCAAGGTTTCGCATCTTCTCGCAAGGGCTTGCAAATCCAAGGTTTACAGCCCTTTTTTCATTTCTTGACGAACGCCAGCTGCGGCTCCTTGCGAGCCGATTTCGCCCCTTACTGGTGGGAAAGCTGGTGGGAAAATCGCCTCACCCAGCCCTGCGTTCCAATCGGTTTTTCCCGAGGGCGGGGCGGTCGCTGCTTTCGATCTTCCCCTCGCCGACTGGTGAAATTTCCCACTTCGCGGCCTCCTGGTAATCGGCGTCCTGAATCATCAGGTAGTGGTCTGCCCTCACACAGCCGGAATGCCCGATCCATTGCGACTCCTTGAACGCCCCCCAACGATTGTTGCTCCGCGTCATCCGCATGTTATCGAACGGCCTCGGAATCGGCGGCAACCCCGCCCGCCTCGCGATCTTCGCGAACGTTGTCCCCAAATTCTGCTTGGGATCACGGTATCGGTTGATAACGTGCTCTCGACCTTCCGAATCGGAATCGAAAAACAACGCTTCCAGTTCCGTTTTCAATTCCGGGAAAATCGGCGTTTCACCCTGCAAATTGCATGGCCCAACTTGCTCACAATTACCCGGAGATCCGCGTGATAACGCGGATGCAGCCGGGCCAGCAAGGTTTTTCGGGCTTCGAGATATTCTTTCGCCGCAAGCTTCGGCGGCGGCAGGGGCGGCGAGGTCGTGCGACAAAACAGAACGACACCGCCGAGCACCGCGAGCAGCACAAAAAAAAGTGATTTTTTCAGAGTATTGGCCGACACTTTAGTCCCTTTCAGCATCTTTCCCGAACGAGCACTCGCGAACCAGCCATTCCCGCAGTTGATTCAGCCACACATCATTGCAAAAGGCAAGTCGGACGATATTGGAATTTCCGGAGTCGTCGATATAACGCATACAAAGTTCATTTTTCGTTTCCGGCAGATTTTTGATATATGTTTTTCGAATACGCCGATTGAGCCAACTCTCTTTCCGTGGTCTCAAAAAAAAAGCTTTCAACGCGTGAAAGGAAACCGACGTTTGCAATGTCGGCGATTGAGGATCGAAAAATGTCAATGTTTTTTGAAAAGGATCGACGGTCCAAGCCGGTCGGGTGGCGGCAAATCTCGCGTACAAAAAACAAACAACGACTCCGACCAAAAAACTCGCCGCTGAAAGCATTATGGTCAGGTGAGGGATTTCACAAGGCATTGCAATCATGCAGGAACCATAACAGGCCCCGCACCACGTTAATGCGCCAAGCATCATCGGGTTATGTGTCGGCGTTTTCAAGGTTTTTGACACCTCGTTGTCTTCCAGAAGCATGAAGGCGACCTTGGATGCGGCAGCCAGACGTCGATCTTGAAAAATTCCGACGGAAAGAGCAACGACCCAGAGAAGCAGTCCGGGTGCAATGAGGAAAAGCATGACATAATAAGCAGGATCCTCATTACCTCGCGACAAAACGGAGACCGTCGGATCCGTCGGGTCATAATAGACCACGACTTCGCGTCCGAGAGGAAATTTTTCCAGGTCACCTTTGAACCAGCCGCGTTTCACGAAGGAATAGAGATTATTTTCATATTCCCGACCGGCGACGGTATAGCGATAGTTGATGACTTCATCTGCAACCACCCACCGCGATATTTCGCTATGAGAAATAACGCCAGTCGTTTCTTTGAAGCCGGCGGCATGCAGGTCTAGCGTAAAATTTCGAACGAGTATCCCGAGAAAAACGAGAGGCCCGATTACACAGATCCAAAGAATGACTTGTAGATCGATAGGCGTTTTCATAAAACCCGGTTTCAAGAATGTGACGCAATCTCAGCGACACGACCGCTGAAGGAATAGTTTATCACAAGAAACAAAAAAAGCGACGCTTTCGCGTCGCTTGGAATTTCAAAAAAACCGGCAATACCTACTTTCGCACTTGAAGTACTATCATCGGCTCCGAAAGCTTAACTACTGTATTCGGGATGGGAACAGGTGTGACCTTTCGGATATGACCGCCGGATAATACTCTTCGGCCTATTCGCCCGAAGAGCATCGGTTATCAAAAAAGAGAGCAAGAGCGACATCATTCGCAAGGAACACAAAATATATGTGATCAAGCTTTCGTCCATTAGTACCGGTTAGCTTAACTCATTACTGAGCTTACACATCCGGCCTATCAACCTGGTCGTCTTCCAGGGGACTTTCGCACAAAAGTGCATACGAAACCTCATCTTGAAGCTGACTTCACGCTTATATGCTTTCAGCGTTTATCCATTCCGTAGTTAGCTACCCAGCCGTGCCACTAGCGTGACAACTGGAACACCAGAGCTACGTCCAACTAAATCCTTTCGTACTAAAGTTGAACCTTCTCAAGTTTCGTGCGCCCACAGCAGATAGGGACCGACCTGTCTCACGACGGTCTGAACCCAGCTCACGTACCACTTTAATTGGCGAACAGCCAAACCCTTGGGAGCTCCTCCACCCCCAGGATGTGATGAGCCGACATCG